>JAAYMC010000040.1 GCA_012521555.1 Clostridiales bacterium
ACCAAGCGCTATATGAGCATGATACATCTTGAGGCCCTGGATGTCATGACTGATTCACAGGTAACTGCTGGCTAGTTGATGACTACCAAGCGGGTTATGAATTTGCGAAAAATTCTTGACGGTACCTCCGTTTTAGAATAGAAAACGCCCGCCCCGTTTAATCGGGGCGGGCGTTTTCATATATGCCCAGTGCTTTAGCCCAATGCCTGCTAAAGGCGGCTTTCTGTGGATAACTTTTATATCATCAGCGGCGGCGGTATTTCGAGCTCATGCTCAGGCGCGCCATGGCGCGCGCGAGCGCCATCTTGTTCTGGGTGTACTCGTTCATGCTCTGTTTCTGGCGCAGGCGCTCTTCGGCGCGCTTTTTCGCTTCCTCGGCGCGGATGCGGTCGATATCTTCCGGGCGCTCGCACGCCTGTACATAAACGGAAACAAGCTCGCGTCCGTATTCAAGGAAGCCTTCCGAGTTGAACGCCTCGATGTTCTGGCCGTCTTCCGTTTTGATGACGAGGGAGCCGACGGCCACGGGCATGACAATCGGGGCGTGGTTTGCGAGGAAGGTATACCGCCCGTCCGTCGTCGTCACGGTGAGGGACTCCGCCTTCCCTTCAAAGAAGGGGTGCTCCGGCGTGAGCACTTCGAGGTTGAAGGTTTTGCCCATGACCTGCCCCTCCTAAACCGCCATGCTCGTTGCCTTTTCGTGCACGTCGTCGATTGTGCCGACCATGGAGAAGGCCGTCTCGGGGTAGTCGTCCACCTCGCCGCCCAAAATTGCCTCAAAGGAGCGGATGGTCTCGGTGAGAGAGACGTATTTGCCGGGGTTGCCCGTAAACTGCTCGGCGACGAAGAAGGGCTGGGAGAGGAACTGCTGGATGCGCCGCGCGCGGTAGACGATGCGGCGGTCCTCTTCGGAGAGCTCCTCCATGCCCAAAATGGCGATGATGTCCCGCAGCTCGCGGTAGCGGTTGAGGCAGGCAAGCACCCCCTGCGCCGTGTTGTAGTGGCGCTGCCCGACGATCTGCGGATCCAGGATGCGCGAGTGCGACTCTAAGGGGTCGACCGCCGGGTAGATGCCGATTTCCGCGATGGAGCGGGAGAGGACCGTCGTCGCGTCAAGGTGCGAGAAGATGGTGGCCGGGGCGGGGTCGGACAGGTCGTCCGCCGGGACGTAGATGGCCTGGACGGACGTGATGGAGCCGTTTTTCGTGGAGACGATGCGCTCTTCCAGCGCGCCGAGCTCGTTTGACAGCGTCGGCTGGTAGCCGACGGCCGAGGGCATGCGCCCGAGGAGCGCGGAGACCTCGTTGCCCGCCTGGACGTAGCGGAAGATGTTGTCGATAAAGAACAGGACGTCCTTGTGCATCACGTCGCGGAAATACTCCGCGATGGTCAGGCCCGTCAGCCCCACGCGCATGCGTGAGCCGGGAGGCTCGTTCATCTGCCCGAAGGCGAGGGCCGTTTTTTCGATGGCGCCGGACGATTCCATGTCCGCAATCAGCTCGCTGCCCTCGCGGCTGCGCTCGCCGACGCCCGCGAAGACGGAGTAGCCGCCGTGCATTTTGGCGATGTTGTAGATAAGCTCCATGATGAGCACCGTCTTGCCGACGCCGGCGCCCCCGAACAGGCCGATTTTTCCGCCTTTGGAGTAGGGCGTAATCAGGTCGATGACCTTAATGCCCGTCTCAAAGAACTCGGTGACGGGCATGAGCTCCGTAAACGGCGGCGGCGCCCTGTGGATATCCCACTTTTCCCGCGCCTGGATCGCGCCTTTCCCGTCAATCGGGCGGCCGAGCACGTCCACGACGCGGCCGAGCAGCTCGGGGCCGACGGGCACTTCGATGGCGCGGCCCGTGTTGTGGACGGTCATCCCGCACATAAGGCCGTCCGTCGCGTCGAGCGCGATGCACCGCACGATGCCGGGGGAGACGTTCGCCGCCACTTCGAGGTAGCAGCCGGACTCGGTGACGAGCAGGTTGTGGATCTGCGGCTCGTATTCGGCGTCTTTGAAGAGAACGTCCAGAACCGGCCCGCTGATGTGGATGAGGATGCCGTCTTTAGAGCTGTCCATACAGGCGCCCTCCCTTCCTGAGGATTTCGGCGGAGCCTGTGATTTCCGCGATTTCGTTCGTAATCGCGGCCTGGCGCGCCATGTTGTACTCCGTTTTAAGCGTCTTGAGCATCTCTTGGGCGTTGAGCGTCGCCCCGTGCATGGCGTTCATGCGCGCGAAGTGCTCGCTGGCGTATGACTGCACCATCACGCCGAACACGATGCCCACGACGTACTGCGGGACGAGCAGGTCGAACACTTCCTGCTCCGAGGGGTGGTAGAGGATTTCCGGGACGCTCTCCGGAAGCTCGATACCGGCGTAGTCGTCCGAGAGGACGGGGAGGAGGCGGCGCGAGACGGCCGTGTTCTTCGTCTCCCCGAAAAACGAGGTGTAGATGACCTGGATTTCGTCCGTCTGCCCCGTGTCAAACAGCTGCATGACGTCGCGGGCGAGCTGCCGGGCGCGCGAGAGCGTCGGGTCCTGCACGATGCCGAGAACCGACACGTCCGGCTGGCGGCCGTGAGCGCGGAAATACGCCTCCGCCGTCCGCCCGACGGTGATGAGCGCGTTGTTCGGCTTTTCCTCCATCTTCCGGAGCGCGAGGTTGATGACGTTGAGGTTGTACGCCCCGCAAAGCCCCTTGTCGCCGGAGATGACGATGAAGGTGCAGTGCCCGTTTTCAGGGACCGGCCGCAGGTACGGGTGCGTGATGTGGTGCCCCGCGAGGATCTGCTTCATCGTCTTCTGGACGTGCTCGAAATAGCGGTGGTTTTGCTCGATGTGGCTCATCACGCGCCGGATGCGCATGGAGGAGACGAGCTCCATCGCGCCGGTGATTTTCATCGTCTGTTCGACGGCGGCGATGTGTTGGCGGATTTCAGCCGCGTGCGCCATTTTCCACACCTTCCTCCGTCAGGAACTTGGAAAAGCACGCGGTGACGGCGGCCCTGTCGCTCTCCGAGAGGGCGCCTGTTTCTTCGATACGCTGCATCGCGGCGGGCTCGTTTTTGTGGACAAACTCAAGCAGCCGCGCGCGCGTGTCCACAATGTCGTTTTTCGGGTACGGCGTAAACACGCCGCACGAGACGGCAAGGAGCAGCACGACCTGCTCCGAAAGGGAAAACAGCTGGTCCGGGCGCTGCTTGAGCAGCTCCATGAGCCGCTCGCCGCTGCGGAGCATCGCGGCCGTCGCCGCGTCGATATCGGCGCCGAACTGCGCGAACACGGCCATTTCGCGGTACTGCGCGACTTCGAGGCGCAGACTGCCGGAGACAGCCTTCATGGCCGGGCTTTGCGCCGCGCGGCCGACGCGCGACACGGACAGGCCCACGTTGATGGCCGGGCGCATGCCGGCGTTAAACAGCCCCGTCTCGAGGTAAATCTGGCCGTCCGTGATGGAGATGATGTTCGTCGGGATATAGGCGGAGATGTCGCCCGCCGTCGTCTCCACGATGGGCAGGGCCGTGAGAGACCCGCCGCCAAGCTCAGGTTTGAGCTGCGCCGCGCGCTCCAAAAGGCGGCTGTGGAGATAGAACACGTCGCCGGGGTAGGCCTCGCGGCCGGACGGGCGGCGCAGAAGGAGCGACATGGTGCGGTACGCCACCGCGTGCTTGGACAGGTCGTCGTACACGACGAGCACGTCCTTCCCCGCGTACATGAACTCTTCCGCGATGGCGCAGGCGGCGTACGGCGCGATGTACTGGAGCGCGGCCGTATCGCTGCTGAACGCGGCGACGACGATGGTGTGGTCCAACGCGCCGGCGCGCTCGAGCGTGTGGACGACGGACGACACCGTCGACGCCTTCTGCCCGATGGCACAGTAGACGCAGTACACGTCGCCCGCCTTCTGGTTGATGATGGCGGACAGGGCGATGGAGGTCTTGCCCGTCTGGCGGTCGCCGATAATCAGCTCGCGCTGGCCGCGCCCGATGGGGATCATGCTGTCGACCGACAAAATGCCCGTCTTAAGCGGCCTGTTGACGGGCGCGCGGTTGAAAATTTCCGGCGCGGGCGCCTCGATGGGGCGGTATTTGTCGGCGGTAATGGGGCCTTTCCCGTCGAGCGGGCGGCCGAGGGGGTCGATGACGCGGCCCAGGAGCGCCTCGCCGACGCAGATGTTGGCCACGCGGCCGGTCGCGCGGGCGAGGGCGGACGTGGAAATCTTCCCGTCGAGCAGCGCCGCGCTGATGCCGCCGGAGCGCAGGTCGAGCGCGAGGCCCGTGGCGCCGCCGTCAAACTCGATGAGCTCGCCGTAACGGCACCGGGACAGGCCCTTGATCTCCACAATTTCGTCCGAAACGCCCATCACTTCGCCGAATTCATAGACGGGAAGGTCCTGTTTGGGCACTTCGGCGCGCTTTTTCAGGAAGGTGCCGACGGTGGCGAAGGGCTCGCTCAGCTCAAAGCCCTCCTTGTCGCCAAGCTCACGGACCGTCTCGTTGAGGCGGGACGAAAAGCTCATGTCGTACACGTTGCCGTCGACAATGGCGATAAATCCGCCGATGATGCGCGCGTCGGCGGACACGTCGAAATCAGGCCGGTACCCCAGCTTGCGCTCGAAGCCGTTTATGATTTTTTCGATTGTCTCTTTATCGCACGAAGGCGCGACAAGCAGAACAGGCTTTTCCATACTTACCTCGTCTCGTCACTGAAAAAAGAGCTCACAATCGTGTCGTTGTCCGCGGCACTGATTTCGCGCTGAAGGATCTGCGCGGCAAGCTGCGCCGCCATGACGGCGATTTCAGCCCGCGCTTTTTTGAGGGCGCGCTCTTCCTCCGCGGCGATGCGCGCGCGCGCCTCCTCAAGCATGGCGTCCGCCTTTTGCCTGGCTTCGCTGATAATCGCCTCCGCCTGGCGGTCCGCCTCCAGCTGGCGCCGGCGCACGAGGGCGCGGGCCTCCTCTTCGGCCTCCTTCAGCCGCTTTTCGTACTGCTCGCGAAGCGCCTCGGCCTCCGCCTTGCTCTGGCTGGCCTCGGCAAGCTGCTTTTCAATCTTTTCGCGGCGTTCGCGCAGGAACTTGCTGACGGGCTTGTACAAAATCGCCCGCAGCAGTACGAAAAGGATGACGATGTTGACAATGTTGATAAGAATATCGGAGGGGTAGAGTCCTTCCACCCGAATCACCTCACAGGGTTAGGTTGTGGTCTTACCGGAGGCTGAAGATCATGATAAGCCCCGTCACAAAGCCGTAAATGGCGCACGACTCGGTGAGGGCAAGACCCAGCAGCAGCAGCGCGTTGATTTTGCCGGAGGCCTCGGGCTGACGGGCCACGGCGTCCACTGCCTTGCCGGTGGCAAGCGCCATGCCAAAACCGGAAGTGACGCAGGCGAGAAGGCTGAGTGCGACGGCAATGGGCATATTTGGATACATACTGTTTTTCCTCCTACTCGGTAGCTTCGTTGATGAATGTCAGTGTCAGTGTAATGAAGATAAACGCCTGAATCAGCGGGTGAAATACGCTAAAGTAAAGCCCTGCCAGGGCGGGGATGCCCACGGCGAACTTGCCCATGGCGCCTTTGAGCAGCTCCATGACAACAAGGCCGCCCAGCATGTTTCCGAAGAGACGGCAGGCCAGGGAGATCGGGGTGGCCACATCCGTGATGATTTTAAAGGGCAGGTTGATAGGCGTCGGGGAGGCCAGGGTCTTGATGCGCCCTTTCACGCCTTTGATGCGGATGCCGTAGACGTTGATGAGCACGAACGTGATGATGGCCAGCGCCCCGGTCATGGTGATATCCGAGGCCGGCGTGCGGAATCCCAGCATCTCCGATATGGCGCAGCCGACAAGGAACGCCGCCACCGTAAAGAGATAGGAGGACAGGCCCTCGCCCACGCCGTGGGCCGTCTTCTTCGTGTAGTCCGATATTAAGTCCACAGCGATCTCCAGCACGTTCTGGACGCCCTTCGGGACTTCCTCCAAACGCCGCAGGACGGTAAACCGGAGAACCAGGGCGGCGGCAATGAATACGGCCATGATGCCCCACGTCACCAGGGCGGTTGTGCTCAGGCTCAGCCCGAACAGGTCCACCCTTTCCGTCGCGATGGAGACGGTAAGCTCGCGCTTCGGCGGCGCGCCGGCGATGAGCTCAATGAGAAAGACGATGGCGATATACCCGCCGATGACCATGATGGCGGAGTAGAGCTTTTTTAATCGCTTTTGCTTCTTTGTGGGCGTTTCGCCCATTTTGACGATGTGGCGCCTTCGCAGGAAAAACCCCGCAAGCGCGACGGCGGCGGCTATGACGACCGTTAGAATTTTCGCCGCCATGCTTTAATCACTTCCTTTCGGTTTGCGCACGGTCCGAACGAGAAACGTCATGACGGCGCTTGCAATGAGGGCGGTCGACATGGCGATGGCCGCGAGGCAAAGCTTCTCCGGAAAAAAGAGAAACGCCACGGCAAGCAGCGCGGCCGGCGCGAAAAAGAAGAGGGAAACACCAAAGAGGACGGTTTTCGGCGAGAGCCCTCCTTTCGTCACAGACGTGACGAAGCGGGACAGGAGAAAATACAGCCCAAAGCCGAGCGCGGCCCCGACCGCGATGGCCACAAAAACCACCCCCCTTTTTTTTGATGAAGTTACTTTACTCCTGAAGTTACTTTACTCCTGTGGAAAACTAAATTCAAGACTCAAAATCGAAAAAAAGAATACCTCAAAACGGCCGTTTATAATCATTATTGCCAACTCAGGGAACGAAAAATTATAAAAGCGTTTTGCAAGTTGGAGAATAAAAACTTGCACGTCCAGACGGACATGGCATTAAAAGGAATTTTGCGCAGGGGCGGAAGCCGCTGTGCTCCTTTATTCCTTTCCATTCAAAAAGAAAACGATAATGAAGTGTTTTTGCAGGAATTGACGGTTGTCCGCCTTTTATATTCGTTATATAATGGATGCGGGGCGCAAACCCAGGCCAAAAAGCGGCCGAAAGCGGACTGCTGAGCCGCCGGAGTTCCTGGCTTTCGGCGGCCGGCCGGAGCGCCCGGGAAAAAGGGAAAGGCGCTTGTTTTTCACGCGAAAAAGTACGCGCAGGGCGAAAAAACAGGCCAGCGAAGAACATATTACAAAAAAACAAAATAAATCAAATTGTTTTTAATTTTTAAACATGTTATACTTCACAACGCGCGTTTATTTGCCGGAGAGCGCGCGCCTTAAGGCGCGGCGGATCGATGGCGATTGAAAACGGAAGGGAGAAATGTAGAATGTGCGGTTGTTGTGGGAAAAGCGAGGCGTACTTAAAGCCTTTTGAAGACATTATGTCGGAATTTGAAGGCAAAGAGTCCGACCTCATTCCCATTTTACAGAGGATTCAGGCATCTTACGGCTACCTGCCTGAGGACATTATCCGGGAGCTTTCCGCACGGACGGGGATTTTCGTCACAAAAATCATGGGCGTGGCGACGTTTTACTCGCAATTTCGGCTCCGGCCGATGGGCGAGCACACGATCCGCGTCTGCTTCGGGACGGCCTGCCACGTCAACGGCTCGGAATCCATCGCGGACGCGCTGAGCGACGAGCTGAAGATCCCGCTCGGCGGCACCACGCAGGACGGGAAGTTTACGCTCGAGTCCGTCGCGTGCCTCGGGTGCTGCTCGCTGGCCCCCGTCATGATGATTGACGACGAGACGTACGGCCGCCTCACGCCGGATAAAGCCAGAAACATCATTCGCGAGTTGTATGCAAAGGAGGGCGCGAGCAAATGAAAATCGTAATCGGCCTTGGCAGCTGCGGCATCGCGTCGGGCGGGCTGAAAGTCAAGGAAGAGTTTGAAAAGCTCCTTGCCGAGCACCCGGGCGCGGCTGAGCTTGCCGAGACGGGCTGCATGGGCATGTGCTACAAGGAAGTCAACGTCGAGATTTTAGAGGACGACGGCCGCAGCACGATTTACGGCGAAGTCAGCGCCGAGCGCGCCCGCGAGATTTTTGAAAGCCACGTTTTAGGCGGCAAGCCCGTGGAACAGTACGTCGTGCGTTCAAATTACGCTGAAAACGAAAACGACGCGTTCTTCAACGGCCAGTACCGCTACGTTCTGGACCGCTGCGGCAAGATTAACCCCGAATCCATCGACGAGGCCATCGCGGCGGGCGCCTACCGCGGCGCGGAAAAAGCGCTGAAGACGATGACGCCCGAAGAGGTCATCGACGAGATCTTAAGGTCCGGCCTCAGAGGGCGCGGCGGCGCCGGCTTCCCGACGGGACAGAAGTGGAAGTTTGCCCGCGCGCCGCAGGCCGACCAGAAATACATCATCTGCAACGCCGACGAAGGCGACCCCGGCGCGTTCATGAACCGCTCCGTCCTGGAGGGCGACCCGCACGCCGTCATCGAGGGCCTTCTCATCGGCGGCTACGCCATCGGCGCGACGGAAGGGTACATATACGTCCGCGCCGAGTACCCCCTCGCCATCAAGCGCCTGAAAATCGCCATCAAGCAGGCGGAGGAGCGCGGCTTCCTCGGCGACAACGTCATGGGAACCGGCTTTAGCTTCCACCTGCACATCAAGGAAGGCGCCGGCGCGTTCGTCTGCGGCGAGGAGACGGCGCTCATCGCCTCCATCGAGGGTCAGCGCGGCATGCCGCGCATGCGGCCCCCGTTCCCGGCCAACCGCGGCCTGTTCGGCAAGCCTTCGAACATCAACAACGTCGAAACGCTCGCGGACGTCGGCCGCATCATCGCCGACGGCGCGGAAAAATACGCCGCCCTCGGCACGGAAAAGAGCAAGGGCACGAAGGTCTTCGCCCTCGCCGGCAAGGTCAAGCGCGGCGGCCTCGCGGAAGTGCCGCTGGGCACCTCCCTCCGCGACGTCATCTACGGCATCGGCGGCGGCACCGCCTCCGGCAAGCCCATCAAGGCCGTCCAGATGGGCGGCCCGTCCGGCGGCTGCATCCCGGCGGACCTGCTGGACA
This sequence comes from Clostridiales bacterium, assembly GCA_012521555.1. Taxonomy (GTDB): domain Bacteria; phylum Bacillota; class Clostridia; order Oscillospirales; family Oscillospiraceae; genus Sporobacter. The sequence goes on from JAAYMC010000040.1 coordinate 8,947, forward strand.
CGCCCATCGACTACGAATCCCTCGCGGCCACGGGCGCCATCATGGGCTCCGGCGGCATGATCGTCATGGACGAGGACAACTGCATGGTCGACATCGCCCGCTACTTCCTCACGTTTATCCAGTCCGAGTCGTGCGGCAAGTGCACCTTCTGCCGCATCGGCACGCGCCGGATGCTCGAAATCCTCACCCGCATCACCAAGGGCGAGGGCAGAGAGGGCGACATCGAGCTGCTTGAGGAGCTCGGCCAGCAGATTAAGAGAAGCTCCCTGTGCGGCCTCGGCCAGACGGCCCCGAACCCCGTCCTCACGACCATCCGCTACTTCCGGAATGAGTACGAAGCGCACATTCGTGACAAGAAGTGCCCCGCGCACCAGTGCAAGGCGCTCATCCGTTACGAAATCCAGGCGGACAAGTGCGTCGGCTGCACGGTCTGCGCGCGCAAGTGCCCCGCCGGGGCGATTTCCGGAAGCGCCAAGAATCCCCACACCATTGACCAGTCAAAGTGCATCAAGTGCGGTATTTGCAAAAGCAGCTGCCGCTTTGGCGCCATTACGGTAGATTGACGGATGGAGGTCGAGAGACATGAATACCCTGAATATCACGATTAACGGAAAACCCTGCACGGCAAAGCCGGGGCAGACGATTCTCCAGGCCTGCCGGGACAACGGCGTTTCCATCCCGACACTCTGCCACGACGAGCGCCTGAGGCCCTTCGGCTCCTGCCTGCTCTGCCGCATTGAAGTGGAAGGCGCGCGCTCGACGATGCTCGCCTGCGGCACGGAAGTGACGGAAGGCATGGTCATCCGCACGGAGACCGACGCCGTCAACAGCGCCCGCCGCGCCTGCCTCGAGCTGCTCCTTTCGCAGCACCACGGCGACTGCAAAGCCCCCTGCACGCTCACCTGCCCGAACCACATGGACGTCCAGGGCTACGTCGCCCATATCGCAAACGGCCGGTTTGAAGACGCGCTGCGCGTGATCAAGGAGACAAACCCCCTGCCCGTCGTCTGCGGGCGCATCTGCACCCGCCCGTGCGAGGGCCAGTGCCGCCGCAACATCGTCGACGAGCCGATCGCCATCGCGCAGCTTAAGCGCTTTGCCGCGGACATCGACCTTGAAAAAGAGGTCCACTACCTGCCCGAGCGCAAGCCCGCCACGGGCAAGCGCGTGGCCATCGTCGGCGCCGGGCCCGCGGGCCTGACTGCCGCGTGGTTCCTCGCCATCGCCGGCCACAGCGTCACCATCTTCGAGCGCCACGCAAAGCCCGGCGGCATGCTGCGGTACGGCATCCCCGCCTACCGTATGCCGAGGGAGACGCTCGACCGCGAAATTGACATCATCTGCCAGCTCGGCGTTGAGATTAAATACAACGTGGAGTTCGGCAAGGACATTACATGGGAGAGCCTGAAGAAGGAAGGCTACGACGCGCTGTTCCTCGCCGTCGGCTCGCAGGTGGGCCGCCCGCTCGGCTGCGACGGCGAAGGCGTGTGCTTCAACGTCGTGCGCGGCGTCGACTTCCTCGGCCGCGTCACGGAAGGCACGGCGCCGGACCTTACAGGCAAGGACGTCGTCGTCGTCGGCGGCGGCAACACCGCCATGGACGCGGCGCGCACGTCCGTGCGCATGGGCGCAAGGTCTGTTAAAATTGTCTACCGCCGCGGCCGCAGCGAGATGCCGGCTGACAAGGCGGAAATCGAGGACGCCGAGCACGAAGGCGTCGAGCTGTGCCTGATGACAAACCCCGTTTCCGTCGGCATGCGCGACGGGCGCACCGTCCTGACCCTCGTGAAGATGGCCTTCGGCGAGCCGGACGAATCAGGCCGCCCCTCCGTCCACGAGGTGCCGGGTTCGGAATACGAGATGGAAGCCGACTACGTCATCGCCGCCATCGGCCAGACGCAGGACCTGTCGTTTATCAACGAATCCTTCCCCGTCGCCGTAAAGCGCAACATGATTGTGGCCGACGAGAAGACGTTTGCCACGAACATCCCCGGCGTGTTCGCCGCGGGCGACGCCGTGACGGGGCCCAAGACGGCCATTCAGGCCATCGCCGGCGGGCGCTTTGCCGCGCGCAGCATCGACCAGTACCTGCGCGGCGAGGAAATTACGCCCGAGCCGGAAGTCTACAACCACACGAAGGGCAGAAAGCTCTCCGAGATTGACCCGAAAGAGTATGACGACGTCGAGCGCCGCCCGCGCAGCGTGATGCCGACGCTGCCCGTCGAGCAGCGCGTGAAGAGCTTCGACGAGGTGGAGCTTGGCTTTAGCGTCGAGGAAGCGATGGCGGAGGCAAAGCGCTGCCTGTCCTGCGGATGCCAGGACGCGGGCGAGTGCAAGCTCCGCGAATACGCCACGACGTACAAGGCCGACCAGTTCCACTTTGCCGGCGAGCTTGTGCGCCACCCCATCGACGAGACGCACCCCTACCTCGTGCGCGACCGCAACAAGTGCATCATGTGTGGCCGGTGCGTGCGCATCTGCCTTGAGGTTCAGGGCCAGGGCGCCCTCGGCTTTATCGGGCGCGGCTACGGCACCACGGTGGAGCCCTCCCGCCCCGAATTCGGAAACGAAGAACAGTGCGTGCGCTGCGGCCAGTGCGTCTCCACCTGCCCCGTCGGCGCGCTGACGGAAAAAGTGCCGCTTACCAAGCCCGGCCCGTTTGCCGAAAAGGTGACGGAGACCGTCTGCTCCTACTGCGGCGCCGGCTGCAAGCTGGAGCTGCGCACGACGGGCGATACGTTCCTGCGCGCCACGTCGCACGAGGAGCTTGGCATCAACACCGGCAACCTGTGCGTCAAGGGCCGCTTTAACCACGATTACCTCAACGACGCCGACCGGCTTGTGTCCGCCAAGGTCCGCAAGAACGGCGCGCTCGTGGACGTCTCCCTTGAGGAGGCCCTCGAGGCGGCCGTCAAGGGGCTGAAAGGCGCGCAGGGTGACGGCTTTGCCGTCTACATCTCCGGCCGCGCCACGAACGAGCAGGCCAAGGCCCTCGCGGAGATTGCCGCGGGCCGGGGCAGCGAAAACGTCCTGAGCTTCGGCGCGGATCCCGTCGCCGCCGCCCTGTTCCGCCTGCACCCGGATAAGCTCGCCGCCGGCTACGGCGATATCTGGGAAAGCGACCTCATCGTCGCCCTCGGCGCGGACATTCTGGCCGACTCCTCCGTCCCGCTCACGCTGGTCCGCCGCAAGGTGCGCGAAGGCACGCCCTTTATCTGCGAAGCCGCCGTGACGGACGCGATGCGCGACGCCGTCTCGAAGGCCAAAGCGCCGCTCATCGTCCTCGGCAAGTGCCCGAAGGCTCAGGCGGCGCAGGAAGCCGTGGAGCTTGCGGAAAAGACGGGCGCGAAAATCCTCGTGGAGACGAGAAAGGCCAACGAGCGCGGCATAGCGCAGTATCTCAACGTGTGCGCGTCCGCCGCGGGACTCGACAAGGCCGACGCCGTGCTCATCTTCGGCGAAGACCCCGCCGGCTGCGGCATTGAAATGCCGAAAGCGGGCTTTACCGTCGTGTGCGACCTGTACATGACGGACACGGCGCGGCAGGCGGATGTCGTCCTGCCCATGGGCGCGCCGGCCGAGGAGGAAGGCACCTTCACAAATATCTTCGGCGACGTGCAATCTCTCCGCCGCGCTTTCTGCGGGCGGCCCTCCTTCGAAAAAATCCTCCGCGCCCTTTCGGAACAGCTCGGCGCGAAGGAGCCGTACAAGGGCGCGTGCACCGGCATTCCGGACGGAAAAGCCGCGCCGTTTGCGGCCGACATTCTCGAAAAACGCTTCGAAGCGCGCAAGTAGCGCGCCGGACAGTACGCACCGCGGCTTTGGGCCGCGGTGCGTTTTTTTCGGGAAAAAGCGGGAAAACGGCAGGAAGAGAGTGAAATATTTCTTACAAAGTGAGAAAGTTTTCTATTAGTCCCTAATTTTACCCGTAATCTTTTCGATAATATAGTGATAGAGGTGGCGTGCCGCCTTGCCTGCCTTCGGGAAAAGACGCCGGAAACCGCGGTTTCCGGCGACGCCGGAAGAAGCGGGGCGCGTTTTTTCCCGAAAAACGAGGAAAGGCGCGTTTTCTATTGAAAATTTATAAGAATAGATAGTATTATTATTGTTAGTCCCGGCCTTTTGCGAGACTTTTGATAAAGGAAGGTATGAACTTGAGCGGAATCAGGAGAAAGATCATTCTCAACAACCTGGTCATCGTCTTGGTGCTCACGGCCGTCACCTCTGCCATCTTTATCTGGACGGCGAACACCCTCGTGGACACCACCATGAAGAATTCGCTCGCGCCCTTCGCGCGCACGGCGGCAAAGGGCGTGGAGAGCAACCTGCACCTGCTCGCCGACAGGATTGACCTCGTCGCGCAAAACGAGGTTTTCAAGAGCTTAAGCGCCGGGCGGATTCAAAGCGTGCTGGACTATACCTTCTCCGGCATCGAGTTTACGTGG
>JAAYMC010000041.1 GCA_012521555.1 Clostridiales bacterium
CGCGAGCTGATGCGGCAGATCGACCTCAAGCCGCTGTCTCAGCTCGGGTGCAAGCGCGAGGACGTCCTTGCTCTCGCGCCGGACGTGGTGGCAAACCACCTGTCAAGCTACTGCCCCGTCCCCGTCACGGAGGACGTCGCGAGAGACCTGCTCGCCGAAGTCTACGACGCGTATTAATCTCATAAGTTTCAGGCGCGCCGCCCTACAGCGGCGCGCCTGATGCGTTAGGCGGCGCGAAGGCTCAATGCGGCGGCAAAGCAAAGCGCCGCCGGCGCGCTGAAATCCAAAACCGCGCCGGGCGGCGGTGTGTCCGCACCATCTCACGCGCGTGCGATGAGCAACACGACGCGAAAACCTCAAAACGCGCCGACTTTGCGAAAGATTCAGAAACGCGACAGCAGCGCGAAGCTATAAGCGCGCCTGCACAAAGCGCCTCGGGCGGCGAAATCCAAAATCGCGCCTGGTGGCATTTTGTCCGCGCCGCCTCACGCGCGGGCGATGCAGCAACAAGATGCGAAAATCTCAATAGCGCGTCCGGGCGGCGAAGCTTAAACCGGCGCTTCAGGCACAGCGCCGCGCCGCCGGCGCGCGCCATCTCAATACCGCTCAGGCAATTTCTAAACCGCGTCAAAATGCGCCGGACAATACGCATCACCTCAAAAACGCGCCGGGCGGCGCGTTTTTGGACATAAAAAGCACTTCCGGGCGGCCGTCTGGCCGCCCGGATATATTTTGAATCCTTATTCAATATCCTCCACGACGGTTTCCGGAGGCTTTTCGAGCTGCTGCGGGTAACGCATGTAGCTGCGCAGGTACTTGATGCACTGGGCGAGGTAGAACCCGTCGGTGATGCGGTCGTCGACCGTGACGGTGAAGTCGACGTACTTGCGCTCGGCGACGCTGCCGTCGGGCTGCACCTCGTAGGCCCGGCGCTTGATGCCGAAGGAGAGGAACATCGGGATATGCCCGAAGTTGTAGAGGTGGTGCACCACGGGCTTTATGCCCACCGAGCCGAGGTCGGTCACGAAGAGCGACGCGTGGAAAATGCTCGTGTCGATGAGTACTTTCGGCATCAGCCCGAAGTAGTCGAGGAATTTCAGCGCGCCCATCGCGAAAGCGACGGCAAGGCGCGGCGCTTTCGAGAGGATTTTCGCCGCCACGTCGGCGTTGCCTTCCTTCTGGGCTTTCACGGCCTTGACGGCCTCGTCGATCTTGCGGTAGACGTCGTAGAGCGTGTCCGTCTTCTCAAAGCGCACCTTGATGGACGACTCCACGCCCGAGGTGGACATGTCCTGCTTGACGATCATCGTCACGTCGACGTGGTAATGGTGATAGAGCCGCTGGCCGGCCACGAACCGGTTGAGGTGCGGCATCTGGCTGACTAGGCGGACGTACGCGGCGATGAAGATGTGCAGCATCCCGAGGCCGGGCATCCCCTCCGCGCGCTTCTGGCGGATGTATTTTTCAATCTCGGTGATTTCGATGGAGTCCATGTAGGCGTTGTTGGCCTCGTTGCTTTTCTTCATGATGAAGCAGCCGATCGTGCTGTAGGGCTCCACCGTGCGAAGGAGGCGGCCGTCGTAACGGTCCCCAAAACGGCGTTTGCGTGTGCTCATTGTCTCCCACCTTTGCCCGAAGGATAGCAGGCCCGTCTCTTCCTCATCACTATGCGGCGCGCGGGCGGAATATCAGTATCCTTCGCTTCGAATTGTGTTAGAATAACGGTGTGGTGCGTTCGGCGAGCGTGTCGTCGTTGTAAATCCAGTCGCGCACGTGCGTCGTCTGGAACTCCCTTTTGCTGATGCGCGTGACGACGCGCGTGATGCCGGCGTTGATAATCAGCCGGCGGCACATGGCGCACGGCGAGACGTTCTCTATGTACGCGCCGGACGCCGCCTCCACGCCGACGAGATAGAGCGTGGCGCCCACCATGTCGCGGCGCGCGGCGGAGATAATCGCGTTGGCCTCGGCATGGACGCTGCGGCACAGCTCGTACCGCTCCCCGCTCGGAATCTTCAGCTTCTCGCGCGTGCAGTAGTCGAGGTCGATGCAGTTTTTGCGCCCGCGCGGCGCGCCGTTGTAGCCGGTGGCGATGATTTCGTCGTTGACGACGATCAGCGCGCCGTATTTGCGCCTTATGCAGGTGGAACGCTCAAGCACCGTTTCGGCGATGTCGAGATAGTAGTTTTCCTTATCTGTCCGTTCCATGCCGCTTCACCGCCCGTTTGACGAAAATTCTCATTTTTCGGATTTGTTTTCTTATTATACTTGCCATCTCCCGCCGGGTCAAGCATTGCGCCGCATCCGGAATGAAGCACTTTCCCGCAGGGCGCGCGCCGAAGCGCGTTTCACGGCGTTTTGGCCACGCACTGCCGCCCAAACCGCCCCGGTTTGTGGATTGAGCACGAAAAGCGAAAAAGTACTTGCATTTTTGGAGCGCTTGTGCTAGTATACATAAGCGATGTGCGCCTGTAGCTCAGCTGGATAGAGTGCACGGCTACGAACCGTGAGATCGGGGGTTCGAGTCCCTCCAGGCGTGCTTGAATAATAAGAGGACGAGGGTTTTGAACAAGAGTTCAAAACCCTCGATTTTTTATTACACATTTCGACTTTTTATTTGAATAACGGTTCAACACGCTGCCCGCCCCTGCGGGCCGGTGTTATACCCGCCGCGCCGCTTACACTGCGGATGCGCCGAGCCAACGCTGCGCCGCGTACGCTGCGGGTGCCACGAGCCACCGCCGCGCCGCAACAGTTGCAGATACGTCGCGCCGCGCTGCAGCCGCCGCGCTACAGGGCGGACTGGGCGGCCTTCACGTCCGCGACGAGCGGGCCGATGGCCGCGCGGTCTGTAAAATCGACGTCCTGCCCGAAGCCAAAGCTATTTAGCATCGCCCTGTCGCTTTCGCTCAGGGCGCTTTCCGGCTGTTTGCGCAGCATGTTTGTCATAATCTTCATGACGAGGCGGTGGAAAAAGCCCATTTTGGACAGGTACATCCCGCCGCGGAAATGGTACAGGCGCAGCTTTTCATACAAGGCAGGCGGCAGCGTCTTCTTCAGGCCGCTTTGGAGGGTCTCCACGTTCTTTGGAATGCTCACGTCGATCAGGCCGACGGTAAACAGGAACAGCTTCTTGTCCCCAACGCGCCCTAAGTTCTTTGTCAGCAGGGAGATACCATTGACCCGCCCGGCGTAGAGTCCGCCGCCGTAGACGATAACGCCGTACCCGTCCAGATCGGCCGGGCTGACATCCCCGGCGGGCAGCAGGTTCGCCCCCAGCTCCTCCGCGATCCACTTGGCGTACTTTTCCGTTGAGCCGTAGCGCGACGCGTAGATGACGGCCGTTTTCATTTTTCCCCATCCCTTCTTTTTTATCGGGCGCCCGCCCCGGCTGCCGGCTCACTTTAGCGCCGCGCGGCTGCCCGCACGCTGAAACGCCGTTTGCTTCGTTTATTGTAAGTCCGCTGCCGCGCACTGTCAATTCTTACCGTTTCCGCGGCGGCGCGTTTTCTCCCGGCGCGCGAATTTTCCGGAAGATGGCGCGGGAAGATACATTTATCTTGATTGTTGGACGAGAATGGAATATAGTAGAGCTATAAAAAGCAGTTAATGGAGGTATTGTCAGAATGGGCAATCGCTTAAGCGGAAAGGTCGCGCTTGTAACAGGTTCCGGTCAGGGCATCGGCCGCGCCATCGCCATCGCGCTGGCGCAGGAGGGCGCCAAAGTTGTCACGAACAACCGCGGCCCCGTCAAGAAGAACACCGCCAACCAGCTCACCGAGGAACACCTGAAAAAGCTCACCCCCGAGCAGCTGAAGTGGTATAACGAAGAAATCGAAAAATACACCGGCGACGCCGAGACAACCGCGCAGAAAATCCGCGAAATGGGCTACGAGGCCACGGCCGTTTTCGGCGACATCGTCAGCTTCAACGATGCCAAGAGAATCGTCGACACCGCCGCGGAAATCTACGGCTCGGTGGACATCGTCGTCAACGTCGCCGGCGCCTTTGGCTTCGCCCCCATCGAGAAGATTGACGAAGCGCTGTGGGACAAGGTCACCGGCGTCAAGCCGAAGGGCTACTTCAACATCATCCGCCACGCCGTCCCCTACATGCGCAAAAAGAAGTGGGGCCGCATCATCAACTGCTCCTCCCCGGCGTGGATGGGCGGCGGCATCCGCCAGGCCGAGTACTGCACTGCCAACGCCGGCACCGTCGGCCTGACGTGGGCGCTCGCCGAAGAGCTGGCCGACGACAACATCACGGTCAACGCCTTCTGCCCCGGCGCCAAGACGCGCGCTTCCGTCGACATGGAGCTGTTCGACAAGGTCGTCGACGAGGACGCCAAGTCCACAAAGACGGGCGAGCCGATTATGAAGTACGATGACAGCCGTCCCCCCGAGCTCTTCGCCGCCTTCATCCCGTACCTGTGCACCGACGAGGCCGCGCACGTGACCGGCTCCGTCTTCATGACGATGGGCACATTCATCGCCCGCTATGAAAACCCCTACGTCATCCGGGACAAAGCGCTGTTTAACCCCACCGGCGAGGCGTGGACCGTCGACACCCTCATCGAAAAAGCGCCCGAGACGCTGTTTAAAGACTACAAGAACTTCCTCCAGAAATAACGCCAAGGCGCCCTCACAAGGCAGGGCGCCTTTTTGCTTTCTTTTCGGTATGGATAAATTTAATAATAATATCCATTATCATTTTAGTGCAAATGCCAGTTCCATTTCTTCCAGAAATATGCTACATTGGTAACGGAATAATCCTCAGACAGACAGGTAGAATAAACGCGTCAGTATGGGAGGTACTGAAAAATGATTGAGAGAAGCAGCGTTTACAAGTGCAGCGTTTGCGGAAACATCGTCGAAGTGCTCCACGTCGGCGGCGGCACGCTCGTGTGCTGCGGTAAGGAAATGGTGCTCCAGAAGGAGAACACCGTCGACGCGGCGGTTGAGAAGCACGTCCCCGTCGTCGAGAAGATCCCCGGCGGCGTGCGCGTCACGGTCGGCTCCGTCGAGCACCCCATGACGGAAGAGCACTACATCCAGTGGATCGAGGTCCTCACGGCCGACAAAGTCTATCGCAAGTACCTCAAACCCGGCGAAAAGCCCGTCGCTGAATTTCTCCTCGAGGAAGACGTCGTCTGCGCGCGCGAGTACTGCAACCTGCACGGCCACTGGCGCAGCTAGGCAAAGCGGGAGAAGAGCATGGAAACGAAAGCGCTTCATAAGATTTCCTACGGCCTTTACATCGTCGGCACGGAGATAGACGGGAAATACGCCGGCTGCGTCGTCGACGCGTTCATCCAGTCCACAAGCACGCCGCCCACCGTCATCCTCTGCAGCATCAAGGCCAACCAGACGAACGAGGCCATCCGCCAACGCGGGGAATTCACCGTCTCCATCCTCGGGGAGGACGTGGATCCCTTCGTCATCGCCAATTTCGGCTTCCAGTCCGGGCGCAACGTGGACAAGTGGGCCAACGTCCCGCATAAAATCGTGGACGGGCTGCCCGTCCTGGAAAAGGCCGTGGCGTTTTTGCGCTGCCGCGTGACGGAGGCGAAGGAGCTGTCCACACACACCGCCTTCTTCTGCGACGTCACCGACGCGTGGCTCGGCGAAGGCGAGCCGCTCATCTACGGCGATTACCAGAAGAGCATGAAGACAAAAGCGATGGAGGCTTTCAAGGCCTTCAAAGAGAGAAAGGCTTAAAGCCCGCAATACAAAGGAAGAAAAGGAGTCATCACCATGGCTGTTAAAAACGCAATGACCGCCGATTTCCTGCGCTCGGCTTACGGCGGCGAGAGCATGGCGCACATGCGCTACCTGTACTGGGGCGACATGGCCGAAAAGGAAGGGTTCCCGAACGTCAAAAAGCTGTTTGAGGCCATCTCGTACGCCGAACGCGTCCACGCCGGCAACCACTTCAGAGAGCTCGGCGGCGACACGGCGGCGGACGCCACCGTCACGGCCGGCGCCGTCTTCGGCGTGGGCAAGACGGCGGAAAACCTCGTCGGCGCCATAAACGGCGAGCTGCACGAGGTGGAACAGATGTACCCCGTCTACCTCGAGGCGGCGCGCTTCCAGAGCGAAAAGGGCGCGGAGCGCAGCTTCCACTTCGCGCTCGAGGCCGAAAAGATCCACGCAACGCTCTTCCAGCAGGCGCTCGACAGCGTCAAGGCGGGCAAGGACATCCAGTGCCAGGCGGTGTATATCTGCCCGGTCTGCGGCCACACCGTGCTCGACGAAGCGCCGGACAAATGCCCCGTCTGCGGCGCGCCGAAGGCCAAATACGTCGCTTTTTAACATTTCTCCTCTTATTCTTTCTTATAGAAATGCCGTGCGCCGAAAAGGCGCACGGCATTTTTTCGCCGGAGCGTGAGATTTCCGAACCTCTCTTTGTGGCGGCAGGTAGCCGGTTTGGGCTGCATCTCCCGGCAAATCGGGCGGCTATCTTCTTGACAGCTGAATGTACTGGGCGACCAGAAAGAAGTTTTTCAGATCCTCCTCGTCCAGCCCGCGGTAGACGAACAAGTCGTCATAGACAGGAATCACTTTAGTTATGTCTTCGCTTTCAATGTGAAATTCCCCGCTGGACAAGTCGATGCCGATTAAAATGTCACCCATGCGGTAGCATTTTATATCCGGCACGGCCCCCTCGGGCAGCTTGCCGCGGAACCATTCGTTTTCCAGAATATTTGCCTCAACGACTTTGCGGAACTCTTCGCTGTCAAAAGTCTCATGAGGGTATTTCTCCCTGAAATATGCGTCCACCTCCGCCCCCGTCTTCCGGTTGGGGCGCAAACCGGCGTGATGGGCCTCATAGAGCCGCTTCCACTCCGCGATCATTTCGGGCGTCGCTTCGGTTGTGAGCACAGTAAATCACATCCTGAGTATCCAATTTTATACATTTCACAACGCTCATTATATCGTAAATACTTCGAAAGTAAATAAGCAAACGCTGTTCCCCCTGAGCCGCCAAGCAAAAACGCCTCCGCGACAAGCGGAGGCGTTTGCTTTTTATTCGTCTAGTCGTGGAGCAGGTAGCCCTCCGCGTCGTAGTACTCCTTGCTGCTGAGGATGATGATGCCCTCCACCAGCCCCCATATCGCGGACACGAAGGAGAGAATCCCGAAGGACAACACGGTAATCAGCAGCTGCGCGATGGCTTTCGACTTATAGCCGAGGTAGAAGTTGTGGGCGCCGAAAGCGCCGAGCAGGATGCCAAACAGCCCGGCGGCGATGCGCGACTTCGTCCCGTACACGGGAGCTTCGCCGTACGGCGGCTGGTCAGACACCTGCGCGCCGCACTTCGGGCAGAACGCGGCGTCCTCCGGCAGCGGCTTTCCGCAGTAGGCGCAAAACCGCCTATCCTCCCGCCTCTCCCCGCACCGGGGGCAGACAGCCGTAGAATCGTCCAGGTAATATCCGCATCTCCGGCAGTACATCAGAAGACCTCCTCCGTCATCGGGCGCCCGGCGCTGATCGCCGGTCTTGCATCATTCTTATCATACCACAGCGCGCCCGGAATGGAAACGCCGGCTTTACGCGACGACGACGCGGATTTTGCCGCCTTCCGCGGCGGTGCGGTCGGCGTAGATGGTGAGCGTCTCGGAGAAGGAGCGGGCGTCCGCCAGCGACTTAAACCAGGAGCTGCCGGCCTTGTTGTAGCACTCCACCGCGTCGGAGACGGGGTACGTCTCGCCGCCGACGGTGACGTACGTTTTGCCGTCCTTTGTAAAGAAGTCCGAACGCCTGACCGTGCCGAGCTTCGTCAGAACTACCACCCTGGCGGATTCATTGGGGACAGCAGGTACCACCACGCCGCCGAAGTCGCCCGTGGCAAACGACGCGCCCGTAACGGCCGGGCCCACGCTGCCGCGGCTGTTTGTTACTGTGACGGTGGTGTTTTCCCCACCAGAGGAAGAAGGGTCCTCCCTTTTTAGGATACCGTATGTGTAACGGTCCCCGGTGACATCGTTGAGGAGCAGCATCGTCACATTACCTTTGCTGTCTGTGTTGGCAAAGAGAATGCGGCTTGAAGGAATGCGATTGATGGCAATGTCGCTGAGCCGAATCTGCTCGACAGCGCCCTTTCCCACCCGCTCGAAGACACGCACGGCGGGGCTGAGCGGCGCTGTGCCGAGGCGGCCCGCTTCAAGATCCA
>JAAYMC010000042.1 GCA_012521555.1 Clostridiales bacterium
CGAGGCGGCGCACGCCGGAGCGGATGAGGGCGACTTTCTTTTCGCTCAGGTCGCAGGCGGTGATCTTCCCCTCCCCGCCCGTGTCGACGGCCGCGGCAAACGTCTTGCCGCCGGGCGCGGCGCACGCGTCCAGCACGCGCATGCCGGGCTTTAGCCCCGCCGCCGTGACGCAAAGCCGCGCCGCCGGGTCCTGCACGAACAGGAGCCCGTCCTGAAAGGCCCTGAGGGCTTCAAGCTTCCCCTGCCCGTAAATCTTAATGGCGTCCTCAAGATACGGGTAGGGCTCCGCCGCGACGCCCTCGCTTTGCAGGGCACCGAGCACCTGCTCCCGCGACGCCCTGAGGGTGTTGACCGTGGCGTACACCGGCGGCACCTTGTTGTTCGCCTCAAGGAGCGCCTTCGTCTCCTCAAGGCCGAACTGCTCAAGATAGGCCTCCACAAGCCACAGCGGGTGGCTTTTTTCGATGGAAAGGCGCTCAGCCTCCGTTGCGGCGCGCACCGGAGGGAGGCTGCCTAGCGTTGCGGCGATTTTCCGTAAAACGGCGTTGACAAGCCCGGCCGCCCGGGGGTTGGCGTGCTTTTTCGCGAGGCGCACCCCTTCGCTCACGGCGGCGCTGGGCGGGATTTTATCGAGAAACACGAGCTGGTAGACGCTCAGGCGCAGAATATCGAGCACCTGCGGCTCAAGCCGCCCCGTCCGGACGGTGGAGAAGCTGTCGATGATATAGTCGCAGTACGTCCTGTTTTGCAGCACGCCGTAGAAGATGTGCGTGGCGAGGGCGGCGTCCCGCGCGTCAAGCCCGGCTTTGACGGCGGCGCCCAGGGCGTCCTCCGCGCGCCGGCCGGTGCGCCGGTATGTCATCAGGGCCGAAAGCGCGGCGTCTCGGGCGTTTACAGGCATAAGCGCCTCCCCCGCAGCCAGTCGGACGCGGGCATGCGCTTTTTCCCCGGCGCCTGAACCTCTAAAACCGTCACGGCGCCGTCCGAGCAGGCGACTTTAATCCCGTCGTTGCCGGCGGAAAGGACGGTCCCCGGCTCGGCGCCCGTCGTGCTCGGCTCGGCTTTCACCTTGTAGATTTTAAGCGCCGTGCCGAACAGCTCGGCCGTCGCCACCGGCCACGGATTGAGGCCCCTGACGTGGCAGGAGATTTCGCGGCAGGTGCGCGTCCAGTCGATGGGCGCTATCTCCTTCGTGATGGGCGGCGCATACGTCGCCAGGGCGTGGTCCTGCGGGATGCGCGGCGCGGTCCCCTGTTCGATGGCGTCGAGCGTTTCGATAAGAAGCTCGCCGCCCATCTCCGCCAGGCGCGCGTATAGCTCGCCCGCCGTCTCCTCTTCCCCGATGGGCGTCTTTTTCACGAAGATGATGTCCCCCGCGTCCAGCTCGGGGGCCATATACATGCTCGTCACGCCCGTCTCCGTGTCGCCGTTCAGGACGGCCCACTGGACGGGCGCGGCGCCGCGCAGGCGCGGCAGGATGGAGGCATGGATGTTGACGCAGCCGAGGGGCGGGATGTCCAGCACCGCCTGCGGCAGGATGCGCCCGTACGCCACCACGGCGATGACGTCCGGCTTTATTTCGCGCAGCACCCGCTCGGCCTCCCCGTCGCGCAGCGACTGCGGCTGGCAGACGGGCGTGCCGTGCGCGGCGGCAAGCTCCTTGACGGGGCTTGGCGCGAGCCTTAAGCCGCGGTTTTTGGGCTTGTCCGGCTGGGTGAAGACGGCGGCGACATCATGCCCGCTTTCGTACAGGCGCTTTAGGGACGCCGCGGCGAAGTCCGGCGTGCCCATAAAGACGATTTTCATGCCTCCTCTTCCTCCTCCTCATCGCCGCCGCCGTACATCTCCTCAAGCTCTTCGGGCGTGAGGATTTTCTCGGCGAGAGAGGTGAAGAGGACGCCGTTTAAGTGGTCGATTTCATGGCAGAACGCCCGGGCGGTCAGGCCGGTTCCCCACGCCTCGAACGGCTTGCCGTACCGGTCGAAGGCGCGCACCTTCACGAGGTCGGGGCGCTTGACGATGCCGTACACGCCCGGGATGCTCAGGCATCCCTCCGGCCCGACCTGCTCGCCCGACGCGGCGACGATTTCGGGGTTGATCAGCTCAATCATCGCCTCTTCCGGCGGGAGCTCCTCGCCGTTTTCATCTTTTCTGTTCGTGTCCACGACGAGGACGACGCGGCGCAAAACGCCGACCTGCGGCGCGGCGAGGCCGACGCCGTTGGCCTGCAGCAGCGTTTCGCGCATATCGTCGAGCAGCGTGTGCAGCCGCTCGTTAAATTCCGTCACCGGCCGGCTTTTTTTGAGCAGAAGCGGGTCGTCGTCGTGCAGAATATTTCGAATGGCCATAATTCCTTCTCTTTCTCCGGCTCATATTTTTCCGCGCCGCCCGCGCCGGCCGGGCGGCCGTGTTTTACAGTTCGTACGGGTCGCTGTCCGCGTAGACGGCGACGTTTCGGCTGGATTTGTCTTTTGAAAACGCGCGGATAACGTGCGCGACGGTCATGCGGATGCGCCGCGTTGCCTTACAGGATAAGATTATCCGGTAACGGTAGCGGTTATTAATTCTGGCGATGGACGCCGGCGCGGGGCCGAGCAGTCGCACGTCCGGCTCGCCAGTAAGGTAGTCTTCCAGCATCCCGCGCAAGATCGTACAGCCGCGCAGGACGTCCGTCTCCATCACGCCGGAGACGGTGACGGCAATCACGTCGCACAGCGGCGGGGCTCCGGTGGCGCGCCGCAGCTCAATCTCGCGCTGGTAAAAGGCGTCGTAATCCTGCCTTGCCGCAAGGCGGATGACCTCGCTGCTTGGCGTGAACGTCTGGATGACGGCGCGCCCGACCTTGCTGCCGCGCCCGGAGCGGCCGACAACCTGTGTAATCAGGGAAAACGCCCGCTCCTGCGCCCTAAAATCGTTTATGTACAGCATCTGGTCGGCGGACAGGACGCCCACGAGCGTGACGTTTTCAAAGTCAAGCCCTTTGGCGACCATCTGCGTGCCGAGCAGGATGGGAATCTTCTCGTCGCGGAACTTCGCGAGGATGTCCTCGTGCGTGTGCTTTGCGGAGACGGTGTCCGCGTCCATGCGCAAAATCTCAACGCCCGGCAGGAGCTCGCGCAGCTCCGTTTCCACTTTCTGCGTGCCCGCGCCGACGTATTTGAGCCGCCCGCCGCAGCCGGGGCACTCCTCCGGCTCCCTGCGGGAAAACCCGCAGTAGTGGCACATCATCCGGCGGTTGGCGGAGTGGTACGTCAGGGAGACGCTGCACCGCGGGCAGGAGAACGTGTACCCGCACTCGGGGCAGGTAATCAGCGTGCTCGCGCCGCGCCGGTTGAGAAACAGGATGCTCTGCTCGCCGCGCGCGATGTTCTCCTTCAGGGCATCCAGCAGCACCGAGCCGATGACGCCGCCGTTGCCGCTTTTAAGCTCCTTTTTCATATCCGCGATGATGACGTCCGGCAGGTGACGCGCGTTATACCGCGTGTCAAGGCGCAGCAGGCGGTACTTCCCTGTCTCGGCGCTGTACATGCTCTCGAGGGACGGCGTCGCCGAGCCGAGGAGCAAGAGCGCCTGATTCTGCCAGCACCGATATTTTGCCACATCGCGGGCGTGGTAACTTGGAATATTTTGCGATTTGTATGAGTGTTCCTGTTCTTCGTCGATGATGATAAGCCCTAAGTCCGGTATCGGCGCGAAAACGGCCGAGCGGGTGCCCACCACCACGTCCACTTCGCCGGCGCGGATGCGCTTCCACTCGTCGTACCGCTCCCCGATGCCAAGCCGCGAGTGGAAGACGGCGATGCGCTCCCCGAAATGGGCGCTAAAGAGCGTAATCAGCTGCGGCGTGAGCGCGATTTCCGGCACCAGCACAATGGCGCGCCGCCCGAGGGAGAGCGCCTTCTGGATAAGCCGGATGTACACCGCCGTTTTGCCGCTGCCCGTGACGCCGTATAGAAGCGCCGCTTCCGCGCGCTTTTCCTCGAGGGCCGGCACAAGCGCGTCGAACACACGCTGCTGCTCGTCGGAGAGCACAATCGGGCCGGCCGGCGGCTGCGATGAAATGTCCGGCCGGCGGTATACCTCCTGTTCAGATAAATGAACAGCGCCCGCGTCAGCAAGCGCCTTTATCGTGGCGGGCGAAACCCCCGTAAAATAGCAGATTTCCTTTACGGACGCTTCGCCGATCTGCGAAAGGAGCTCCAGAACGCGCGCCTGTGCGCGCGCGCGCCGGCTCTTCTGCGCGGCGAGAAGGAGCGCCTCCTCGGCGGGGATGGCGAGCGCCGCGATTTTCACAACTTTGTCGGATACGCGGGGCGCGCCGTCCTTGAGCCACAGCCCCGAGGGGAGCATGGCTTTTGCCGCGTCGTACACCGTGCAGAAAAAGCGCTCGCTCATCCACACGGCGAGCTTCATCATCTCCGGGCTGAGCACAGGCTCGTCGTCGACCACGGCGTCGATATTTTTTAAGGTGCGCTCGCCGGTCTCCTCGACGACGGATAAAACAAGCCCCTCCGTCCGCCTGTTGCCCTGCCCGAAGGGGATGACGACGCGGACGCCCGGCCGGACGCGCTCTGACAGCTCCGGCGGGATTTTGTAGTCGTACGGCCGGTCGATGTGGTACGTCTCCACGGAGACGGCTATCCGCGCGGCTTTCCCGGTCAAAGAGCCGCCCCCCTTTCAAACAGCGTTTCGATTGGCCGGGATGTGGCCGGCCGCTTACTCGTAGTCCTCCGGATTGAGCTTGCCGGAGGCGATCTCCTCGATTGCCATGGAGACAGGCTTCTTTTTCAGAGGCTCGCCGTTTTTCTCATGCTCTTCGGCAATCTGGCGCGCGCGCTGCGCGATGATGTTGACGAGCATGTAGCGGCTGTTGACGTGCTTTAAAAGATCGGACAGAGACGGATACAGCATAATCTTTTTTTACCTCCAGGTGATGCCTTGCGTTAATCTTTTTTGCAGCCCATAATCTCAAGGATTTCCGCAACGGCTTTGTCGACCTCGTCGTTGACGACGACGTAGTCGTAGCTGTCTTTTTCAAGCATTTCAGCCTTGGCGCGGATCAGGCGGTTGCGCATGCGCTCCTCCGATTCCGTGCCGCGGGTGCGGAGCCTGTTTTCCAGCTCCTCCATGCTCGGCGGGACGAGGAAAATCGTAATCGCCTCGGGCATGGCGGCGATAATCTGCTTGCACCCCTGCACGTCGATGTCGAGGATGACGTCCTTCCCCTCCTCAAGGCGGGAGATGACGGGCGCCTTGAGCGTGCCGTAATAGTTGCCGACGTATTCGGCGTACTCGAGGAAATCGTTTTGCCGGATGTGTTTTTCAAATTCCTCGTGCGTGATGAAGTAGTACGAGACGCCGTGCACCTCTCCGGGGCGCGCCGGGCGCGTCGTGGCAGAGACGGAGAAGTACAGGTCCTTGCACGTCTCCATCAGCCTTTTGATAACGGTGCTCTTACCCGTCCCGGACGGAGCCGAGATGATAAAGAGCCGCCCCCTATTCTTCTTCATTTTCCTCCCCCACTGCCGGTGTGTCGATGCGGTTTGCCATCCTGCCGGCGACGGTCTCTGGCTGGATGGCCGAGAGGATGATGTACCCGCAGTCTGTGATGAGAACGGCGCGCGTCCGCCTGCCGTACGTGGCGTCGATGAGCAGACCTTTTTCGCGCGCATCGGAGATGATGCGCTTGATCGGCGCCGATTCGGGGCTGACAATCGCGATCAGGCGATTGGCCGAAACCATGTTTCCGAAGCCGATATTGATTAGTTTCACCGGATTTCCCCCTTTTTTAATCATCGGACAGGCTGGACCGCTGCTATTCGATATTCTGAATCTGCTCGCGAATCCGCTCAATCTCGGCCTTCAGGTCGACGACAAGGCGGGCCATTTCCGCGTCGTTGCCCTTTGAGCCGATGGTGTTGGCCTCGCGGTTGAGCTCCTGAACGAGGAAATCGAGCTTCCGCCCGACGGGCGCGTCCGACAGCAGCAGGTTGCGGAGCTGGCCGATGTGGCTGCGCAGCCGCACCGTCTCCTCGCCGATGTCGATCCGGTCGGCGAAAATCGCCGCCTCCATGAGGATGCGCTGCGGGTCAATTTCCTGCCCCTGCAGCACTTCCGCAAGGCGCGCCTCGAGGCGCGCGCGGTAGTCGGCGACGGTCTTCGGCGACAGAACCTCGCACTGCGCCGTCAGGTTTTCAATAGTGTCAAGCCGCGCGAGGATATCCCGCGCGAGGTTCTCCCCTTCCGCGCAGCGCATGGCCGTAAAGCCCTCGAGGGCTTCGTCCAGAACGGCGAGGACGTCGCTCAGGAGCGTCTGCGGGTCGGTCTCCGATTTTTCAAGTGTCAGCACGTCGGGAAAGCGCATCAGCTCCGCGGCGCTCGTGGGCCCGGGCAGCGCGTACAGCTCGGTAAGCTCCTTGAATGCCGCCATGTAGGCGTCCGCCACGGGGCGGTTGACGCGCACGAGCACGTCCCCGGCGCGGGAGGTGTCGATGGTGATGAACACGTCCACTTTCCCGCGGGAGATGGCGCCGGCGACGCGCTGCTTGACGCTCTCTTCAAGCGCGCCGAAGCCGCGCGGCAGGCGGATGGTGCAGTCGAGATACCGGTTGTTCACGCATTTAAGCTCAACCGTTATGTCTATCGTACCGGACGTTCCGCTGTCGACGGTGCGCTTGGCGTAACCGTAGCCGGTCATGCTTTTGATCATAAGTCACCTCAGGTTTTTCCGAATATATTTGGACACGCGCTGCGCGTACAGAATAAGCAGCTGCGTCAGCCCGACATCGTAGACGCAAAACGCCGCGTTTACGATGAGATAGACGAGGACCGGCGGCAGCGCCTGAACGCCCGGCGCAAGCAGATTGCGCAAAAACAGCCGCAGGACGGTGAGCGCGGCGTTCATCACAAGGAGCTTGACCGCCCATCCGAGCGCCTTGTTTTTCAGCCGCTCGGCAAGGCTCTTGACGATGGGATAATACCCGAAAAACACGATGTATAAAAGCGCCCCGTCCTTCGACGGCAAAAGAAGGTAGGACAGCACCGCGCTCCCCGCAAACACGAACGCCGCCGCGCTTATTCCCGCTTCGGCAAGGGCGGACGCGGCAAACAGCGACGCGATGGCCGCCATGGACAGCTTGACGTTCGGGAACGCCGAAGACAGGTACAGCGCGATGACGGACAGCGCCGTCAGCAGGCCCGTGAGCGTGACGACGAGCGTTTTCCTTCTCATAGCCTAGAAACAGTCGAAGCAGCAGTCGGCGCAGATGAGGAGGGAGCAGATGTCGCAGGCCGTCAGATTGTCGCAGCAGCAGGCGCTCTGCCCGGGATAGGCGCCCTGGTACGGGTTGTACGCGCCTCCCTGCTGAAAGCGGCTGACAGCCTGCCGGTACTCCGGGTTGGCCGGGTCCATGCTCACGGCCGTCTGGAAATGGCTGAGCGCCTCGTCCAGCCACCCTTTGCGGTACATCACGCTGCCCATGAGGAAGTGCCACTCGGCGTTGCGGTTTGTCATCACGCGCAGCAGCTCTTCCGCGAGCGGGATATTGCCGGCGTTGATCGCCGCGCGCACGCGCGCAAATTCCGCCGAGCCCGAGTAGCCGGAATAACCGCCGCCGGACGCGCCGGCGCTCTCGGAGCCGCCGTACGAGCCGCCGCCTCCGCTGCGCTGGCGCATGATGGTGTCGTACGCCTCGTTAATCTGCTTCATTTTTTCCTGCGCGAGGTCGGAGAGGGGGTTGTCCTGATAGTTGTCGGGATGGTACTTGCGGACGAGCTCGCGGTACGCTTTTTTTATCTCCTCGTCCGATGCCGTCGGCGATACGCCGAGGACGCTGTACGGGTCGTTCATTCGTCCAGTTCAAACTCCTTGCTTTTGCGTTTTTCACCGCGCCGCCACGTCCCGCTTAAGACCGCGCGGCAGGTTTGCGGCATCCCGAGATACAGGATGTTTTGCAAAACGGGCGTAAATGGCCCGCTGTCAAGCAATTCAAATGCGGCGGCGGCAAGGCGGCAGGAGTGGAGCAGCGTGGTCTCGAGGCTCTCGCGCGCCTTGTCCGTCAAAACACCTGACAGACCGAAGCGCTCGGCGACGGCGTTGCGCCGCCGCGCCTTAAAGTCCTCCGGAAGGTCGTCCGCCGCGTCGACAATGTAGATAAACCGCCCGACGTGGTAGAGAAGCTGCTCAAGCGGGCGGCGGCGCGTCTCACCCGCGCCTTCCGCGAGGGCCGCCGTCAGACGCGCAAACTGGTCGGCGCACGCATCGAGAGACGGGCGCTCTTCGCGCTCAAGGCGCTCTAAAGCCTCAAGCGCTTCCCGCACGCGCGCGGCGTACCCGGGGCGGCGCGCCGCGGCTTTCCTGTACGCGCGGGCGAGCACGGCCATGAAGAGCCTGTCCCTCAGAGAGCGGAAAAAGCCCTCGTCGGCAAGCGTGTCGTGCAGTTTCCACCACGTGAGGATGATGCAGTAGTCCGCGCACAGCGAAAGTGCGGGAAACTTCAGGCACGCCTTCCGGCGCCGGAAAAGGCTGGCCCCGCAGCGCACGTGCGCCGTTGCGGGCGCCTCCTGTGCATCATAGAGCAGCATCGCCAGAAAAACAAAGTCGTAGCTTAATATGAAGCTGGCAAGCGGCGTCCCCTGCTCTTTGAGCGCGCGGCACAGCCCGCAGTAGCACGCTTTATACTGCTCGTATTCCCTGACCTTCAGTTCGCCCCTCATCGGGCGGATATATCCAAACATCCTTAAGTGCCTTGCGAACTTGAACTGATGGCGATGACCGTGACGGTGTAGCTGCCGACGGCCCCGACGCTGTCTTTCCCGTCCACATAGACCTTCGCCGGAACCGTGTAGGTGCCGACGGTGTTGCCCAGGGCGCTCAGGTCCGCCACGACGCGCACGTTCGCCGGATCGACGTCCTCAAGGTCGTCCCCCTCGCCGCGCAGCAGGACGTCGAGGCTCTGGGTGATGATGGCGTAATGGTAGCCTTCCGTCTCGTTTGTCGTCTGGATGTTCGTCGTCTGGATGCGGCGCGTCTCCAGGCCTTCCACGGTGACGGAGACGGTGGCCTCCATCGTGCCCGTGAGGTTCTGGGTGTTGTTGGGGATGGCGATGGAGAACTTCTGCGACGTCGACAGCGCGAAGGACTTGAGGTCAATTGTGCCGAGGACGATCTGGTTGAGGGCGTTGAGCGTCTCGGCGTCGCCCGAGAGCGTGACGTACGACGGTGAAATCGTCACCAGCGTGTTGCGCTCGTCCGCGCCCGCGCCGGGCGTGAGGTTGACGGTGAGCGGCACGTCCTTGACCATGACGACGGGGATGATGACCTCCACCGTGTCCTGGCTTAAGGTGACAAACTCCGACCGCACCTCTTCCCCGTTTTCGTCCATGAGGACGACGCCGACGGTCTCATCCACCGTCTTCGAGATGTTCTCGCGCAGGATGTTGACCCACGCGTGGTCAATCCGCGAGATAATCTCCTGCGGGCCGGACACGGTGATGACGGACGGCGAAATCTCCATCGGCTCGGCCCGGTACCCTTGCGCCACGCCGCCGTCATACACGCCGCGGACGGGGATGTCCTTCTTCACGAGGTTGTCGACGATGACCACGATGGTGTCCGCGCTGCGCGCCGTGACGCTGACGGACGATTCGGCGACGTTGATGGGGTAGTTGACCTTGTACGGCAGCGTGTATGTGCCGGCGCGCTTGATTTCCGAGAGGTCGACGGACGCGGTGACGTTGTCCCTTGAGAGGATGGACACGACGTTGCGCTTCCCCAGAAAGCGGAGGGAGAGCGTGTCGGAACTGACATAAGTGACGACGAGCCCGCGGTCCGTGAGGTAATCGGCGTTGCGCAGCTCGACGCGGATGCCGCTGATGCCGGTGGACACGTCCGGGTTTTCGGCGTACGCGACGTACAGCCAGATCGCAAAGGACGCGAGCAGGGAGAAAATGATGTAAAAAATGCGGCTGGAAAAGGCTTTGGAGAGCGTTTCCTTAACCCCTTTGATAAACGTCATGGCGCACCTCCCGCCCTATTTGCGATTTAAGACAGACCGGCTTCGTTTTTCCTCGGGGCTGAGTTCAAGGCGCAGGAGCTTTTCAAACGTCTCCTGCGAAAGGTGGCGCTTGAGCATCCCCCTGACGGCGACGGAAATCGAGCCCGTCTCCTCCGAGACGATGACGGCGATGGCGTCCGTCACTTCGCTGATCCCGATGCCGGCGCGGTGGCGCATGCCGAGGTCGCGGCTTAAGTTTGTCTTCGCCGTCAGCGGCAGCATGCAGCCCGCGGCCACGATACGCGCGCTGCGGATGATAACGGCGCCGTCGTGCAGCGGCGTGTTCGGGTAGAAGATGTTGCTTAGCAGCTCGTAGGACACTTCCGCGTCGATGCGTGTTCCCGTGTGGATGGTGTCTTCGAGCTTGATGTCGCGCTCGAAGACGATGAGGGCGCCGATGCGCTTTTTCGCCATATCGGCGCAGGCGGTCACGACGGCGTTGATGCACAGGTCAAGCCGCGTGTCCGGCCCCCTTTTCCCGAACAGGATGGCAAATCTGCTGCTGCCCACCTGCTCGAGCAGGCGCCTGATTTCCGGCTGGAAGAGGATGATAATGACGAGCAGGCCGAGCTTCATCGTCTGTCCCAGCAGGTAGTTGATGACATTCAGATGCAGCAGGCTCGACAGCCACATCATGGCGACGATGAGCATGATGCCCTTGATGACGCTTGCGGCGTTTGTCTTCCGCACGACGGATATGACGCGGTAGATGAGATACGCGATAATGAGGATATCGAGCACATCCCATACGCTTGCCGTTTTAAGTAAATTGAGCATCGAACGGATTACTTCCCGCGTAGCGTCCATAAAGCTCCTCCATAAACTGTGCGCCGAGACGATTTCAGGCTTAAATGGCCTGTCCGACGAAGGGACGGACCGGCTGCAATTTGGGCTGACAGCGTCTTTGTGCGGGGGAAAGGCTCGGCGCACAGGCGGCCGGAGGGGTGGCAGGCGGCGGCCTCCCTTCTGCCGCGGGCCGTGAGCGCAAGCCGAGTATTATTTAACCATTATAATACATGGAAGACAAATTGGCAACTTTGACATAATAGTTTGGCCATGTCTTTGCTGTTTCAGCCGGTTTTTGGTGAAGATCTGCGCTTTTTGAGGATTTCGTCGAGGGCGTCCAGAAACGCGCGGATGTCCCTTTTCGTGCTGAAGGCGGACACGCTGATGCGCACCGTGCCCGTCTCGAACGTCCCCGCCGTCTTGTGGGCCAGAGGCGCGCAGTGCAGCCCCGCGCGCACGGCGATGCCGCGCCGGGCCAGCTCCTCGCCGACGATTTCGCAGTCCATGGCGTCCACGCAGAAGGACAAAACGCCGCTCTGGCAATAGCCGTATTCCGAGTAAAAAACGCGCACGCCGTCGCGCTTCATCAGCTCCCAGGCTGCAAACTCGATCAGGCTGTGCTCGTGGGCCATGATTTTCTGCACTTTTTGCTTTTCGACGAACTCAATCCCCGCGCGCAGCCCCGCGATGCCGGGCATGTTGTGCGTGCCGGCTTCGGCGCGGTCGGGCAGCGTGTCCGGCATATCAAACAGGGCCGACTGGCTCCCCGTTCCGCCCTGAAGGAGGCTTTTCGGTATCCGGGCGCACAGCAGCAGCCCCGTCCCCTGCGGGCCGTAAAGCCCCTTGTGCCCCGGCATGCAGATAAAATCGGCCCCGATGCGCTCA
>JAAYMC010000006.1 GCA_012521555.1 Clostridiales bacterium
GCGAGCGGGACGAGCCCGCCGAGCGGGAGCAGGTCGATAAACTCCTCGCAGTCGAGCCGCGCGACGAGATTGCGGAATTTCTCCTCCTTCAGGGACAGTTCCGTCGCCGTGACGAGGATGCGCTTGTCCTGATGGCACTGGACGGCGGGCTTGACGGCCGGCTCCATGCCGATGATGGGGGCGCTGTATTTGGCCCGCAGCGTCTCGATCGCCGCGCTCGTGGCGGTGTTGCACGCGACGACGAGGATCTCCGCGCCGTTTTGAAAGAGGAACTCGGCCGCCTCGAGCGTGCGCGCGCGCACCTCTTCCTTCGTCTTCGTCCCGTACGGGACGAAGCGCGTGTCGGCGTAGTAGAGGTAGTCGGCGCCGGAGATTTCCTTTAAGGCGCGGGCAAGGACGGTCAGCCCGCCCACGCCGGAGTCAAAAAAGCCGATGAGCATGCGGTGAAACTCCTAGTTTAAAATGATATCTCGCCGCCGGCCCATATTTGGCGGCGGCTGATGCGCGCGCTTTGGGGCGCGCTTGTATTCCCCGTGCGGGGACGGTATAATGGGAGAAAACGCCGCGAATTTAGTCGAGGGCGTATTCCTCCATCGCGCTATGTAACAGGAACATGGGCGCGACGAGGCGGTAATCCGGCAGCTTCATCGCGATATCGCGCGAGGCGTAGTAGATGGCAAGGCCGTTGACGCTCGTCCAGAACAAAATGGCAAGCTCCATCGGGTCGGCTTCCACGACGGAACCTTCCAGCTGGCCTTTCCGGAAAATCTCCGCCATGATGCGGTAGGACACGTCGCGCTTTTTATCCAGCTGCGCCTGCGCCTGTTCGGAGATGTCCGCCTGATACTGCGCCTGCGAAATCATGCGGCACGTCTGGCGGAACCGGTAGCTCGTCTCGATGGTCTTGAACAGGACTTTCAGCGCGTAGAGGATGCGGTAGCCGTAAGGCTTGTCCATATCGCGGACAAAGCGCGCCGTCTCGTTGATGCGCTCGAGGGCGTCGTCCACGAGGTCGACGTAGATGGCCTCCTTGGACGGGTAGTAGTAGTACAGCAGCCCTTGCGCGATGCCCGCCGATTCGGCGATATCGGAGATGCGCGTGGAGTAGTACCCTTTCAGGGAAAACAGGTCCAAAGCCGTTGAGAGGATGAGTTCGCGTTTGGCGTCCCGGATTTTTTTGTTTTGTTCGGCTGTCCTCGCCATGGAAAGCACACCACCTCTTTTAGACGGGCCTTACTGAATACGAATTCAATATATGCCACGTCATTGTATTTGTCAAGAAAATCCTGAAAAGGCGCGGTTTTCTAGCCGTCTGCCCTTATATTGCCACATCCGCCGTGTCGAGTTTGGCAGAAGGCGGGCGGATTGGCCGGCCACAATCGGGAAGGAGAGCGGAATATGCAGGCTGTTTTGCGGGAAATCGAGAAAATGCTCAGGGAAACAGGGGCCGACGTCGGCTTTTCGCGGCCGGACGACGCGCCGGAGGGGCTGGGGACGGCCATTACCATCGCCGTGCCGCTCCTTGACGCCGTCGTCGACGAAATTGACGGCGGGCCGACCCATACATATTTCCACCACTACAGGACGGTCAACGCCTTTATCGACCAGGCGCTGCTGCGCGCCGCGCTCATGCTGCAAAGGGAGGGCTGCCGCGCCCTGCCGATTCCCGCGTCCCAGACACTTTACGAAGGCGGCAAGCGCACGCACGTCGGGCGCTATCCGCACAAGAAGGCGGCCGTGCTCGCGGGGCTTGGGACGTGCGGGAAAAACAGCCTGTTTCTCCACCGCGTGTTCGGGCCGCGCGTGCGCCTCGGCACGCTGTTTACCGACTGCCCGTTTGAAGAGGCGGCTCAGGAGCCGCCCGCGTGCGCCTGCGGGAATTGCCGCGCCTGCGTGGACGCCTGCCCCGCCGGCGCGATCCTGGGCGGTCAGTGGCGCCCCGGCATTGAGCGGGAGGAGATTTTCGACGCCGGCCGCTGCAACGACTACATGCGGGCGCACTTTATGCACATCGGGCGCGGCGCCGTCTGCGGGGTCTGCATGCGCGTGTGCCCCGCCGGAAAGCGCTTAAAAGGCGCGCTTTAGCCGCGGGGAATAAGGGCAGTTTTTATTGAATTTCGGTTCAAAGGGCGTTTCAGGCCCGGCTTTGGGCGCTTTAGAGACAGAGAGGGATAGAAAATGAAAAACAACATCGTGCTCATCGGCATGCCCGGCGCGGGGAAGAGCACCGTGGGCGTCGTGCTGGCGAAAACGCTCGGCATGCAGTTTATCGACACGGACCTGATTCTCGCGCGGCGGCTGGGCATGACGCTGCAGGAGTTTATAAACCGGTACGGCATCGAGCGGTTCCTCGAGGAGGAAGCCCGCTGCGGGAAGGAGATTGAGTGCGACGACACGGTCATCGCCACGGGCGGCAGCATGGCGCTCCGGGACGACGCCATGGCGCACCTCAAACGCGGCGCGGTGACGGTGTTTCTCGACCTGCCCCTTGGCGTCATCAAGCGGCGGCTGAAGAACATCAAGACGCGGGGCGTGGCCATCGCGCCGGGGCAGACAATCGGCGACTTGTACCGCATCCGGCTCCCCCACTACCGCCGCCACGCGGACATCACCGTCCCGCGGCAGTACAACCCCCGCATGACCATCGAGGACATGGTCTCGGAGATTGTGCGGATGCTGCCGCAGGCGGAAAAGGGGGAAAAGGAAGATGGGCGCCGGTAGAGCCGGGAGGATTATTGCGGCGGTTGTTTTTTTCCTCATCGGCGCGGCCATTTTCGCCTTGGGGCTGATTGAGAGGAAAAACAGCGACGTGGGCAGAAAACCCGCGAAGCTATCTGATCTGTTAAGGCCGAAGCAAAAAAGCGCGGGGCAGAGGCCTGCCCCGGGGACAAACGGGCTGATTTTCTTCCTGCTTGTCCTCGTGGCGCTTTTTTTCTACGTTCTGCTCGTGAAAAGGTAAGGCGCGGCGGGCGGCTTGGGATTTTGACTGTGCCGGAAGCCGCGCTATGCGTTTTGCGGCTGGAATATCCGGAAAAAGTGCGGAATATGAGGCATTTAAGTAGAAAATGCTGGATTTCTCCTCCGCCGGTTGTGCGAAATGTACATAATTTGGCGCGCAGATTGAGGTACAGCGCCTGTTTTCAAGAGGGGCACATTCCGTTATAATAAACGCATGCGACGGGGCGGCGCGGGCAGATCATCGGAGCGGTGCCCCCGGATTTCATGGCAAGGATGTTACAATGAACACATTTTCGCACATCATGCTGGGGGAGTACATTCTCGAGACGATAAAAAGCCGCCACGGCATCGAGCTGCACCGCAAGAGCTTCCTTCTGGGGAATATCCTGCCCGACTGCCGGCTTTCCTTTATGTCGCGGCCGCACCGGCCCGAGTTCTGGCAGGATTACATAAACAGGCAGGTCGCGCGGCTCCTGCGCGTCAAGACGGGCTCGCGGCGGTTTGGCTGCCTCTATTCCCTGCGCCTCGGAATTATCTGCCACTTTTACACGGACTTTTTCTGCTACACGCACAACGCCGCCTTTTCCGGCACCTCCCGCGAGCACTTCATGTACGAGTGGGACATTCACCGCCGCATCCAGCGCGGGGTGGACGTGTCCGTCGGGGCGCTGGACGAGGAGAGCTGCCGCGGCGTCACGCCGGAAGAGATATACGCCGGTTTTGAGCGGCTGCACCGCGAGTACACCGCGCGGATTGGCCCGTCCGAGCGGCGGGATATCCGCTACACGCTCCGCGCATGCATCGACGCCGTGGGGCGCATCGCGCTTTCCTCCGCGGCCGCACCGAACCGCCGCGCGCTCGTGCCGGCTATCCCGACCGCCGTGTAGAGCAAGCTTACAGGATGAAAGAGAAGGCAGGCTGTCGCCTGCCTTTTGCGTTTGAATGGCGGGAAACGCTTAGGTGTTAGGAGAGGGCGGCCGCCCATACTGGGAAGAGAGCGGCGGTGACGCCGAATGGGCGGCCGCTTTTTTATTCTGAATGGCGAAAAGCGGCCGCGTTCATGCTTTTGGCACATAAAGACATGCTTCGGGAGGATAAAATTAACAAAAAAGCCATGATAACCGCGCGGGAATGTGGTATGCTTAAAGCGGACGACTATTGTACAGAAAGGATGATGAACATGTTCGAGCGGGCAAAGGCGCAAACCTTTATATCGCGCGTGTTTTTACACATGACATGGGCGCTCGTGCTCACGGGCTTTACCGCCCTCGGCGTGGCCAGTTACCCGCCGTTTCTCTATGCGGTGGCGACGAACCCCTTCGGCGTGCTGATTCTGGCGCTCCTGGAGATTGCGCTTGTGGTCTACCTGTCGCGCCGGGCGCTTGAGCTGAGCGTCGGGGCGGCGTACCTCGGCATGGCGGCGTTTGCCGTCATCAACGGCGTGACGCTATCCGTCATTTTCCTTGTCTACACGGCGCGGTCGATTTTCCTCGTGTTCTTCGCGTCGGCGGCGCTGTTTCTTGTGACGAGCGCGTTCGGGTATGTGACGAAGCGGGATCTTTCCGCGGCGGGGCGCTTCCTGTTTATGACGCTCGTCGGGCTGATTCTCATGTCGCTTCTCAACTTCATTTTCCGCAGCGAAGCGGTAATGTACCTGTACAGCGCCGTGTCCGTCTTCGTCTTCTCGGGGCTGACGGCGTACGACACGCAGCTGCTCCGCAGGCTCTATGAGTTTACGGAGCTCGACGGGGAGCAGTACGAGAAGCTGGCCATCGTCGGGGCGCTCCGGCTGTACCTCGACCTCATCAACATCTTCCTCAGCCTGCTGCGCCTGTTCGGAAGGCGCCGCTAAAGCCAGATATGAATAAAACCGCCGCACCTGCGGGTGCGGCGGTTTTTTCCTGGCGGGAGGCTTAAAGGCCCAGGTAGGCCTTTTTGACGTACTCGTTTTCAAGCAGATTGCAGCACTTGTCGCACAGGACCATGCGCCCGTTTTCCAGAACGTAGGCGCGGTCTGCAATCTCCAGAGTCTGGCGCACATTCTGCTCGACAAGCAGGATGGTAATGCCGCGCTCACGCAGGGTCTGCACGATGCGGAACACTTCGCTCACGATAATCGGCGCAAGGCCGTAGGACAGCTCGTCAATCAAAAACAGCTTCGGGCGGGACATAAGGCCGCGGCCCAAGGCCAGCATCTGCTGCTCGCCGCCGGAGAGCGTGCGGGCCAGCTGCTTTTGCCGCTCATTCAGGCGCGGAAACAGCTCGAAGACCATATCGATGAGCTCTTTGCGCTCTTTCCAGATGTGTTTCGGGTAGGCCCCCATCTCGAGGTTTTCACGGATGGTCATGTCGGGGAAGAGCTTGCCCCCTTCCGGGAGGTACGCGATGCCCATTTCCGTAATGGCGTTCGTGGGGCGGCCGTCAATCCGCTCCCCCATAAAGCAGATTTCGCCGGACATGGGCCGCACAAAGCCCGTGATGGTGTTCAGGAGCGTCGTTTTCCCGGCGCCGTTTGCGCCCAGGAGAGCCACGATTTCCGCCTGCTCCACGCTCAGGGACACGTCCCACAGCACCTGCACGTTGCCGTAGGCGCAGTTTAAGTTTTTTATCTCGAGTAGGCTCATTGTGTCATCTCCCCCAGATACACCTCGATGACCGTCTTGTTTGACGAGACCTCCTCGGGGGTTCCCTCCGCGATTTTCGCCCCGTGGTGCAGGACGATGATCCGGTCGCACACATTCATGATGGCGTGCATGACGTGCTCAATCATCAGGACGGTCACGCCGCTGCTGCGAATCTTGCGGACAAGGTCCATGGCGCCCTGCACTTCCGTGGGGTTGAGGCCCGCCATGATCTCGTCCAGCATCAGAAGGCGCGGCTGCGTCGCCAGCGCCCGGGCCACTTCCAGCCGCTTCTGGTAGACGAGGGGGATGCCTCCCGCGGGCCGATCCGCCATTTCCGCAAGGCCGGTGAAGGCAAGCACCTCGTCCGTCCGGCGCACGGCCTCCTCCTTCGACTGGCGCCGTTTCCCGAACAGCGCGCCCATGAGGACGTTCTGGCGCACCGTCATGCCGGAGAAGTTCTTGGCCGACTGGAACGTCCGCCCCACGCCGAGGCGGCAGATTTTATTCGGGCGCATTCCCGTCGTCTTCACGCCGAAAATCGTAATCTCTCCCTCGTCGGGGGGCAGGGCGCCGGAGATGAGGTTGAAGACGGTGGATTTGCCGGCGCCGTTGGGGCCGATGAGTCCAAAGATTTCGCCTTCGTCGACGTGGAAGTCCACTTCGGAGACGGCGGCACGCCCGCCGAAATGCTTGCTAAGTCCTTTTACTTGCAGTATTTGCATGGTCTCCCTCCGTCTTCTTCAGCTTAAGCTTCCGGTAGATGTCCTGGAACAGCCCGATCAGGCCCCGAGGCAGAAACAAAATGGCGATGACCATGAAGGCGCCGAAAATGAGCATGTAGGATTTGCCGACGGCGCCCGGCTGGGTGATAAGCGTCTCCCGCAGCCACGCGAGGACAACGGCGCCGGCGATGGGGCCGGCGAGGCTCGACGTGCCGCCGAAGATGGCCATGAGGACGGGCATGAAGGAATTGGTGGCGTCGAAGGCAATCTGCGGGTCGATGTAGTTAAACCGGGTGGCCATGGCCGCGCCCACGGCGCCGATGGAAAAGGAGCTGATCATAAACGCTAAAATTTTGTACAGCGTGGTGTTGATGCCGATATGGGCCGCGGCGTCCTCGCTCTCGCCGATGCTCACGAGGGCCATACCGAACCGGGAGCGGCGGATGAGATAGGCCGCCGCCACCAGCAGCACCAGCAGCACGAAGATGCAGTAGAACACGACGATGGACTCCACCGCCACCACGAAGCGGCCCCGGATGTGGGAGATGCGGATTTCCGCCCACAAAGTGGCGTTTTTAAGCAGTTCCACGAGCCCGAAGGTGAAAATTGTAAAGTAGACGCCCCGCAGGCGGAGGGTGATGCAGCCGACGATGAGGGCGATTAGGGCGCTGATGAGCCCCGCAATCAGCATGACAAAGGGGAGGGGCATGTATTCGCCGAGCAGGGCCGCCGTGTAAATGCCGGCGCCGTAAAAGGCCGCCGAGGCGAGGGATATGTACCCCGTGGGCGTGGAGAAAATCGTCCAGCTCAAAGCCATGACCACGAAGGCCAGGATGCTGCCCATCTGCGCCACATAGTAGCGGGAGGAGACGAAAGAGGGGGAGAGGGCCAGCAAAACGGCGAGCACAACGCCCGCAAGGGGCAGCAGATATGTTTTCAGAAATTTCTGTTTCATCCCGCCTTACCTCCCCAGAAGTCCCTTTGGCCTTAGAAGCAGCAGGACCATGATAATGACGTAGTAGGCCACCATGGACAGGCTCGGGTCGTAGTAACTGACGGCGCTGCCGATCATACCGAGGATAAAGCCGCCCAGCATGCTCCCGGGGATGCTGCCCATGCCGCCGAGGACCACAACAATGATGGCGATGACGGTATACCCCATGCCCATTGTGGTGTTGACCTGATAAATCATGCTCAGCAGGGCCCCCGCCATGCCCGCCAGCAGCGCGCCGATGCCAAAGCAGATCGCGGCCACGGTGGTAATCTTCACGCCCATGAGGGCCGCGGCAGAGGCGTCCTGCGATGCGGCGCGGATGGCCTTGCCCAGGCGCGACCGGGTGAGGAACAGGTAAAACAGGACGCTGATGACAAGGCTGCACAGCAGCACGACGAGGCGGTTGGCCGGAACGGCCGTCCCGAGGAAGTTTACGGCGTAGGTCATAAAGTTGTAGCCCTTTTGCTGGTTGGACCAGATGAACATACCGATATTGGCAATGACGTACATCACGCCGAAGGACACCAGCATGGCGTTGCCCTCAAAGGCGCCCTGCGACGGGGATATGTCCCGCAGCCGCTTGTAAACCGTGCGGTGCAGGACAAAGCCGATGGCGAAAACCAGCGGGCAGCCGATGAGCAGGGCGAGGAAGGGGTGCACGCCCGCGTTCTGGAGCGTCCAGGTCAGGAGCGCGCCGACCATGATAATTTCCCCGTGGGATACGTTGAGAATCCGCGCCACGCCGTACTGGATGCTCAGCCCCATGGAGATGAGGGCGTAGATGCCGCCCATGATGAGCCCGCCGATGACGACGTTGAGTAAGGTTTTCAGCATAGGATTTGCTCCCCAATCTGTTTATGACTGGTCAGATTCAAATGATGCCGCGTCTTGCGCGTTTAAGATGCGCCGCGCGGCGAGCTGCCCGCCGGCTCGTTTTTTAAGCCGCAGCAGCCCGCCGCGTTTTTACCGCCGCTTTATCCGGCAGGCCACGCCGGCTTCGGGAAGATGGGATCGGCCGTGCGCTTCGGGCCCACGTCGATGACTTCAAAGACGCCGTTTTGCCACTGGCCGATGTTGCCGAGGTAGCACTCGCCGGCAATCATGTTGTCCACGAAGTAGACTTCGCCCATCATCGTGTCGAACTTCTCCGTGGCGATGATATCGCGCACCTTGGCGTTGTCCAGCGTGCCGGCCCTCTCGATGGCCTGAGCGAGCACTTCAAGGCCCACATAGTAGGGCAGGTGGCCCCACCAGTCGAGGGAGATTTCGGGATGGTCGCCCCACTTTTCCCTGAACTTCTTGGCAAAGGCCGCGGCGCTCTCGGAGCTCTTCTCGTTCCAGGCGCCCCAGCCCATCATGCCCTCGATGGCCTCCTTGCCGAAAATCTGCATCATGACGTCATAGCTGCCGCCCGGGCCGATGAGGAACATATCCGGGCTGTAGCCGATGGCCATCGCCTGGCCGATGGCGAGATAGTTCTGGTCCGGATAGGCAAACATGAGGAACGCCTGCGCGCCGGACTCCTTCGCGCTGTTGAGGATCGGGGTCATGTCCTGAATGTCCGCGGGGACGCTCTTGATGCCCTTGATGTCCACGCCGGCGCTGGTGAGGGCGGGAACGGCGGCGCCGGAGTACTCCGTGCCGTGCAGGTCCTCTATGTAGACGATGTACGCCGACGTGACGTTCAGCTCCTTACACAGGTCCACAAGGGCGGGAATCTGGGTGTCGGAGAAGTTGAGGGTGGAGAAGAAGTACGGGTATTTGGCGATGGACTCCTTCAGCGTGGCGCTGCCGCCCTCGGCGCCCATGAGGATGTAGCCGTAGCGGTTGGCGATGGGGGCGACGGCGTAGAGGAACGCCGTGCTGACGGGGGGCAGGAGGAAGTCCACTTTATCTTCAAGAATGAGCTTTTCGTAAAGGCGCGTCATGGTGCGCAAATCCGACGTATCGTCGTAAATCTTCAGCTCAATCTTCAGCTTCTTTCCGTATTCCTCCACATACAGTCCGCCGTCCGCGTTAATCTCGTCCGCCCACATGCGGTAAATGGGGCCGAAGACGGATTCGTCAAACACCGCGAAGACGCCGGATTGGGAGCGCGCCGCACCGAATACGATGGTGTCCTTATTCGGGTCGATGGGCTTGGAGGGGGCCGTTTCGGTGGGCTCCGGCGAACCGGGGGCGCCCGTGGAACCGGGGGTGCCCGTGGAACCGGGACTCGGCTGGTTTTGCGACGTCTGCGCGCATCCGGCAAGCAGCATCAGGATAAGAAGCAGCGAAAGCACCAGTCTGACCAAGGAACGTTTTTTCATGTCTCTGACCTCCCTACTATATATTTTGCCAACTCCCTGTACTCTGCTTGTTTTTCCAGGTATAAGAAGCGTTCGTTATCACCTCCAAAAACTTGGGGAGATTCACAAGAAAAACCGCCGGTTCTTTCATCAATTTGTAACATATAGCTAATATATCATGCTTTTTCCAGCAAGTCTTTAGCACAAATGACAAGTTCTTGCGCTCCGGTTCATCACTCTGTAAAAAGCAGGACATATTTCGACAATAGCTTTATTTCGCTATCAGGTAAAATTATCCTGATTTGCAAATAATGCCAAAATTTGTTTAATATTTTTATACCGGCGACAAAGGCGGCGCAGTTTTTAAGCCGCCTGTCAGGGCGGCGGCGCAAAGGAAATTTGACATTTTAGACAAAATATGATATACATTAGCAAAAAATTCATGCAAAATGCGGAGGTGTTGGTCTTGCGCGTGTCACTGGCGATTATTCTTGACGCTTTGCAGCCGTACCGCCTGGAAAACCACATGCCCAGGGAAGCGAACATCTCCTTCAGCATGTGCATGCCTCTGCCCGAAACGGCGGCGCGGCTGGATGAGGACTGCCTGTATATCGGCGTGCTGTCCCGGACGCTGCAGCTGCGGGAGCAGGGGGCATCCTTTTACTGCGTGAGCCTGCGCGACCGCATTTTTGACGAATACGAGACGCCCGAGCGGGTGAAAAACCTCGTGGTGGTCAACGAGAACATCGCCTTCACGGAGCTGTTTGCCCGGATTCAGAAGAAGTTCTTTGAAATCATCACATGGGTCTCCAGGATGCACGAGCTGCACAGCCAGGAGGGGTGCATCCAGAAGGTGCTGGACCTGTCCGCCCCCATCATCGGCAACCACATCGCCATCTCTGACTCGGCCATGATGCTCATGGCCTACACCACCACCATCGACTGCGACGACCCCATCAGCCGGCGCCTCATTCAGTATGGCTACCACCCGGAGGAGACGGTGCAGAAATTCCGCAAGCACGACCTGTTCCGCCTGTGGGAGACGGCGGACACCGTCTATGTGGACGACTCGTGCGCCGTGGCGAAATACGTCACGGTCCATAAGATTTTCCGCTTTGAGAATACATACTTTGCCCATGTGGTCATGAGCTGCAATAACCGCCCCCTCACGCAGGGGCTCATGGATCTGTTTCAGATGATGCTGGACGTGCTGGCGGTGTATATCGAGCGGGAGTGGGAGGCCCGGGACGCCAGCAGCAGCGTCTACGACAGTTTCCTCACGGACCTTCTGGACGGCAGCCTCACGGACCCGGCGGTCATCCGGGAGCGGGCGCAGTTTGCGGGAATCGCGGGGGAGGGGCGCTACGTGCTGTTTCAGATTGTCACCACGGACTACGCCGCCCTTTCCGTGATGCAGATGCTCAAGGAGTTTCCCGAGCGGTTCCCCCGGATGAAGTTCATCCGTTACCGCAAGCGCCTGATTGCCATCATGCCGCTCAAGGAAAAGGACGCGGCCTTCGAGGCCGTCTGCCGGGATCTCGAGCTGTTTTCCGAAAAGCACGACGCCCTCTGCGGCGTGAGCCTGCCCTTTACGGGCATTTCCCGCATCAGGACGGCGTTCAGGCAGTCCTCCCTCGCGCTCTCCTGCGCCGACCGGTTCCGGGGTAAAAAAAGCCTCCTGCAGGAGGCCGCGCTGGAGCCGGACAAGCCGGCGCGGCTGTTCTTTTTCGAGCGCTTTTATACCTATCTGCTTTTGGAGAGCGAG
Source organism: Clostridiales bacterium (assembly GCA_012521555.1). Taxonomy (GTDB): domain Bacteria; phylum Bacillota; class Clostridia; order Oscillospirales; family Oscillospiraceae; genus Sporobacter. The sequence goes on from JAAYMC010000006.1 coordinate 11,352, forward strand.
CGGGCGGAGGAGCTGTGGTACACCAGCCCGGACCATGACATGCTCTACATGCTCTACCAGCACGGCCAGCGCCATAAAAGCGGGTATCTTGAGCTCCTGTACGTGTACCTCCGGTGCGAGCGCAACGCCACCCAGGCCGCCGCGGCGCTGAATATGCACCGCAATAATGTGACCTACCACATCGGGCGGATTCAGGAGATGACAAGCCTGGATCTGGACGACCCGTCGGTGCGCTTTCGGCTGCTCACGGCCTTTCACCTGCTGCGCCTGTACGGGTTCCGAAAGGAATAGGGGACATAGCGGCCTGAAACCGGCGGCACCGAAAAGAACCGGCGCATTATGGTTTGGACAGGGGGCGAACCCGAAAAAGCAAAAACCCGCCGCTCCAAAAGGAGCGGCGGGCATTTTTTTTGAGTTGTGCGGCGGGCTTTTCTGCTACTCCGACATCGGGGGCAATCCCAGCTCCTCCGGCGTGCACAGCCCGTTTTGTAGCGCGTTGGCGCGCAGGACGATATACAGTTCGGCAAACGTGGCGTGCATGTACGGCTCGAGGAAAAGCAGCCCGACGCCGAAGGTAATGATCCCGAGCAGAATCCATCCTGCAAACGACAGCCCCAGCAGGAAAATCTTCGTCTTGTATCCGTACGTCATCGCGATGGAAAGGCGCAGCGCGCGGCGCGCGCCGATGCGCGGGTTGTCCGCGAGGATGTACGGGACCATGCTGTAGGAAATCACCTTGACCAGCAGCACGACCGATCCGGCGAGGAAAACCACGCCGCAGACAAGCCACACCGTCCGCGAGTACAGCCTGTACAGCGCGCGCCAGTCCGTGATATACGGGAGGATTCCGGAGTTTATAAGACCCGGCAGGAGGACGAGCACGCCGCTTGCCGGCAGGAGCGACCAGAGCATCGTAAACAGGTACCTTAGGAACATGGACCCCACGACGCCCCCGTAAGCGTACCGGTTAAACGAATAAAAGAGCACGGGGATGGAAGGGGGCGCCAGCCTGCTGCGAAGGAAAAAGGCGCAAAGGCCCACCTCCAGCGGCAGGGCGAGAAACACCGTAATCACCGTGGAGACAGTAGAGCCGAATGCGGTATCCTCGTGAATCAGCATGGATGCGCCGAAAAGGATGGCGTTGAAGAGCAAAACGCCCGCGAAGCTCTGCCAGTACGTTAAGCGGAGCACTGATTTTGCGCGCGATTTCAGCTCCGCGCGAGTCCAGTCCAGCATGGTGTTCTCCTTGCTTGAGCGGCTAGAAGAGCTTTTTGTAGACAGACACGCTCCCCGGGCGGTCGCACAGGCTGTGCAGCTTGGGGATGGCGTCGAGGAAGTGCCTGGAGTTGAGATGGTTTTGCAGCGCCTCTTCGCTCTCCCACTGCTCAAGGACCGTCACCACAAGGGGATTTTGCGTATCCTGATACATACCGTAGCTGACGCACCCGGCGTCGTTTTTGTTCGTCTCTTCAACCAAAGTGCGCCCGATGGCGAGGAACTCGTCAAGACAGCCTTCTTTTACGTAATTGACCGCGACAACGTATACCAAATGCCTTACCACCTTTACCGGCCAAAAGGCCAAGAGTACGCGCCGTCAAGGCGCTTTTAATGAGTATATTACCGTTATCGTGCATTTTTTGCAAGTACAAATGCTGCGGCGGGCGCGAAAGTTGTTAAAATTTCGGCGCCCTGCCTGACAAAACCGGCGGTAATATTGCACGGAGAGCGGGGATATGCTAATATGAACTAACATAAATTGCGCGCGCTCAAGCGCCGCGTCGGCGCGACGGCCGGGACAGCGCGACGATCAGGATAAGGGGGATTGTTTGTGAAAAAGTGCCTGCGCTGCGGGAGACCCGCCGAGGATTCGGCGGTTTACTGCCCCGCCTGCGGAGACAGCATCTTTGAGCCCATCGACGACAGCCCGCGCGCCGACGACGCAGGCGCGGCCGCCCCGGACACGGACAGCGCGCCGCAAACCGGCGCGAGCCGGCAGCAGTATGCCCAGTACCAGTATGGCGCGCCCCAGCAGCCGCCCTACGGGGGCCCCCGGCAGCCGCCGTACGGCCC
>JAAYMC010000043.1 GCA_012521555.1 Clostridiales bacterium
ACAAATCAAACCAGTATGTATTGTCCGGGCCGTTTCCGGCGCCGTAGAGGAACCTTGTTTTCAGCTCGTTGGCGGCACCGTTGCGCGTGACTTCAATGGAGCTGTCCTTCGCGTGCAGGTGGACGTCGCCGCCGGTGTAGATGTTTCCTTTCACGACGACTTTCGCAGGCCCGTCGGTTAAGACACCGAGGAGGTTGCCTTCCTCGGTGCTGGTGAGCCCCTTGGCGTCCTTTTGGAGGTTGCCGTCCAAATCGCGCGCGGCGGCGACGACATCGCCGGTAATATAAACATTGCCGCCGCTGAAGATAACCGAGCCCTGAACGGACAGGGCGTTGGCGTAGAGCGGGTTGGGTTTGACGGCGTAGTAGCGGACCTGCGAGACGGCGTCGTACTGCGGCGCCGCGATTGTCACGGTGACTTCGACGCTCTTCGGGTTTTCGATGTCCGCCTCCCTGGCGACAATCTTCAGGCGGATGGGGTTGTTTTTCGATATGGTATCGAGCGCGTCGTAGAATTCGTCGAAAAGGTATGTGCCGGAGCCGTCGATGTAGCTGCTCAGATCCGGCAGCCAGCTTGTCGAACTGACCGACGCGGAAGAGTCGATGTTGTAGTCCAGTTCGGCGGGATAGCCGTCGTCAGGGTAGCGCTTTTCGGCAAGTCCGTCGCTTAAGTTCAGCTGGACGGCCGCCGCGTAAAGAATGGCGAACACGCGCGGGGCGAACGACGCGATGGTCCGCTCCTGCTCGAGCGTGAGGGGAAGGCCGCTGTCTTTCATGGCAACGAGCTCGCTGACGACCTGCCACTGCTGGTTGATCATCGTCTGAAGCTCCGCCCCCGTCAGAAACAGGAGCGTCTGCAGGTCCGGCTCGGTGACGCCGCTGGCCTCCTCAGCCTTGTAGCACTCCTCCTGAAGGTACTTTCTCGCGAGCATTTCAGCGGGGAGCAGAACTTTCGTATCAAACGCGCTCAGCCGGTCTTCCGCGACAAAATCAAGCCAGTAATACTCCTTCGACCAGTTTGAATACCGCCGGCTGAGCCGGACGTTTGCCGTCGTGAGCGCGACGACGACGGAGCTGACGGCCAGAAGCAGTATCAGCGCCGCCATGACGAGGATCAGTGCCGAGCCTGCCTTGCTTTTGAGGCACTTTATCGTCCACCGTATCAAGCTCTGCCCTCCTTTCTCTGCTTTAAGCGGGCAAATAGACAAGCGACGTATACGCGGCGATTTCGGAGCCGTCCATGCGCTCCACCGCCACGGACACGTTGACCTTATTGTTCTCAAGCGTCTCCGCGGGCGCCTGCATGTATGTCACGCTCAAAACACCGCTTTCCATCACGAACGGGCTGTCCGAGATGGTCACGTACTCCCCTGCCGGGTCGCCGTAGATGAACAGCGCAAGCTCGGCGCTTGTGGTGTTGTTTGACCCGAACTGAATATTCACGGGGTTGCCGTCCTCGGAGAGGACGACAATCGGAATAGAGCGCAGGGGCAGGTCTGATTCAATTCCCACGTAAGTCGAGTACGAACCGCTCATATTCGGGCGCGCGCAGAGCACGGGGTCTGGTATGGGGCTCACAACAGGGCTCGACGGGTCAACGATGCCCGCCCCGATGGTGTACCGATACTTCCCGCCCGATTCCGTCACCTGGCAGGAAAGCTGATACGTCACGCCCGTCCGCTCCCGTTTGCACAGGAATTCAATGTAGCGGATGCCGCTGCTCAGGCCCATCTGCGGCAGGTACGGCGACGTGCCAGCGCCGCCGCCC
>JAAYMC010000044.1 GCA_012521555.1 Clostridiales bacterium
AGGCGCGCCCGCGCGCAACCTGCATAACTTCACGCGCTCCAACACGCGCGTACCGCGCGGCGTTTTTGGAAAACGCGCGCGGCCGATTTGGTTATACAGCCCCGCCTTCTTCAGGCACCGCCTCGTGGTGAATACGCCGCCCCTGCATAAAAGATTTAAAGCAAAAAGCTCACCTTTCGGTGAGCTTTTTGCCTGTGGAGGGGAGGATACATATCATCAAAGCTGCCTAGCCAACGATCTTGACAGCGTTGACGTTCGGGGATCTGCCGGCGACAGCGCGGATGCCGGTGATGTAGTCCCTGTAGATGATGGCGACCTTCTGCTCAAAGAGCGGAGCGAACCACCATGTCTCGTACAGGTACTTCTGCAGTTCCTCGGCCGCGGCCTCTTTTTCCTCCTGGGTGAGGGCGGTCTTCTGCTTGTACGCCAGCTCTTCGGCCTTCTCGTCGGAGACGGTCGCAAAGTACGTCGAGCCGGTCGCCTTGGACATCGCCTGGATCAGAGCGTTCTGGTCGAGGTTGATGTACTGCACGAAGCCCTGCGTAATGTCGTACGTATCCGGGCCGGCGTTTCTCAGGTTGTTCAGGTTCGTCTGCGGGTCGGTGGTGATCATTTCAACCTGGAATCCGACTTCGAGCAGCTGAGCCTGAATCGCTTCGGCGACGGCCATGTTGACGTTGTTCGTGCTGGTGCCGAGGACGAGCTTGATGTCGCTGGGCTTGTAGCCGGACTCGGCGAGAGCCGCCTTCGCCGCTTCGACGTCGCGCTGGATGCCCCACTCGACTTTGCCGCCCATACCGGTATGCATGAGCGAGGTGGTCGGCACGGCCATGAAGTCAAACGCCATCTTGGCGACGATTTCCTGATCGATGGACAGGATGATCGCCTTTCTGACATTTATGTCGTAAAGGATGGGGTTCTTCTCTTCGTTGAAGGCGAGGTACGCTAGGAAGAGCATCGGGTAGATATCGCAGATGGTGTTGTTGACTTCGCCGTTGATGACGCGGTTGACGTCGACGGCCAGCGGGTTGACGGCGATATCGAGAGCGCCCGTCTCATAGTCCATGTACATCGTGGACGCTTCGGGATAGTAGCGGATGACGACCTTGTCAAACACCGGCTTGTACTCGCCCCAGTAGTTGTCGTTCTTCACGAGGTTGTAACGGTCGCCCTGGATGATGGACTCAACCTTGTAGGGGCCGGAGCCGACGACGTTGTCCCACCAGCCGTTTTCTTCGCCGTTGGTCTCAAGGTGCTCTTTGCAGAGGAGGTAACCGCTCGTAAAGCCGCGGATCATGGACACGGACGGCTCCTTCAGGATCAGGCGGGCGGAGTAATCGCCGGTCTTCTCCGACTTGTCGTAGTCGATGTTGCCGTAGATGTTCTTGTCCGTCAGGTTCGCAAGCTCGACCTTGGAGTAACGCCACAGCGAATAGAGCAGGTCGTCGATGGTCGCTTTCTGGCCGTTGTGGAACGTGATGTCGTCCCGCATGGTGATGTCAAGGGTCTTGGCGTCTTCCGAGAGCTTCCAGTCCTTGATGACCATGGGGGCTACGCCGCCGGTGTCGTAGTCGAACTCAATGAGGCGGTCGAAAACAAGCGGATAGAAAGCCGAGTCACTGCCGCTGCCGGGGTTGCCGTTCTGGATGGGCACGCCCGTCTGGCCGATGTAGAGGGTTGACTTGTCAGCCTTCTCGTACTTCGTCGGCGACGGGGTGATGTAGCGGATGATTTCGCCGGCCGGGTGCGGGAGCTTCTCCATCTGGACGCCTTCCTTGGCTTCAGGCGCAGTCGGAGTCTCCGGAGCGCTTGTGGACGGGCCGCCGCCTCCACCGGTCGACGTCGGTGCGGGCGACTGCTGCTTGCCCGAACCACCGCAGGCTGCGATCGAAACGAAGAGTGCGAGCGCAAGAAGTAGGCATACGATCTTTTTCACAACTATTCTCCTCTCATTTTTATATTTTGCTACCGGTTTGACTCGGTCGCTTCTGCTTGAGATGGTATGGAATTGATCTCTTCAGCGCGGTGACAGGAGACGTAGTGTTCCGGCATGATCTCGCGTAGGACAGGCTCTTCACACCTGCACCGTTCTTCCGCGTAGATGCAGCGGTTGGCAAAACGACATTTCTTCCCTGGATTAATTGGCGATGTCAGCTCACCTCTCAGTATCGAACGTTTTTTGCGTTCCGCGGAGGGAACGGGTATAGCCGCGAGCAGGCCTTTTGTGTACGGGTGAAGCGGGTCTTTAAAGAGCTTCTTGGGGCTGGCCCGCTCGACGATCTGACCGAGGTACATGACGACAATATCGCTGGATATGTGCTTCACGACGGACAGGTCGTGGGAGATGAACATAAAGGTAAGCCCTTTTTCCTCCTGAGCGTCCATCATGAGGTTGAGAATCTGCGCCTGTATGGAGACGTCCAGCGCCGAAACGGGCTCGTCGCAGACGACGAAGGTCGGGTCGAGCGCGAGGGCGCGGGCGATGCCGATGCGCTGGCGGCGTCCGCCGTCGAGCTCATGGGGATAGGAGTAGCGCAGGCGCTGCGGAATGCCTGCAAACTCCATGAGCTCCGTCACGCGCTGCTCAAGCTCCTTTTTGTTCTTGCAGACGCGGAAGTTCTTCAGGGGCTCCGCAATCAGCTGCTCCACATACATGCGCGGGTTGAGGGAGGAAAACGGGTCCTGGAAGATCATCTGGATCTTCTTGAAGAGATTGCGTCTTTCCTCTCCCTGAACTTTGCTGATTTCCCGGCCTTCAAAGAAGATTTCGCCCGATGTCGGGGTCAAAAGCCCGATAATGAGGTTGCCGAGCGTGGATTTGCCGCAGCCGGACTCACCGACGACGCCGAGCGTCTTCCCGCGCATAATGCTGAACGAGACGTCGTCCACGGCGTGCAGGTCGCCCTGCGGCGTCTTAAAGTACTTCTTTAAGTTTCTGACTTCCAGAATTGTATCCATCCGCTCTCCCTCCCTCATTCGAACAGCAGGCATTTGACGAAATGCCCTTCGGAGATTTCTGTTGACTTGGGCTCAACGCTCTTGCACTGCTCCATGCATTTCGGGCATCTCGGGTGGAACGGGCAGCCTGTGGGAAGGTTCGTCGGGTCAGGCATGAGCCCTTCAATCGGCGTGAGGCGCTCGACGTCCTTATCCAGAGTCGGAATGGAGCCGAACAGGCCGATTGTGTACGGGTGGCACGGATTGAGGTAGATGTCCTTCCATATCCCCGTCTCGACGATCTGGCCCGCGTACATAATGGCGACTTTGTCGCAGGTGTCCGAAACGACGCCCAGGTCGTGGGTGATGAGGATCATCGCCGTTTTCAGCTTCGCCTGAAGGTCGCTGATCAGCTCCAGAACCTGCGCCTGAATGGTCACGTCCAGAGCCGTCGTCGGCTCGTCGGCCAGCAGCAGGATGGGGTTGCAGGCGAGCGCGATGGCGATGACGACGCGCTGTTTCATGCCGCCGGAAAACTGGTGCGGGTAGTCGCTGGCGCGCTCGGCCGGGATGCCGACCATTTCCAGAATCTTCAGGGCCTCAATGTGGGCCTCCCTGAGCGTGCACTTGCGGTGTTCCTTGATGCCTTCCGCAATCTGGTCGCCCACCCTTTCGAGGGGATTGAGCGCCGTCATCGGATCCTGGAAGATCATGGAGATTTTCCGGCCGCGGATCTTGCGCAGTTCCTTTTTCGACATTTTAAGGAGGTCCTGGCCTTCAAACAGGATTTCTCCTTCGACGATTTCGCCGGGAGGGCACTGGATCATTCCCAGAATGGAAAGCGCCGTCGTCGTCTTGCCGGCGCCGGTCTCGCCGACGAGGCCGAGCGTCTCGCCCGCGTCGAGCGTGAGGTCGATGCCGTTGACGGCCTTGACGATGCCGTCGTCCGTCACATACTGGATGCGTAGTCCTTTGATTTCAAGTAAGCTCACAAAATACCCTCCCTTACTTCTGCCGCGGGTCGAGCGCGTCCCGCAGGCCGTCGCCGAAGAGGTTAAAGGAGATAACCGTCAGGGCGATGGCGATGCCGGGGAACGTGACGAAGGGCCAGAAATCGCGCAGGTACGGGCGCGCGGTGGAGATGATGGAGCCCCATTCGGGCGTCGGCGGCTGAACGCCGAGGCCGACAAAGCTCAGGGAGGAGATAATCATGATACCGCCTCCGAGGCGAAGCGTCGCCTGGACGATGAGGGGCGCCAGCGAGTTCGGCAGCAGGTGCACGAACACTTTGCGCAGGCTCCTCGCGCCGCAGACCGTCGCCGCCTGCAGGTAGTCGTTGGCCGATTCCTTGAGCACCTGCGCGTACGCGATGCGGCAGAAGGAGGTTATCGCCGAGATGCCGACGGCGATAATCGTGCTCACGATGCCGGTTCCCAATACGGTGGCGACGCACACGGCAAGCAGCAGCGACGGGATGCCCATGATGACGTCCATCAGGCGCATGACGAACGTGGCGTAAGCGCCCTTAAAGAACGCCGCTGTGGCGCCGAGGATGGTGCCGATAATGCCGGCTCCGAGGGTGGAGGCCAGCGCGATGAGAAGGGAGGTCTGGCCGCCCTTTAAGACGCGGGCCAGAAGGTCGCGCCCGTAGTTGTCGGTTCCGAAGGGGTGCTTCCAGCTCGGGAACTGGAGCATCTCTTTGGCGTTTTGCTTGGCGTAATCATACGGCGTGAGCTGCTCGGCGAAAATCGTGGCCAGGACGATGACAATGAGCACAACCATCGCCACGACGGCGAGCTTGTTTCTTTTCAGTCTCCGCCAGACGTCAACCCACGGGCTGCGTCTCTTAAACTCAGGCTGCTGGTCACTCGTAATCTTCTTCTTTTTCTTCATCACGCGTTCACCCCCTGAGGTTGGCTGGGCTGAGTGGGTTCCTTCCTCTTCTCGCTCTTCTGCCTTGTGTAGCGCGCCCTGATGCGCGGGTCGGCGAAGCCGTAGGCGATATCGACGAGCAGGTTGATCACGCAGATCAGGAATGAGAGGATGAGAACCGTTCCCTGCACAACGGGATAGTCCCTGCTGAGGATGGCTTCCATCATGTAGGCGCCGATGCCCGGGATGGAGAAAATCGACTCCACGACAACCTGGCCGCCGACGCTGAAGCTGGCGATGATGCCGAACACGGTAATGACGGGGAACAGCGCGTTTTTAAGCGCATGCTTGAAGATGACCTTGTTTTCGCTGATGCCTTTTGACCGGGCGGTGCGGATGTAGTCCTGCCGGATGACTTCCAGCATGCTCGACCGTGTCGTGCGGCACAGGTTCGACACGGGGCCAAGTCCCGAGACGACGCACGGCAAAATCCAGTGCTTGAACGAGTCGAGGCCTGTCGCCGGCAGCCAGCCGAGCTTGACCGACACAATGAGCACGAGCATCAGCGCGAACCAGAACGTCGGGAGCGAGGCGACGATGAGCGCGGCCACCGTGAGGATGTAGTCGACCTTCGTGTTCTGGTTCAGCGCGCTTATGACGCCGAATGTTATACCGACTAGCGACGAAATAAGCAGGCTGATCATGGTAATGGCAAGGGTCGTCGGCAGGCGCGCGACAATCTGCTCGCTGACCGGACGTTTTGATACGTACGACGTGCCTAAGTCAAAACGCGTGACGATGCCTTTTACGTAATTGAAAAATTGTACCGGCAGCGGGTCGTTAAGTCCTAAGCGATCGCGTTCCGCCTCGATCTGCTCCGGCGTCGCGTCGCCGCCGAGGAGCGCGGCGACAGGGTCGCCGGACATGCGGTTGATGGCAAAGACAATGAGCAAGATGCCGAGGACAACCGGTATCATGATACCGATTCTGCGAAGGACGTACGTAAGCATTTTTTTACCTCCCGCCTATTCGTTGTGCGCGATGTACTTGCCTGTAACGTATCCCAGCGTGAGGCAAATCCCGTAGTTATGCCCCGGGATGCGGAAGTTGTAGCAGTTTGCGAACATATCGCCGATGAGCGTTCCCGCTGCGTACAATCCGCCGAGGGGCTTATCGTTTTCGTCGCAAATCTGCATGAGGTGGTTTGTCCTCGGGCCGCCGAGGACGCTGAAGAAGCGGCGCTCCGAGAGCGACCCGCCGTAAAACGGCGCCTGCCGGATTTCCTGCAGATACTTGGGCTTTTTGTAAAAATCCGTGTCGACACCGGCGCGGCACATCGCGTTGTACCGCTCAATCTCGGCCAGCGCTTTTTCAACCGGCAAGCCGAGCTTCCTGACGACTTCCTCAATCGTCTCGCCTTTGACGAGCTTGCCCTTCTCCACTTCCGATTCCCATTTTTCGATGATCTTTTCCGGCGGCGTCGGCGCGCTGCCGCGCGTGCTGCCGTGGGCATACCACGGAACGTCATACGCGTAGTTCGTACCCCAGATCGCGAACGCCTCGCTCCCGGGCTGATGGAGGATCGCGTACGCGGAGTACGCGGCGTTGGCGTCTTCGTTCATGAAGCGCTCGCCGTTGATGTTCAGGCGCAATCCCCTGTGCGCGCCGTAGGGCATGTGGGACCCGAGGCGGCTGCCCTGAATCAGCGGCGCGTTGGGGAACGTCTTCTGCCAGGCCGCCCCCGCCCACAGGGCCATGAGGTGGCCTTCGCCTCTAAACAGGCCTTTTTCATGGAAGCCGACGTCGTAGTCGCCGGTGGCGCCGGTAAAGTACTTGGCGAAGGCCGGGCAGTACTTTGCCATCATCTCGCGGTTGGCCGAGAAGTCGCCCGTCGCGAGGACGACGGCCTTGCGCGCGAGAAACTTTATGTATCGGCCGTTTTCGTCCTCGGCGATGACGCCGCGGATGCGCCCCGTCTCCTGATCCTTGACGAGCTGCCTTCCCCGCGTCTTGTAGACGACCTTGCCGCCGCGCGCGAGGAAGTTCTTCTCAAGAATCCGGAGCGCAATGTGGATGCCGACGCCGGCGACCGCCGTCTTGTCGTCCATAAACGAGTGCGTTCCGACAGGCTGGTACGTGGGGCTGTGGGGGTCGTCCTCGTTGGCGTTTTCAAGCACGACCTTGGCGCCGTCGGCCTCGACCATGTCGATGAGCCAGTTCATCGCCTGTTCGCTGTTTTTGTAGAACGCGTACCACTTGCGCTGGTCGACCATGTAGGAGCTGGCCGCGAATTCCTCGAGGAAGAATTCCGTCGGGTCAAAGCGCGGGTAGCCCTGCCGCTCCATCACCTTGCTGTACGCGGCGAACACCGAGCCGCCGCGGCCGACCGGCCTTGAGCTGGCGGTGACGATGACGGTCGGAACGCCTTCCTCCTGGGCGGAGAGGGCGGTGCAAAGGCCCGCCATCCCCTCGCCCAGGACCACAACGTCGTATTCTACCGTTTCGGAAATCTTGCTGTCCGGAATCGGTTCGGGAGGAATTTCAAAGCTCCATTTCCGCGAGGCGATATCGGCGTTGATGTACTCGGGATGGTTATTCATCTCGATTCCCGCGCTTGACATTCTGGATTCCTCCCGAAAGGTTTCTCGCCGCGAACTTCTGCTGCCAGTTCCCTACCGGGCAGTACGCCTGGCATCTTCCGCAGTGCCACGACTCGAGATGCTGCAGGCCTTTGCCGGATATCGGGCTCTTCGCGGAAGCTTCGGCAATGTCTTTCGCGGTGGGATCGTACGTATCGATGAGGTCCTCCTCGCCGCCGAACTCCTTGCGGAAAGCGTGGCAGACCATCTGGCAGCGCGGGAAGTTGATCTTGGCGTATGTATACGTCTTGTCGCCGAGCGTGGCGGAGTGGCAGTCCTCCGAGCCGTACAGCCCGATGGCCTTCGTCGGGCACACGTCGGTGCAGATCTTGCACTTCGTCGGATCGCACAGCTGCGGCCCGTCGTACATGGGGTCGGGCTCGATTTCCGCCGTCGTCAGGACGACGCCGAAGCGCTGCCGCGGGCCGAACTGCGGCGTGAGCACGATGCTCATCCAGCCGAATTCGCCGAGGCCGGCGGCGACGGCGCAGTGGCGTAGGCTGATCTGGTTGCCGTTTGTCATCGGGCCCGTGGACGTGGGCGTCGCCACCTCGCCCGTCGCCCTCTCGATGGTCTGCGCGATGGCGTAGCAGGCGTAGGTGAGGGCGAAGTTGGGGAGCATGGTGTAGCCGTACGTCCCGTAAATGCCCTTGAGGTCGTCCCGGCCGTCCTCAAACGCGCGGAAATTGACCTGCGTGACGCCGTCCAGCACGCGCTGGGCCACCACGATAACCGATTTACAGCCCGGCAGGATCTTCGTCGGGTGGCGCGCCGGCGGCGAATCGTTGAAGCGGTCCACGCTGGCGATGCCGCACAGGTCCATTCCATGCCGGTAGGCTGTTTCCTTGACAAGAGTCTTAATGTCCATAGCTCTCTCCTTTTCCTCCTCCATGTTTGCTGTCAGGCTTTTTATGCTTCCTCACCGTCTTCAATGGCGAACCGTGCGGCGAGATAGCCCCACGTCAGCGCGCGCCCGTGGCTGTTGCCCGGTATGAGCGTGGGGTAGTCGACGCCGTAGAGTCCTCCCGCCACGTTGCCGGCGGCGTAGAGTCCCGGGATCGGCCGGTACTCCTTATCGAGGACGCGCAGGCGCGTGTCCGTGATGAGCCCGCCTACGACGGCGAGCATCGCCGGTCCGAATTTCGAGGCGTAAAACGGCGGTTTCTTAATCGGGAACAAAAGCTCCGCGCGCTTGCCAAACTGCGTGTCGTCCTTTTTCTCCACCATCTCGTTGTACGTGTCCACCGTCTCGCGGAGCCTGTGCGGGGGCACGCCGATTTTCTCAGCCAGCTCCTCGATGGTGTCGGCCTGCTGAACCGTGCCGTTCTTAAGGCCCATCTCGAGGAATCCCTGCTCCCGTTCGCCCGTGAACGGTTCCCCGTAGACGGACAGGGAGTTGTCGTTAAACAGGCCGCCGCTGTAGGGCATGCCCTGAATAAGCTGCTCGCGCCAGTCGGCGTCCATGATGGCGAAGGCGTAGTCGACGTTGCCCGGCTGCTTGAGGACGTTGAGGCTCTTTGCCTGGCACCACGTGTCCTCGTTCATGAACCGCTCGCCGCGCGTGTTGACAAAGAGGAAAAACGACTGCAGCCGGTTGTATCCCTGCGGGTGCATGATGGTGGGCAGCGGCTTGTCTTCCATCATGCCGCCGGCCCAGAGGCCCATCTTGTGCCCGTCACCCGTATTGGCTCCCACGGGCGTGTACTGGCTGTTTTTCACCTTCAGGAAGATCGGGCAGTACGCCGCGAGCATTTCCTTGTCGCCGTGAATGTCGCCTGTCGCGAGGATGACGCCTTTTTTCGCGCGGAAACGGATGTATCCGTTCGGCCCTTTCCCGATGACGGCCACCACGCGCCCGTTTTCCTTCTCGAGCTGCTTGGCGGGCGTTTCAAAGTAGTAGCGCGCGCCGAGCTTGACGGCGTCCTCGTAGAGGTGCCGGCCTGTATTCTGGATTTTGAAGAGGAGCGCACCGTACATCTCCGTGTACGTCGGCCCCACGTAGCGCGGGGCGCCGAGACGCGGCGTGTTGCCGTGCGCCTCGGAGTGGTCGAGGAGCCAGTTGATCGCCTCCTCGCTGTTGTTCGCGTAGAGCCACACGATTTCCTCGCGCGCGCGGTTGCCGCAAAGGGCGATCCACTGCCGGACGAACTCTTTCTTGTCGTTGACGACGCCCGCTTCGCGCCACAGCCGCGAGTTGACGGCGCTGATATGCCCGCCGCGGACGTTCCATGATTTCGTCTTTTCCAAAACCGCCACGCTCGCGCCAAGTTCCGAAGCGCGCAGCGCCGCGACGAGGCCGGCAAGCCCTGCTCCCGCGACGACGATATCGACCTCAACCGTCTCGGTTATGTCAGACTCGGCAACAGGCGGCGGCGGTGTGAGAAAAGAATACCGGTGTTCCAGCACACTCTCCATGAGAACCCTCCTTCACTTTATTTGTGGAGTCCTTCGTAGCAAGACCTACTGTACGTATAGACCTCGTCTTCCATCGCGTAGTAGATGTTTTCAAAGCTGCTGGTGCAGTTGATCATCACGCCGGAACCGGGAACGACGTGCGCGCCGTAATTGTCGACGATGCCGCGCACGTAGGAGCGGATCTGCTCCTCGGTGGTGTCGGGGTCGTGCACGAGCTCGGCCTTGACCGCGTAGTTGACGGTGATGCGGTCGCCGTATTTTTCGAGGATGGCGGCGACGTCGTTCAGGGTCGTCTGGATTTCGATGCCGTCGAACCCGATCTCCTCCACCATGTACGGGACGAAGGGCTCGATGACGCCGCAGCAGTGGGCGATGAACTTCGTCCCGCGCGCCTGGACGGCCTTGACGAAGCGCTTCGTCGGCTCCAGGATCGTCTTTTCAAACGTCTCAGTGGAGAAGAAGGGCGCCCGGGCCGTTCCCCAGTCGTCGGCCGCGACGATGTAGTCGAGCGGGACGTGGTCGCGGATGCAGTTGAACAGCTCGATCTTGAAGTCCACGAGGCGCTCGAGGAACGCGCGGACGGCCTCCGGCTCGGTGATGAGGTCGATGAGCGCCTGCTCGAAGCCCTCGAGGGCGTGGAGGCGCTCGAAGGGGCCGTTGCTCATGCGCATGTACAGCGCCAGAGACTCGTCCCGCTCCAGCCGCGCCCCGTCCGAGGCCCAGTCAAACTGCTTGAGGTCCGGCCATTTGATCTTCTCTTCCCACTCGGTGATGTCGTTTAACACATTGCCCATCGGCGTGTTGGAGCCCTGCATGGCCGAGAACTTGTACTCCACGCCGAACCAGTCCACGGCGTCGCGGTCGCGCTCGATGGGCGCGTCCCGCGCGATGGAGGAGAGGAACATCTGGGAGGACTTGTAGTAGTCCGGCATCCAGTAGGGCTTTTTGTGATTGAGCGCCAGCATGAGGTTCTCCCGCGGTGTCACGGGGTAGTCCCTCTTCACCGGCGGCCACATGGGCGGAATAGTGGGGATTTTGATATCCTTTGCCATGAAACGCACTCCCAAATCAAATCAAATATTCAGCGCGGCGTTGAAGCCGTCGTGGACGGCGTCCCCGAGCGTGCGCGGCGCTTTCGCGTCGCCCACGATGTACACTTCCGTCTCCGGAAGGACGTGCCGCAGCGCCTCGACATCCTGCTTTCTCGGCACAAGGCCCGCCGAGATGAGCACCGTGTCGCACGGGTATTCTTCAATCTCGCCCGTCCCGATCACGGAGCAGACGATTTTGTCCGGATGGATGGACAGCAGCCGCCTGTTTGTGTAAATCTCCACGCCGTTTTTCTGCAGCGCCGGCATGAGCTCGGAGGCTTCGAGCCCCGCGCCGAGGGCGGGCCGGATTTCAAACACCCGCACCTTCTTCCCGCGCTGCGACTGCGTGTAGGCGCTCTCCATGCCCAGCGAGCCGCCGCCGATGATGGCGATTTCACTCCCGACGGGGACTTTGTCCATATCCGCGTCCGCCGCCCAGTGGACGTGGGGCAGATCGATGCCCGGCACGTCCGGCATGAAGGCTTCCGCGCCCACGGCGATGACGAGGGCGTCGGGCCTGATCTCCCGGATGACCTCCGGGGTGGCCTTCACGCCGAGGCGGATGTCCGCGCCGCTTTTCATGACGGTGCGGCACAGGTACGCGTGGTAATCCTTCATGTCCTGCTTTAGCTCCATAGCCGCGGCGGCGGTGAGGTTACCGCCGAGCGATTGCTCCTTCTCAAAGAGCACGACCTTGTGCCCCCGCTCGAGGAGCGTGAGCGCCGCCTGCATGCCCGCGGGGCCGCCCCCTACGACGGCGACGGTCTTCTGCACGCGCGCGCGGCGCACCATGCCGTCTTCCAGCTCGTGCTCGCGGCCGAGCTTCGGGTTGACGCCGCACATGAGCGTCTTGATCGCGCCGACGCGCCGGTTGCAAAAACCGCAGCGCGAGCACGGAACGCGCTCTTCGGGTTTGTTCATCGCGTACTTGCGCGGCATTTCGGGGTCGGCCATGAGCGGGCGCGCCATGGCGCAGAAGTCCGCCATGCCTTCGGCGATGATTTTCTCGGCGTTGTCGAGGTGCGTGATTCCCGCGACGGCCGTGACCTTGCACTTGAGGATTTTCTTCAGCTCCGCCGCGTAATGGACGTTTACCATCCGCGGCATGTACATGTTCGGGAACCAGTAGCGGAAATATCTCACGTCCGTGTGGAGCCCGCAGGAGACGTTGACGATGTCGATCTTGTCCTCAAGGAGCTTGAGGTACTCCTTCGTCTCCTCGAAGTGCATCCCGTCGGGGTGCATTTCGTCCGCCGAGACGCGAAACTCGATGACGAAATCCTCGCCGCACTTTTTGCGGATGCCGTCCAAGATGTTCATGGCAAACCGCGCGCGGTTTTCGAGGCTCCCGCCATATTCGTCCCGCCGGTGGTTGTAAAGCGGGCTTGAAAACTGCGCGATGAGGTTGCCGTGCCCGCCGTGGACCATGCACATCTTAAAGCCGGCCCTCTTGCACCGGTACGCGGCTTCTATGTACTTCTGCTCCATCTCGTGGATTTCGTCGATTGTCATCTCCACGGGGCGGATGGGCTTGCGCCCGGCCGCCGCGGCGCGCATTATCTCCCGGGGCGTAATCACCGGCGACGGGCCGCGCGGCACGACGTGGTTGTACTCCCAGATGGCGTCGATGCCGGAGTGGTTGATCTCCAGCGAGCCGAGCGCGCCGTACCGCTCGCACATGTCGTTGAAGCGGGACAGGCCGATGAGGTAATCGTCGCTGTCGACGCCCACCTGGCGCGGCTCGTCCTGCGCGTTCAGGATATCGATGGAGCAGTTGCCCAGCGTGATGATGGCGGCGCCGCCGCGCGCGATGGGGCGGAAATAGTCGATGTGCTCCGTCGTCATGTAGCCCTTGTCGTCCGTGAGCTTCGGGGACGTCGGCGCCATTTCGATGCGGTTTTTAAATTCCACCCCGCGGATTGTGATCGGTGAAAAAACGTGCTTGTAGTCGCTTCCCAAAATTCTACCGCCTTTCCCCCGACTTACTCCTTCTTATCTTCCGTGTCTTCCTTCTTGATGTTGCCGAACCGGATGGTGATCTTGCCGTTGGGCAGGCGGACGCCCACAAAGTCGCCGCGCAGGCGGACAAACTCGTACTTGTTTATGTCGTCCTTTGCCAGCTCGGCGAGGAACGCCCAGTATCCGTCCGGCGCCTTGTCAAGCGGCACGCCGGCCTTGATCATTTCCTCGCGGACGAGACGGCCGTCAAGCTGCCTGGGGGTGACGCCCTTCTGCAGGCACAGGTCCGCCGCGATGCCGGCCGCCTGGCCCGTCGCCATGCAGATGGTGATGATGCGCACGGCGGCCATGGCGTGGAACTGCGCCGAGACGCAGCGGCCGACGACGAAGAGGTTGTCGACCTTCAGCGGCACGATGACGCGGTACGGCACTTCGCAGTAGGTGGCCGGGTTCTGGTAGACGCTGTAGCTGCCTTCCTCCGGCGGGCAGAACGGGTGCATGCCCTTGTCGCAGGGCTCGGTGATGTTGATGGCGCCCGGAATCGGCTCCTTCGAGTGGATATGATGCCTGAAGCCCCAGTAGCCGTTCGTGGGATGGTGCGTGTCGTACAGCTCGGGGAACTTCGCGATGGCGTCTTCAAACTTCGTCGCGGCGGCGATGTCCGTATCCTTCATCACGTACTCGCCGACGATTCTGCGCGAGTCGCGGATGCCGGGCAGGGACGCGAGGGCTGTAATGCGCGCGCGCTCAAATCCCGGGACGTACTTGCGGTAGGCCGCCTCCAGCCACTGGTTCTGCTGGTGCTGCTCCACGATCTGGCGGGAGAGGTCCTCGACGCAGGTGTTGTGGTTGTAGTAGCTGTGCGCGACGTTGAAGGTGATGTCCGCGTCTTCGTCGGGCGTGCCGGGAACCTGGTAAATCAGGCCGCCGGGGAAAATCGGGTACGGCAGGTCGCCGTTTTTCACGGCCTCGTCCATCAGCTGGTTGACGAGCGACAGGTACTTGGGATAGCCGGTGTTGTCCTCCTGCCACGCCTTCATGGCTTCCCTAAACTTCTTCATGTTGACGTTGGACATGCGCACGCCCATGGTGTGGGCGAGGTTGAGGCCCATGTACTCGGCGTTGCCCACTTCGTAGGGCACGCCCGCCGCCGCGGCGATGTCGGCGTCGCCGGTGGCGTCGATGAAGTACCGCGCCTTAATCTCGGTGCGCCCGCTCTTGGAGTAGCAGACGACGCTCTCAATGTTGTTGCCGTTCATCACAACGTCCACGGCGTGCATGCCGTAGAGCAGGCGGCAGCCGGACTGGAGAAGCATCGTCTCCATCTCGAATTTGCAGCGCTCCGGGTCGACGGCCGGCGTGTGCGGCGTGTTGTAGAGATAGCCCTTCTTGTCCAGCCTGTCGAGCAGCTCTTTGCAGATGCCTTCGATAATGCCGGCGGGCCCCGTCACGAAGCCATTCGTCATAAGCCCGCCGAGGCTCGTCAGGTTCTCAATGAGAAGCGTCCGAAGCCCTCTTCTGGCTGCCGAAACGCCCGCGGCAAAACCGGCCGGGCCGCCGCCGATAACGAGAACGTCCACATCGTACTGGATCATTTTTTGCCCTCCTTGTTTTCTACCCTTTTTCTTTACCTTCTACTTCCTGGACTACTCCCTGCCCTGCTGTTTGTCGTAAAGCTCGCGGCTGTACGCGTAAAGCTCAGAAAGGCCAAGCCACATCTTCTCCGGCTCGCGGAAGAAGACGGACGTGTAGCAGCCGCCGCCCGGCGCGTAGAGGTCGACGGTGCGGCGCACCGCGGCGACTATCTCCTCGTCCGGATAGCTCATGCCCGGGGCGATGCCCTCAAGCGGCGAGCAGAAACCAATCTTGTCGCCGTACTTCTCCTTCAGCTTCGGCAGGTCCACCGCGCGGCGCTGGAGCTGCAGGATGTCGGCGCCGAGTTCAATCGTGTACGGGATAAAGCGCGTCACGTTGCCGCAGGTGTGCAGCTCGAAAATCACGCCCTTGCTCTTGATGTGGTCGACAATTCTCTTCGTCGGCTCGAACACGAGCTCCTCCATCATCTTTTCGGAGAAGAACGTGTCGCGCTCCGTGCCCCAGTCGTCGTGCAGCGTGACCATGTCGAGCGGATAGAGGGAGTTGATCTTATCGAAGAACGCGATCATGAAATCGGCGTACGCCTCAAAGAAATCCCTGACGGCTTCGGGCTCCACCGCAAGGGCGTACATGCTGTCCGTATACCCGCCCATGATGGATACGAGGCGCTCGGTGCAG
The DNA here is from genome assembly GCA_012521555.1 of Clostridiales bacterium. GTDB lineage: Bacteria > Bacillota > Clostridia > Oscillospirales > Oscillospiraceae > Sporobacter. The sequence goes on from JAAYMC010000044.1 coordinate 15,188, forward strand.
CCGCGGCCTAAGTCGTAGTGCATGACCTTGTCGGGGTTGTATTCCTCGCGCATAAACTGCGCGGCCCTTTCCTCAAAGCCCCACTCGGAAAAGTCAGGCCAGACGATAACCTCTTCCCATCTCGTGATGTCGTCGAGCAGCTGCGTGCCCGGCGTGAGCATGGCGCCGCCGGCCGAGCAGACCCACGTCCAGTCGGTGTTGAACCAGTCCTTAAACGTGTAGTCCTCCGTCGCCTTTCTCCTCATGTCCGAGTGGATCTGCATGCCGTGCGGGGCCGCCCCCGCGACGTCCTGCGTCAGGAGGGACTGGAAATCCGTCGTGGAGCAGGGCATCCAAATCGGATTTTTTCTTTCCACGGCGCGGCGGAAATTCTCCCGCGGCGTGATGGGCGTATCAAACTTTGGCGCGATGGTCTCGCCGCCCAGGAAAGGCGATGAGACGGTTTGCGTCGCTACGGACGCGCTTTTAAATTCGGGTCTAGGGTACTTCATCACAAACTCTCCAATACCTTTCAGTTACTTAAGGATTCGGTTAATCATACCGATCCGGGTTACAATGACTTAATGATTTAATGAATTAATGAATTGTTATCAAGGGCACCATTCCTCAGCCAGGATCGCGTACAGGTACTCGTCGTTCCACTCCTTGTCGATTCCGGGCCTGCCGCGCTTGCTTTTTTTGAACGCGCCCTCTCTCCGCATGCCGCACTTTTCCATGACGCGGCTTGTCGCGCCGTTTTCCGTGTTGCAGTAGGCGACGATTCTGTGCAGGCGCAGGTCTTCAAACCCGAACCGGAGCAGCTCTTTGGCGCACTCCGTCATATAGCCCCGGTTCCAGTAGTCCCGGTGCAAAATCCAGCCCAGGACGGCCTGCCGCCCCTCGTCCGTCAGGTATATCCCGCAGTGCCCGATGAGCCGGCCGCTCTCCTTGAGCGTGATGGCAAACATGTAGCTTGTGCGCGGCGTAGCGTTTTGCCGCTCTATAGCCGTTTTAAGGAACGCGCGCGTGCCCGCCTCGTCGTACGGGCCCCACGTCACGTACCTGACGTTTTCAGGATTTGAGGTATACGCGTGGACGGCTTCAAAATCATCTTCGCGCAGTTCCCGCAGAACAAGCCGCTGCGTTGTCAGCTGTATGGGTCATCCCTCCCGTTAGTTTTAGGCCGCGCCTACTGCGCGAGGCCGAGCTGCTGCCCGAGCAGATAGCCGAATGTGAGCGCCGTGCCGTGGCTGTTGCCGCATATAATAAGCGGATAGTCGACGCCATACCGCCCGCCGGCGGCGTTGCCGATGGCGTAAAGCCCTTCGACAGGCGCGTTCTCTTCGCTGAGCACGCGCATCTTTGTGTCCACCCGCAGCCCGCCGACGACGGCGAGAACAGCCGGCCCGAACTTAATGCCGTAATAGGGCGGCTTGTCTATCGGGATGAGCAGCTCCCTGCGCTTGCCGAAATCCTCGTCGCGCCCGCGCGCGCACATCTCGTTGTAGCGCTTGAGCGTCCGGACGAACGTCTCCACAGGGACGCCCATCTTTTCCGCCAGCTCTTCGGGCGTGTCGGCGGTCACGATGTGGCCGCGCGCAAAGCCGCGCTCGAACATCTTTTTCTCCGTCTCGACGTCGAACGCCGGCTCGCCGAGGACGAAGTCCTGCCCCCACGCGATGCCGCCGCCGTACCTGAGCGTCGGCGGGACTTTTTCCGGCCACGCCGAATCGACGATGGACCACGCGTACGTCTCCCGCTCGCGCAGGATGGCCACGCACTTGCCCTGCGCGTAGGTGTCCTCGTTCATAAAGCGCGTCCCGTCCGGCTTGACGAACAGGAAGCAGAAGCTGCTGAAGTGGTACGCCTGCGGGTGCATAATCATGGGGAACGGCGGGTCTTCAAACGAGCCGCCCGCCCAGAGGCCGAGGCGGTGTCCGTCCCC
>JAAYMC010000045.1 GCA_012521555.1 Clostridiales bacterium
CAAATCGGCGGGGAAAATCGGCGCGCAAAGCCGCGTTTTGTTCGTCAACGACGGCTCGAAGGACGCAACGTGGCCCATCATCAAGGAGCTGAGCGAAAAGGAAAACTCGGTGTTTGCCGGCGTGTCCCTAAGCCGCAACCGCGGGCACCAGAACGCGCTCTTTGCGGGGCTGATGACGGCCATGGAGCGCGCGGACGTCACCATCTCCATCGACGCCGACCTTCAGGACGACATCGACGCCATGGACGCCATGATCGACCTCTGGCGCGGCGGGTGCGACGTCGTCTACGGCGTGCGTGCAAGCCGCCAGTCGGACACCTTCCTCAAGAGGGCGACGGCCGAGGGGTATTACAGGCTCCTTGAAACGCTCGGCTGCGACGTCGTCTTCAACCACGCCGACTTCCGGCTCCTGAGCGCCCGGGCGCTTCGCGCCCTGAGCCAGTTCGGGGAGAGCGCCCTCTTTTTGCGCGGGCTTGTCCCGATGCTCGGGTTTAAGGCGGGCGTCGTGGAGTACGAGCGGAAGGCGCGCTTTGCCGGGGAGAGCAAGTATTCCGTCCGCAAGATGGTGCAGCTTGCGCTCGACGGCGTTTTTTCGCTGAGCCTCAAGCCCATCCGCCTCATCTCGGGGGCCGGCCTTGTTGTTCTGGCCGCCGCCGCGCTGGCCTTTGTCGTGCTGCTCGTGCGCGTCTTCCTGGACAAGCCCGTCGAAGGCTGGGCGTGGGCGACGGCGTCCGTCTGGGGCGTCGGGGGGCTTGTCCTCACGGCGCTCGGCGTGCTGGGCGAGTATGCCGGCCGCACCCTCATGGAAGTCAAGCGCCGCCCGCGCTATATTATCAGCGAGACGGCAGGCTTAAATCACGATATCGGAGAGACGAAATGACTTATCGGGAAGAACTCAAACAGACGCTCATAAAGCACGGCTTTCGCTTTTCCAAGTCGATGGGGCAAAACTTCCTCGTCGACCCTTCCGTCCCGCGCGCCATCGCGGAAAAAGCCCGCGCGGAAGGGGCCGGCGTTTTGGAAATCGGGCCGGGCGTCGGCATCCTCACGCGCGAGCTGGCCCGGCGCGCCGGGAAGGTCACGACCGTGGAGCTGGACAAAAGGCTTCTGCCGATTCTAAGCGAGACGCTGCACGGCTTTGATAACGTTACCGTCGTGCAGGGCGACATCATGCGGCTGAGTTTACAGCAGCTTGTGAGCGAAAACATGCCGGGCATGGCGCGGTACGTCGTGTGCGCCAACCTCCCGTACAACATTACCACGCCCGTCCTCACGCGCCTTTACGAGGCGAGGCTGTTTGACACAATCACCGTGATGGTGCAGCGCGAGGTGGCGCAGCGCATGGCCGCGAAGGCGGGCACGGAAGAGTACGGCGCGTTTTCCGTCCTTACCGCCTATTATGCCGATGTGAAGATTTTGTTCGACGTGCCGCCGGAGAGCTTCATGCCGCCGCCGAAGGTCACGTCGAGCGTCGTGCGCCTTGCCATGCGCCCGGCCCCGCCGGAGGGGATACAGGACGAGGCGCTCTTTTTCCGCGTCGTGCGCGCGGCGTTCGGGCAGCGCCGCAAGACGCTCGTCAACGCCCTTTCCGCCGCGTTCGGCAGCCTCGGCAAGGAGCGGCTGCGGGAGGCGGTCGTCTCCTGCGGGTTTGACGAGCGCATCCGCGGCGAGATGCTGGGGCTCAATGATTTCGCGGCGCTTGCGGCGGCGATCGGGGCGATGGCGACATGATTCTGCCGCGTTCGTTCTATTTCGGCGATTCCCGCGACGTAGCGCGGAACCTTTTGGGGCAGATTCTCGTCAGAGAGACGGAGGAGGGCGTCGCTTCGGGCATCATCGTCGAAACCGAGGCGTACCTCGGCACGCGCGACGACGCCGCCCACAGCTACAAGGGGAAGACGGAACGCGTGCGCGCCCTGTACGGGGAAAAGGGCACGGCGTACATATACCTCATTTACGGGATGTACTACTGCCTGAACATCGCCTCGGGGCCGGACGGCGAGCCGGAGTGCGTGCTCATCCGCGCCCTGCAGCCGCTGGAGGGCATGGACATCATGGCCCGCCGCCGCGGGACGGCAAGGTTTGACAACCTGTGCAGCGGCCCGGGAAAGCTCTGCCAGGCCCTCGCCATCGACAAATCCCTCTACGGCGCGGACGTGACCCAAAAGGGGCCCCTGTATATCGTAAAGGGCGCGGCGCCTGAGAAAATCGAGGCGACGCCGCGCGTCGGAATCGACTACGCCTTCCACACAAAAGACGCGCTCTGGCGCTTTATCGTGGCCGGAAACGCCTTTGTCTCAGGCGCGAAAAAGAAACGCGCTTTGCAAAATTCCCCGCAAACGATTGACGAAAATGCAAAGTTATTGTAGACTTTAACGGTAGCCTACATGAGAGGAACGGAGGGGTAGCATGGCTATCGTCTCGGATGTAAAATGCGGTCGATGCGACAGACGGTATTCCGGCCTTCGCGCGCGTTGCCCGTACTGCGGCGCGCGGCGCTCCAAACGCGGCAAGTACGCCGAGCCGCATGACAACACGCGCGTGAAGATCATCGTCGGCGTTTTGCTTCTGGCCGTCCTGATTGTCGCGACGATGGTGCTTATTTTCACGAGCCTGCCGGAGAGCGAGCCGCAGATGTCGAGTCCTTCGCCGTCGTCCCCCGCGCCGGGAGGCGAGACGGAGCCCACCCTGCCCGGCAGCGACGACGTCGACGTCATCGAAGACGACGAAGACGACACGGTGGTCCCCAGCCCGGAGCCGACGGTGCCGGTCGAACCGACGATTACGAAGGTCACGATTACATACAACGGCACGCCGAAAGAAGACATAACGGTCAAAGTCGGCGAAAAGGTTCCCCTGAGCTTTAAGACGACGCCCGAGACGACGGGCAAAACCGCGACCTGGAAGAGCACCGACGAAAACGTCTTCATGGTCCTCTCCAACGGCACGGTCACGGGCATCGGGAAAGGCAAAGCCTACCTCATCTGTACGGTAGACGGCGTGGAGGCTAAGTGCATCGTGCGCGTGCCGTAGCGCCGGAAAAGAGAATAAAGTTAAAATTTAAGCGGCACCTTTCAAAAGGTGCCGCTTTTTGTGCCATTTTCTCATTTATGAAAAATCTTACGGTTTCCACTCGTTTTCAGGCCGATTATACCGATATAATAAATTGGAAAATACTGTTGAGGCAGCGCAATTCCTGGCTAATGGCATTTGAGAATCACTGAGAATCAATGAGAAGTGGGTTTGGAGCCGGTATGAACAAGAAGAGACTTTACAAACAGCTTGGAATTCCCGTTGCGCTTTACGTGGTGGCGACACTTTTGCTCCTCGTGCTGGGGACGAGGATTCTCCCCGAAATCGGCCGCGGCCCTGAGCGGACGGCGGCCGTCGTCGTGCTCATTATTCTGGCGGCGCTCCTGTCCGGCCTGTTCGTCTTCATGGTAATCCGGAGCCTGCGCGGCGACAGGAACGAGGAAAAGCTCAAGGACAAGGCGGAGACGGACGCGCTGACCGGCCTGCTCAACCGGGCGGCGGCACTTGAGAAGATATCGGAGTTTATCAGCGGCGAAGGGAGCGGGTGGCGGCATGCGCTCATGATCATCGACCTTGACGGGTTTAAGGAGATTAACGACACGTTCGGCCACCTCGAGGGGGACCGCGTGCTTCAGGCCATGGCCAAGAAGATCCAGTCGATTCTGCGCCCGTCCGACATCATCGGCCGCTTCGGGGGAGACGAGTTTATCGTCCTCGTCAAGTACACCGAGACGATCGGATTTGTGCGCCGCCACGCGCGGGAGCTTATCTACGCGCTGGAGTACCTTTGCGTGTGCAACGGGATTCCGAAGACGGTGACGGCCAGCATCGGCGTGGCCATTGTGGAAAGCGGCGGCAAGACGCTCGAGCAGTTTTTCCAGGAAGCCGACGAAGCGCTCTACACGGCCAAGCTCTCCGGCAAAAACCGCTACTGCATCTACGGCGACGAAGAGCGGCGCGACGGGAAGGAAAGAGCCGTCCGCGCCGTGCCGGGGGGCGAAAACGGGGCGCTCATCCAGCTCCAGACGCTCATCGACAACATCGACGGCGGCATTACGCTCCTTGAAATCGGCGACAAAATCCGCTCGATTTACCACAGCTACAGCTTCATCCGCCTGATGAACCTCACGTCGGTGGCCTTCGACTCGGCGGGGCGGCAGCTTTCCGCCTTCGTCCACCCGTCGGACCTGCCCGTCGTGGAGGCGACGCTGCGCGCCGGCACGCAGATGGACAAGGCCGTCGAGATTGTATTCCGCCGCGTCGACCAGAACGACAGGACGCTGTGGTACCACATGCGCGCCAGCCGCACGAAAAACGACGAGGGGCCGAACCCGACGATGCTCGCCATCGTCACGGACGTCACGCAGCTGAAGGAGGCGGAGCTGACGTACCGCGC
>JAAYMC010000046.1 GCA_012521555.1 Clostridiales bacterium
GATGAAGGAGCACCCCGTCCTATTGAATTGCGCGCCGACGCTCCACCGCCTCGGCATTCAGGCCTTCGAGCCCGTTCTCGTGGAAGGCCGCGCCATCCAGCTCCACCCTCTGATGCGCACAACCTTTAAAACCGACTTCGGCGGCGATCAGGTGGCCGTGCACATACCCCTGTCCGTGGAGGCCCAGGCGGAGGCCAGAATTCTAATGCTCTCAGCCAACAATCTGCTGCGGCCCCAAGACGGCCGACCCACCATGGTTCCCGACCAGGACATGATTTTAGGTTGCTACTACCTCACTATCCTGAGAGAGAACGAGCCGGGAGCAGGCAAGGCCTTCTCCTCGCCCAACGAGGCCCTCATGGCCTATCAGAGCGGCGATGTCGGCATCCACGCGCCGATTCGTGTGCGTGTGAGCAAGGAAATCGACGGCAAACTGCAGAACAAAGTCGTGGAAACCACGGTCGGCCGCATCATCTTCAACGAGCCGATTCCGCAGGACCTCGGATTCGTCGACCGCACGAATCCCGAGACGATGTTCAACTACGAAGTCAACTTCCGGGCCGGTAAGAAACAGCTTGAGGACATCATCCGCCGCGCCATCGCCAAGCATGGCTTTACCCGCACGGCGGAGCTTCTTGACAACATCAAGGCTCTGGGCTTTAAGTACTCCACCAAGGGCGCCATCACCATCTCCATCCATGATATGCCCATGCCTGAAAAGAAGCAGGAGCTCATCCGCGAGGTGGAGCAGAGGGTCATTGAGAGCGAAAAATATTACAAGAAGGGGTTTATCTCCAACGACGATCTCTACCGCTTCGTGGTGCAGCAGTGGGATAAGACCACCAAGGAAATCACCGAGGACATTCGGAAAAATTTGGACGAGTTTAACCCCATCTATATGATGGTCGACTCCGGCGCCCAAGTCAACATGAACCGGATCTGCCAGCTGGCGGGTATGCGCGGCCTGATGGCCAACACCTCCGGTAAGACGATTGAAATCCCGATTAAGGCCAACTTCCGCGAGGGCCTGAGCGTGCTCGAGTACTTCACGTCCTCCCGCGGCGCGCGCAAGGGCCTCGCCGACACGGCGCTGCGCACGGCCGACTCGGGTTACCTCACCCGCCGCCTCGTCGACGTCTCGCAGGACGTCATCATCCGCGAGCTCGACTGCGGCACGCACGACGGCCTCCTCGTCCGCGACGGCGGCGACGAGGACCACCCCTTCGGCGAGGCCATCCACGGCCGCTTCCCGGCCAGCGACGTCGTCGACCCGCAGACGGGCGAAGTCCTCTTCGACCGCGACCACATGCTCGTCGCGTCCGACGCCGATATCCTCAGGGCGCACGGCATCACGAGCCTGCGCATCCGCACGGTTCTTGAGTGCGAGGCGGCAAGCGGCGTGTGCGCACGGTGCTACGGCATCAACCTCGCCACAGGCCAGCCCGTCAACATCGGCGAGGCCGTCGGCGTCATCGCGGCGCAGTCCATCGGCGAGCCCGGCACGCAGCTGACGATGCGGACGTTCCACACCGGCGGCGTCGCCGGCGACGACATTACGCAGGGTCTGCCGCGCGTCGAAGAGCTCTTCGAAGCGAGAAAGCCGAAGAAGATGGCCATCCTCTCGGAGATTGCCGGCGTGGTGGCCGTCGAGGAGACGCGGAAAAACGCCCTCGTCTCCATCACCGTCACCAACCCCGACGACGGGGAAGTCAGGGTCTACCAGGCGCCGACGTCGGCCGTCCGCGTCGAGACGGGGCAGCACGTCCAGAAGGGCGACATGCTCACGGAAGGCGCCCTCAACCCGCACGACGTCCTGCGCATCCTCGGCAAGGAGGAAGCCCAGAACTATATCATCCGCGAAGTCCAGAAAGTGTACCGCCAGCAAGGCGTCGAGATCAACGACAAGCACATCGAGGTTATCGTCCGCCAGATGATGCGCAAGGTCCGCGTGGAGGACGCCGGCAGCACAAACCTCCTGCCCGGCACGACGGTCGACATTCTCGAGTTCAAGCGCGCCAACGCGGAAATCCAGAAGCGCATCGACGCCGGCGAGACCGACCTGCGGAAAGCGACGGCCCAGCAGATGCTCATGGGCATCACGAAGGCCTCTCTCGCCACGGAATCGTTCCTCTCCGCCGCCTCCTTCCAGGAGACGACGAAGGTCCTCACCGAAGCGGCGATTAAGGGCAAGATTGACCGGCTCGTGGGGCTCAAGGAAAACGTCATCATCGGCAAGCTCATCCCCGCCGGCAGCGGCCTCGCCCGTTACCGCCTGTTCGACGAGGACTACGCCGGCCGGCCGGCCCCGCAGCCGCCGGAAGAGGAGGAAGTGGATCTCTCCGTGCTCAAAAACGCGGGCAACGCGCTGTAAGCATCAGGATATTCCGGAAAAAAGCACCGCTGCCATACGGCAGCGGTGCCAAACGGGAAACTCAAGGCGCGCACTGGGAAAAAATAAACGAAAGTTCACGGCCGTTTAAAAGATTGTTATACAGTTAAAATATTGACGGCAGAGCTTAATTGTGTTATCGTAATACCCTGTGCGAACTTGTATCAATTTGTTCTTACGTTTTTATTCATTTTCACGTTTTTTGCGCCGCGCTTTTAAGCGCGCCGTGAAAATAAACCATGTACAGAGAGGAGGAAAAGAATGCCCACATTTAACCAGCTCGTCCGCAAAGGCAGAGAAAAGGTGACGTACAAATCCGGCTCTCCGGCTCTGCAGAAGGGCCTCAACACCCTGAAGAACAGGGAGACAGATCTCCCGTCCCCGCAGAAGAGAGGCGTCTGCACCGCGGTTAAGACGACGACGCCGAAGAAGCCGAACTCGGCTCTCCGGAAAATCGCCCGTGTCCGCCTGACGAACGGCTACGAGGTCACGGCCTACATCCCCGGCGTCGGTCACAACCTTCAGGAGCACTCCGTCGTCATGATCCGCGGCGGCCGTGTCAAGGACCTCCCCGGCGTGCGCTACCACATCATCCGTGGTTCGCTCGATACGCAGGGCGTGGCCAACCGCAAGCAGGGCCGCTCAAAGTACGGCGCGAAGAGGCCGAAGGGCGCTGCGAAGAAGTAGCCTAAGTCCCCCCAATGATGCTGATATCGCTTTGCGGC
>JAAYMC010000001.1 GCA_012521555.1 Clostridiales bacterium
ATAAAATGCTCGCCCGCGCGCTCTCCCGCTTCCGCTCCGCCGGGAAGGCCGCTCTCGGCGAAAGCGCTTTCCGCCGTATCCGGCCGCGCCTTTTTGTCGTCAGGCACCTGCTCTCCCTCTTCAGGCGCCATCAGGCCTTGAGCGCCGCCGTGTTTGTCCTCCCGCGCCGCCGCGCCGCCGGCGCGCTCCTTTTCCTCAGAAAGCGCCGCCTCCGCACTGTCCGCGCCCTTATGAGCCGCGCCGCCCTCAAGCTGGCGCAGCTTTTCCGCGAGCATCTCCGCGCGGCTTCGGATGCGGTCGTAATCGCGTCCCTTTTGCGCGAGGCGGATGAGCTCGTCGCGCGTGACGGCTATTTCCTCCCCCATGTACTTGATTGTGAACATCTGCTCTCCGGCGCTGCTCTCTGCGCCGCCCGCCGCGCGCGGGCCGTCCGGCTCTCCGGGCGCTGGTGTGGCCCCCTCGGCCGCCGTCTCAGCCCGCACCACATCGTCGTTTTGGCTCATTTCAGCCATGCTTTTCTCCTTTCGCCTCTGGTTGGGCGGCTATGCTCGGGGCTGGTTTTGCCCCGTTGCACCCAAAAATTGTGATTGAATCCCCGTTCAACATTGACCTTCACGCCTTCCGGCGCGCCCGCTTTCCCCGCAGGGCGCCGCGCCCGCCTAAGCAGGCGCGGTTTTGACGCTCTATGGCGTTGCGAACCTGCCGAGCGCGATGAGCGCGTCCTTCGTGTCGGCGCGCGGAGACAGCCGCTCCGGCGCCGCCGCGCCCGCCGCCCGCCGCGCCCGCAGCTTGTCCAAAAGCTCCTGCTTGCCGGGGATGTACCCCTCCGGCAGCCGCTCGAGGTAGTCGACCATGTCGATCTTCCCCGCCGCCAGGAGGTTATCGAGCGTCTGCACCGCCGCAATTTCAGACCAGTAGGACGACGCCCCGACGTCGAGCCTGAGCGTTAAGCCGACGCGCCTGAGCGCCGAGAAATCCACCGCCTCGTCGAGCGTCCCCCCGTCGGAAACGCGCACGCCGTAGTACTCGCTCATAAAGTCGAGGTAAATGCGCCCCAAGTCCTCGATGCAGCGGTAGAGGTTATGGCGTGTCAGCTCATTCGGGACGGCCGACGCCTTCTGCAGCGCGATAATCGCGGACGTGTTCTCGGGCCTCGCCTCGCCGAGGGCCGCGCTCGTCGCCCCGAGGTTTGACTGCGTCTCCCGCACGGCCAGCTGGATAAACTGCGCAATCTGCGGCGAAATCTGCGCCGGGTCGATAATCCGCGCCACGGTGCTCACGTCCCCGCCCGCGACGGGGATCGCCGCGCCGACGCGGTTGTCCCACTTGGCGATGCGCGTGCGGTCGTACACCACTTTCGGGTACGCCGTCGTCATGAGCGAAATCATGCTCATGGCGTAGAGCTTGTTGACGAAAATCTGGTTCGGGATCAGCCCCGTAATCATCGCCTGCCCGTGGTAGCAGTCGGGCACATAGTCCCAGTTAATCCACGTGAGCGGATAGCGCCTCAGGCCCGTGTCCCACGGCGCGCGCAGCATCAGCCCCTTTGCCGCCTCGCAGGCCCAGATCGTCTTCGTCTCGGGATGGCGCCACAGCCGGATGAGCACCGTCGCCTTGTCGTCGGTAAGGCGCGATGCGTCCGAGCCGCTCTCGTCCGAGTCGGGGCGGATGGCCTCCCAGCCCTCGCAGCCGCTTTGCTGCGCCCGCTCCCGGAGCGCATCGACCATCTCGCGCCGCGAGAGGATGATGTACGGCTGCTTTTCCACGCGCCGGTCGCTTACATTCCCGAAGAACACGCGCGTGTTCTCAATCACTTCGGTGACGATGCCGCCCCTTGCGAGCCCGCCCGTCTCAAGTTCTGCGTCCCAGTATGTATACAGGCACCCGTCCCCGTCGACGGCCGTGTTGCGCATCATCTCCCGGATGAGGGCGAGGACGTCGTTGCGCTCAAAGAGCCGCTCAAACTCCTCGTTCACGGCGCGCACGAGGGCCTTCACCTTCTCCGGCGCGCCCTTTTCCCGGATGAGGGACGCCTGCAGCTTAATGGAGCTTGACGTAATGCTCGACACCGTAAACAGCACGAGGCGCTTGAGGAAGTTGAACACCGGCGTCGGCAGCCCGTTGGAGGCCACGCCTTCCCACTGCTTGCCGATAAAGAAGTTCTCGTTGACGCGCACCGTCTCAAACAGCCCGATCTGCTCCTTAAACGCCAGGCCCTTCTCGTACTCCTTCCAGACGCTCTCGGCCGTTATCACCCCGGCGCGCGCCCGGCCTTTCTCCTGTTCTCTCATACCCGCTTACTCTCCTTCGGAGATAAATCGTACGCCAAAATGCTGCTGAGCCCCTCCGTAAAAAGCCGCTCGGCGCGGGCCTTTTTCTCCGCCTCCTCGTCCGTCTCCCGCTCGGGGCAGCGCAGCGCGTCCGCCTCTCGGCGCAGCGCGTCGAGCGCCCGCTTCGTCTCCTCCTCAAAATCAAGCAGCCTTTTCCTGAGCGCCGCGGCGCTGAAAACAGCCCACCCCGCCGCCGCCGTGAGCAAAGCGACGAGCGCCTGCGCCGTCAGCAAAACAAGCGTGTCCACTTTATGCCGCTCCCCTCCTCATGAAAGTCATTTTTCCGTCAGTATGTGAGAAAATCCCGCGTCGCCTCCCCTCCCGTCATGAAGATGTCGTAATCGGCCTCGTCGGGCGCTAAATCCGGCGCGCTCCTTTCGCCTTTGAGCGTGCGGGAGACGCAGAAGTACCGCAGCGCGTCGACGCTGTGCGTCACCTCGTGCGGCTCGCGGGCACAGTCGCTGGGGTTGAGCTCGTCGGCCTGGATGGATTGCAGGTCGCGGGCGAGCGTGCGGCAGGTGTTGAAAATCAGAAGGCCCGGCCGCCCGTCTGACCGGGGCCTGAGCATCTCCTTAATCATGATGTGCCCGTGCACCCGCGCGCTGTCGGCCCTCATCACCGGCACCCCGCTTTGAAGAAACAGCTCCGCCATCGAGCGGCCGCTGTCCTTCTGCCGGCTCCAGATATCCGGCGGCGCGAACGTCGTCTCAATGACCTCACCCGGCAGCGTGTTTTCACGGATCAGCCGCGCCGCCTCCGTCACAATCAGCCCCGCCTTGTGCACCTCGCGGTAGACGTAGCACCGCCCCGCCTCGTCCACCGCAATCCACAAACAAGCGAGCATGTCAAGCCCGTAGTCCATCGAGCGGTACCGCCGCCACCCCTTCGGAATGGCAAACGGCTCGATGACGTGCACGCGCTCAGAAAACTCCGAAAAATACGCGCCGGACAGCGCGTTCCAGTCCCCGTAGCGGTATGCCCTGCGGAGATTGTCCGGCAGCGCCGAGAGCATCTTGAGATACGCGGGGGAGGCCCGAAGGAGCGGGAGGTTGTCCTCCACGCTCGCAAAGATAAACGCGTAATCGTCGGGGTTTTCGCTCTCCTCCTCCGTCGCGCCCCTGCGGTAGATGCGGTCGATAAACAATCGCTTGACCCAGCCGTGCCCCACACCGCCGGGATTGCAGGTGAGGTAAAACCGCTTTGGGATGTCGCTTACGCCCCGCAGGCACCCGCCCAAAAGGCGAAACTCCTGCTCGGTAAACTGCGTGGCCTCGTCGAGGAAAATCCAGTCGTACTCCTGCCCCTGGTACTCCCGCTCCCCCGCCCCGGCCGGGTAGTGCCCGAACCGGATAACGGAGCCGTTCGTAAACGTCAAAACGCGGTTTGTCGCGTTGTAGGACGCCACCTCCGGCGGCACAAGCCTGAGCACCGGCTCGATGTGGTTTTGCTGCAGCTCCGGATATGTCCGCCTAACAATGAGAATCCTAATGCCCGGCCACCGAAGCGCCCCGCCGACGGCCTTGACGCGCACGGCGTGCGTCTTCCCGCCGCCCTTGGCCCCGCCGTAGGCGGTGTAGAGCGCGCGGCTTCGGTAAAACAGCGCCTGCTTGGGGTTTGCCGTCCCCAGATCGAGCACAATGCTTTCCTTCTCTTTCCGCGCCATAGTCACTCCCGGCTCATCTTTAACCGAACGGGTCTTCGCCGGCTCCGGCAAGACGCACCTCCACCGTCACCGGCGCGTGGGCCTCCCTGGGCTTGTCGGTCAGCCCCCCGTTTTCCGGCTGCCGCGCCACGAAGATTTTGCCCGTCGCGGCCTTTTCCGTGTTGTACAGCTCGCGCACGATGATGCTCTCGCGCCGCAGCCGCGCCTTGCTCAGGGCGGCGGCGTATGCTTTTCCGCGCTTGCCGTCCCGCAGCCGCTCATACTCCTCCCGCTCAAGGCCCAGAAAGAGAATCAGGCCCGCCTCGTCCGGGAAAACGCCCGCCTCCTCGCATGTTTTGAAGTATGATTCAATCGTCTTTTCAAACTGCTTTGCCGACCTTTTCTCCCTCGGCACCCATTCGCCCCCTTTCCAGCTCGCTGCCCCTAATTATACTGACGCCCCCATCTCGCGGCAACAAAAAGGTACAATTTTGTAGTACAAATTTGTACCTCATCGCCCATTTCCCTCACACACTTGCTCATTTTATCGCGTATCCCCGTCTCTTCCCTCCCGCTTATTAATCCATTTTTGTACTATTTCCCTGCCCCGCACACATACAAAAACCGCCGCACCAAAGGCGCGGCGGCATTGTCTTTTTTTAGTGCTCCGCCTAATATGCTCGGCGGCGTCATCTTTTTTCGCTGCCGCACCATACGCGCGGCGGCGTCATTTTTCTTATTCTGTACTCCCACCACAAAAGGCTCAGATGCGTCATCCCTTTTTTCATCGCTCCTACCTCAAAGGCGCGATAATCCCGTCCCAAAACGCGCGGCGCTCTCAGCGTTTCTGTATAACCAATACGTTCTCATCCCGGCGCTTCACAAAACAAAAACCGCCGCGCCCAAAGGGTACGGCGGTTTGAATCCGCATTCAACTATAAAAGCCCTGGAAAAGCCTCTTTCTCCCGCGCCGTCGCGCGTCACTTCTTCCCATACACACCGACGGTGACGAAAAGCCGCCCCTTGCGGCTGAGGCCGCTCACGCCGCGGTACAAAAACCGCCCGAACCCGCGCACGGAGACGATGTCCCCAACCTGCGGCGCGGCGCTGGGGTTTTCCGCCGCGCGCCCGTTGACAAACACCTTCTGCCGGTAAAACAGCTCCTGGCTTTCCGCGCGGCTGAGGCGCCACACGGCCGCCACGAGCGCGTCGAGCCGCTCGGACGCCACGTTGACGCATATTTCCTCCGGCTCGGCCGCCTCCAGCTCCGGCAGCGCCTCCAAAACCTCCGCCGCGACGGGCACGCGCCCGACTTCGGCGAGCGTCTCGGCGAGAAACAGCGCGATGGCCTCGAGGCAAAACACATACGCCCCGCCGTCGCGCAGCACAATATCCCCCAGCACGCCGCGGCGGATCCCAAGCCCCATGAGCGCCCCCAGCACGTCGCGGTGCCCGACGGGCTTGTCAAACTTCGCCCCACGCGGCCTTATATGCACGCACGCGATGGGCGGCTGCGCCTCGTACCCGCAGAGCTCCTCGCTCCCGAACACAGCCACGCGCCGCTCCGCGTCCGGGTAGCCGCCCTCAAGGCGAAACGGCGCGTTCGATTTAAGCCCCATTCCGAGCAGCGCCGACTGCTCCGCCGGCGTCAAAAACTCCGAAAACGTGTACCGCCCCTGCCCGGCGGCGCGGGAGGCCAGCTCCGCCAGCCGCTTTTTGAGCAGCTCCTCGTCCGTCATCTTACCCCTCCGCCTTCACGTCGGCAAACACGGCGCCCGTGCACCGGGCCAGATCGCGCGGCGCGACCTCGATCTGCACGCCGCACCGCCCGGCGCTGACAAAAATCGTCTCCTGCGCGAGCGCCTCCTCGTCGATGACCGTCGGGAACTTCTTTTTCATCCCCACGGGCGAGCACCCGCCGCGCACATACCCCGTCACACTCTGGAGCATTTTTTGCGGCAGCATGGACAGGGCCTTTACGCCCACCGCCCGCGCCGCCTTCTTCAAATCAAGCTCCCGCCCCACGGACAGGACGAAAACGGCGTACTTCCCCTCGCCCGCCGTCGTCACAAGCGTTTTGAACACGCGTTCAAACGGCTGACCGACAAGGCGCGCCACCTCCTGCCCGTCCAGAACCGTGTCGTCGTAGGTATGCGGCGTGTAACTGACCTTCTCGCGCTCCAAAATGCGCATCGCGTTCGTCTTGACCATAATTTAACCTCCGCAAACTCAGTGCTATTATACCGCGCCGCCGCCGCGCAATCAAAACAATCCTTTACTCCCTTTACGCGGTATGATAAGCTCTAAAGGAACTCTTGCGGCAAAAGGAGCCGGATTATGGCGGAATGGAAACCCGGGATTTACAGACACTATAAAGGAAATCTCTACGAGGCGCTCATGCTCGCCCGCCACTCCGAGACGGAGGAGCTCATGGTCGTCTACCGCGCCCTCTACGGGGACGGCGGCGTCTGGGTGCGCCCCTATTCGATGTGGGCGGAGACCGTCACGGTGGAGGGAAAAACCGTCCCGCGCTTTGAGTACGTCGGCGAGAGGCAGCCATGACGGAAGATTACACCGTCCGGTACTCAAGGCGCAGGACCATCGCCGTCGAAATCACGCGGGAAGCGAAAGTCCTCGTGCGCGCCCCGGTGGGCACGCCGCGCGCCGTCATCGAGGAGACGGTCCGGAAAAACGCAAAGTGGATCGAAAAACACCGCGCCCGCCGGCTCGAATACCTCATGGCGCACCCCGAGCCCACTGCCGAAGAGCAAAAGGCCCTCATTGCCGCCGCGAAAGCGTATATCCCGCCCCGCGTGGCGCACTTTAGCGCCCTCATGGGGCTTAAGCCCGAGCGCGTGACCATCACAGGCGCCCGCACGCGCTTTGGCAGCTGCAGCGGGAAAAACCGCCTGTGCTT
Organism: Clostridiales bacterium; assembly: GCA_012521555.1. GTDB lineage: Bacteria > Bacillota > Clostridia > Oscillospirales > Oscillospiraceae > Sporobacter. The sequence continues at coordinate 6,890 of JAAYMC010000001.1, forward strand.
TTCGTGGCGGCTCATGCAGTATCCGCCCGAAGCGATCGACTACGTCATCGTCCATGAACTGGCCCACATCCGCCACAAAAACCACAGCCGCGCGTTTTACGGCCTCATCGAGCGCTACATGCCGGACTACAAAGCGCGCCGCACCCTGCTGAAAAGATAGGAAAATGCTATGAAAAAACACGGAAAATTCCTCCCCCGCGGCGAAAAGGGCTACCGCCCGCCGCCCCCGCGGGAGTTTACGGCGACCGAGCCGGACGCGCTCCTCCCGTTTCTCCTCAAACACATTCCCGACAAATCCCGCAACACGGTGAAAAATCTGCTCACGGCCGGCTGCGTCGCCGTGGGCGGCAAAACCGTAACAAAGCACGACCACCCCGTAAAGCCCGGGGACGTTATCCGCGTCGGCACGCAGGAGCCGCCGGAGCTGAAGAAAATCCGCATCCTGTACGAGGACGACGTGCTCCTTGCCGTCTCCAAACCGGCGGGG
>JAAYMC010000047.1 GCA_012521555.1 Clostridiales bacterium
CCAGCCGGGGCTGATGAGCGTGGAGCCGGGCCACAACGTAAGGTGCCTGCGGGTCGAAAAGGGGGAATTGTAAGATGGCCGAGCTGCTGAGGGTTGAAAACCTTAAAAAATACTTCAAAAACCCGGCGGGGATGCTGCACGCGGTCGACGGCGTCACCTTCACGATAAACGAAGGCGACACGCTGGGCGTCGTCGGCGAGAGCGGCTGCGGCAAGTCCACTCTGGGCCGCCTTGTGATTAAGCTGATCGAGCCCACGTCCGGCCAAATCATCTTCAAGGGCGAAGATATCACGCACGTGACGAATAAGCAGAAAAAAGAGCTGCGGAAGAAGATGCAGATTATCTTCCAGGACCCGTTTTCGTCCTTAAACCCGCGCATGTGCGTGTTCGACCTGATCTCCGACCCGCTCAAGACGTATCACATGCTGGGCAGGAAGGAGCGGCAGAAAAAAGTCTTCGAGCTGATGGATATGGTCGGCCTTGCGCGGCGCTTTGCCTACTCGTACCCGCACGAGCTCGACGGCGGGAGGCGGCAGCGCATCGGCATCGCGCGCGCCCTGTCGCTGGGTCCGGAGTTTATTGTCTGCGACGAGCCTGTGTCGGCGCTGGACGTATCGATTCAGGCGCAGATACTGAACGTGCTTCAGGACCTGCAGCAGGAAAAGCACCTTACATACATCTTTGTCACCCACGACCTGTCCGTGGTCAAGCACATCTCGACGGACGTGCTCGTCATGTACGCCGGGGTGATGGTTGAGAAAGCCAAGACGAAGGAAATGTTTGCGATGCCGCTGCATCCGTATACGAAAGCGCTTTTGTCCGCCATCCCCGTCCCCGACATCGACTACAAGCGGCAGCGCGTCAAGCTCAAGGGCGAGATTACGTCGCCCATCGAGCCGAAAGATGAGTGCCGCTTCGTCAACCGCTGCCTTTACGCGACGGAAGCGTGCCGGAAAAAAGCGCCCGGTTACGAGGAAGTCCTCCCGGATCATTTCGTCGCCTGCCACCACGTTCGGGAAATCAACAACCTACAGGCCGAAGAGCTCTCCGCGCCGGAGGTGAGCGGATAGCGGCTCTTTTCGGCCGCTCCGCTTTGCGGCGGGAAAGAGTGCAAACGGCAACCTGAGTGACATGAAAGGAGTGTCAGGATGAAATGAGCAAAGTCGTATTGGAGGTCATGAGTCCCCGGGCCGTCCTCCCGTCGGACCCTCCCGCGGGATTGAGCGCGCCGCGCCCGGAGACGCTCAGCGGAAAGAAATTCGTCTTCATCCCGCAAAAGCCGGCCTGCGCTGAGTTTTTTAAAGCGCTTGGGGCGGTCATCAGCGAGCGGTATCCGGGCACGTCCTTTACCATTCTCCCGGGCGGGCTGGGGACGGACATCCCGGACGGGATATTGGATAAATGCGACGTCTGGCTGGAAGGCGTGAAGACGACGGGCGGGCACCGCACGCCCCTTGCCATCAAGATGGAAAAGGCGGGCAAGCCGGGGGCCTGCATCACCGTCGACGACTTCGTCGTCCAGAGAAACAGGGAACTGCGCTGTTTCGGCATGCCCACCATGCGGCAGGTCGTCATCCCCGCGTACGATTTCTTCGCCTGCGAGACGAAGCCGGAAAAGCTCCGGAAAATCGCGGAGGACAATTTCGGCCAGATTGTCGACGTGCTCACGCGCCCCCTCACCGACGAGGAGATGCACCCGAAGCCCTTCGTCTACGACTACGGGAACATGGTCTTTGAAGGGGACACTTACGCCGAGGCCTTCGAGAAGTTCCACCAGCACTTTACTGAAAATGAACTGAATGACGGGCTGCCCGTCATCCCGCCGACGCCGGAGGCCGTCAAATGGATGCTCACGGGCACAAGCCGGGACCCCGACGAGGTTCTGGGCCTGTTCCCGCCCGGATTCGGGAAGGCGACGGTGGAGAAAGTCGCCGTCAACGCCGTCATGGCGGGCGCGAAACCGGAGTACCTGCCCGTGATTCTCGCGGCCGTCGAGTGCTGCCTTGAACCGGGCTTTGACTTCTACCACATCTCGACGGGCTCCCTCGCCTCAAGGGCGCTCATTGTGGTCAACGGCCCCATTGCCAAAGAGATCGGCATGAACAGCGGCATGGGCTATCTGGGCCCGGGCTGCCGCGCGAACAACGCCATCGGCCGCGCGGTGAACCTGTGTATGATCAACCTGGGGTGGAGCTTCTTCAGGGTCGAGTGCGGCTATCAGGGGCAGCCGGAGCGGTACACCCATCTCGTCTTCGCCGAGGACGAGGAAAACAGCCCATGGGAGTCTTACGCCGTGTCGCGGGGCTTTTCGCCGGAAGACAGCGTCGTGTTCATGGACGAGTGCACGTACACCAACAGGCTCGGCCCCGGCGGCGGCATGAGCTTCCCGCCTCTTGAGCTTGAAATGCAGAAAATGGCCGCGATGCTCAAAAGCGGCTACCCGGCGCTCGTCCCTGATAAAAAGAGAGTCGGGCCGCCATCGCCGTTTACCATTGAGACCGACATCGAAAAGAAAATCAACACGGCCTGCTTCCAGTTTGCCCTGCACCTGTCGTTTGCCAGGCAGCTTCATGAGGCGGGCTTTACGAAGCAGTCGTTTGCGCAGTGGCTGTGCGACCAGCACAGGATTCCGTGGGAGGACTTTAGCGAAAGCCAGCAGGAGAAAATCCTGGAAGTGGCCAAAAAAGGCACCATCCCCGGCCTAGCGGTCGACGACTGCAGGCCCGGCGGCACGATTCCCACCATCAACCCCCAGCGTGTGACGCTCTTCGTCGCCGGCGCGAACGCTGGCCAGGTCACGGGCTTTTACGGAGGCGGGCTCGGCAGCAACCTGCTCGGAGGCGGCCTTGGAATGGTGTGCCGAAAAGTGACCGGGGCCACGCTGACGAAAGCGGGCCGGTAAGGTAAGCGCGCAAAGCGCAGGAGCTTCATGGAGAAAAGGACAGAGTGTGAAACGGAGAGGAAACGACATGAGTGAAGTTGTACTGGAAGTGCTCAACCCGCGCGGCGTTCTCGAAGACCCCAGGCGGCGCGGCCTGTTCGCGCCGCGCCCGGCCGACCTCAATGGGAAGAAAATTTGCGTCATGGCCCTCTGGTCCGACTCGGAGGCGTTTTTCGCCACCATCACGCAGATGCTCAAGGAGAAATACCCGGCGGTGGAGTTTGTGTACGCCGAGTCGATGCACTCCCCGTTCGCCCAGGACAAGACCGCCGAAGTCGCCGCGATGTGCGACGCGTGGCTCGACGGCGTCAAGTCCTGCACGACGGGCGGCCGGATGGACGCGGCCGCGCGCCTGGAGATGCTCGGCAAGCCGGGCGTGTCGGTCTGCACGGACGCCGTTTTGATGCTCAAGAAGCTGCAGTCCGATTTCAACGGCGTGCCGACGTGCCGCGTCGTATCCGTCCCCGCCACCGACTACATAGCGGCGAAAATGGACCCGGAGAAGATGAAAGCCGTCGCCGCCGCGGCGTTTGACGATATCGTCAGAGCGCTCACCGAGCCGCTGACGAAAGAGGAGCAGGAAGTGTCCGATTTCATCGTCGACGAATCACCGCTTAAATTTACCGGGGCCACCTACTCGGAGGCTTACGAGAAGTTCCAGCAGTACTGCGCCGACAACGCCATGGGCGACGGGATGCCGGTCGTTCCCCCCACGCGGGAAGCCGTGGAGTGGATGCTCACCGGCACGACGTACCCGCGCGACAAGGTCATCGGCATCATGGAGCCCAAGCGCGGCATCGCGACGGTGGAGAAGATCGCCATCAATGCCGTCATGGCGGGGGCAAGGCCGGAGTACCTGCCCGTCATCATCGCCATGGTGGAGGCCATCACGGACGAGCGGTTTAACCAGTACCACGTCGTCAATGAAATCCTGCCGGTGTTCTTCATCAGCGGGCCGATTGTGGAGGAAATCGGGCTGAACAACGGGTCAGGGTACCTTGCGCCGGGCTACCGGGCCAACGCCACCATCGGGCGGGCGCTGCTCATGTGCATGATCAACATCGGCTGGCGCGACATGCGGTATTATTCGTCGCCGGGCGGCCCCGGCCAGATCGCCGCCTACGCCAACTACGTCATCCCCGAAAACCAGAAGGAGAGCCCCTGGCCGTCCTACGCGGTCTCGTGCGGCTTTGGCCCCGACGAGAGCGTCGTCACGGTGTGCGAGACGCTGTCGGTCATGCGCGGGCCGGCCGAGACACTGTTTATGGAGACGTACGAGCAGCGACTTGAGAAGATGCGCCAGATCTTCTCGCAGCACACCAACGTCTTCTCGCACTTCGGCATGCCGCCGCACGGCAACCCGGGCGCGCGTCACATGATTGCGATGCACCCGTCCCTCGCGCGGCAGCTGGCGGACGCCGGATTTACGAGAGAATCGTTCATCCAGTGGCTGCACGACGCAAACACCATCGACTGGGACAAGATGACCGAAGAAGAGCGCGAGGAATTTAAGCGCAACGTCAGGGAGGGCAGGGTCAGCGAGTTTATGCGGAGGTTCTCGCTGGACGACTGCCGCCCCGGGCTTTTGATGGAGCCGTTTAGCGACATAAAGCACGTCGCCCTGATGGTCGCCGGCACGGGCGCCGGCGCGACGCTCGTCTTCTCCACGTCGATGGGCTCGACCGTCCTTGGAGCCAAAGACGGCAAGCCGCTGCCCTTCATGCAGAAGGTCATCCGCGGCGCCGCCCTGACAAAGGCCGGAAGATAGCGGCGCAGCTTAAAACGGCCGCACGGCTTTATCGAAAGGGGGCGCAGACGGTGCTTGAAGTCATCCAGTATACCATCGGGATGTCAAACGGCTTTTTCCTCAGGAGCGGGGAGGCGGTCATCGCCGTCGACAGCGGCGGCGAGATGGGCGAGGCGCCCTTTCTGGACGTGTGCGAAAAGCACGGTATCGACCCGCGCGGGATAAGGCTCCTTGTCGTCACCCACGGGCACGTCGACCATTTCGTCAACATGGGCCCCATGAAAGCCGTCACGGGAGCGCCGCTTTTGTGCCACAGGCTCGCCGCGCCGTTCCTGCGCGAGGGGCTGAGGCCCGTGGTGTTCGGCAGGAACGAGCTGGGGAAAGCGATTATGGAAAGGCAGGCCATAGAGGGCGACCCGATCCCGTTTGTCCCCAGAGTGGAGCCGGATATCGAGTTTATGGGCACGTATGACCTTGCGCCGTGGGGGATTGACGGGAAAATTATCGAGACGCCGGGCCATTCAAAGTGCAGCACCGCCGTCATCCTCCCGACAGGCGAGGCAATCGTCGGGGACACCATCGCGCAGCCGCACGGCGCGAGCAAGGTGACTCTGGCGTTCCTCACGGACACCGAGGGCAGCGACGACGTCCTGTTCGACAGCGTCGAGAGGATCTTGTCCGCCGCGCACACCATCTATTCGGGGCACGGCGGCCCCTTCACCCGCGAGGAAGTCATGGAAGCCCTGATGGAGGAAAAAGCCCGCCTGGGCAAGGCCTGAAAGTGACGGCTGCCGGGCGGGAAATCCCGAGAAAAAACAACCGCTTCAAAAGGAAGCGCGGCAAGGGCGCTCCTTTTGAAGCGGAAAAGCGTAAAAAGAAGCCGCCGGAAAGACGCCGCGGCGCGCCTTTGGCGGCGCGGCTATGCTTTCCGCGCGGCGGGAACAGTAAGCCGGCTGCTGCGCCTGGCGCGCCGGCAAAAACACGGACGACAAGGAAGGAGGACTTGAAAATGACGCTTGAAGAACGTCTGGCAAAGCTGGAACACGAGCTGGAGCGGATGAAGGCCGTCACGGAAATCCAGAACCTCATCGGCCGCTACCAGAGCCTGCACAAGCCGCTGACGATGCACCTGACCGCCGAAGAGACATTCGCGCTGACGATGCCGGATGTGTCGATGGAGGTGTCCGACTGGGGCGTCTTCGTCGGCCCGGAGGCGGTCAAGTACCAGTTCGAGGTCATGATGCGGGAGGAGCCCATCGGCTGCATGTTCGACCACTACATCTGCACGCCGATTATCGTGGTCGCCGGCGACGGAAAGACGGCCCGGGCGAAATTCGACTCTCCCGGGCACGAGACGCAGGTTGACGAAAAGGGCGGCCGCAAGGCGTTCTGGTGCTGGGGAAGCTACAGCGCCGAGTTTATCAAGGAGCCGGACGGCAAGTGGAAGATCTGGCACCTTAAGTGGTGGCGGACTTTCCGCACGGATTATTACAAGAGCTGGGTCGACGACTGGCAGAACATCATGACCGGCCCGGCCCACGAGCACGACTGGCCCGCGGAGCCGTGCACGTTCTTCCACCCGTACGACACGAAGACGGAGCGCTGGCCGTTCCCGCTGCCGCCCGAACCGTACGAGACGTACGAGGGGACGATGCTCGACTGGGCGCTCGGCGGCGAGAAATACAAGTGGATCAGGGAGGCGTACTTCCAGAAATACGGCACGCCCACCGGCGCGTTTGAGTACGCCCACGGCCGCAAGCCCGGCGTCATTATGAACAACCCGTCGGCCATCCGGAAACAAGATTAAGGCGACTGCAGGCGGGGGCGAAAGCACGGCGCGGGCTCATCCGACCGGGCGCGCGGCAGATACGCTAGCCCATCACGAATTCGGCGATGACCTGGCCGAGCGCTTTCGCTCCCGCGGCAATTTGCTTGGGCTTTTTCGTCGCGCAGCAGTTGACCCGAAAACACCGCCCGTACTCGGGAAGCGAGGAGAAAATCGGGCTTGGCGCGACGTACACATTGCGCGACAGGGCAAGCTCCAAAAACGCGCGCATGCTTTTTCCCCCTTCGGGCAGCTCGATCCATAAAAAGGGGCTGCCCTGGGCGCGCCGGATGCGGACGGACTCCGGCACGATGCCGCGCACAATCTCCGTGAACATCTTCGCGGTGTGGTCAATTCTCTCCCTGCATTTTTCGATGTGGCCCGCGAGGGTGTCCGTGTCCAAAAGCGCGGCAAGCTGCCGCTGCATGTCCATGGGGACGCGGATACCGCTGAAGTTTTTCAGGAAGCGCAGCATTTTTGTGTACTGGCCGCTTTCGACGAAAGCAAGCGGCAGGTTCAGCCCGAAAATCTTGCCCAGGTCGCACACGTACACGACCAGTTCGTGGTCGAGCACCTTGAGCGGGGGGTGCTGGTGCCGCGTAAGGCAAAAGTGCCCGTATTCGTCGTACTCGACGATGGCGATGCCGTTTTTCCGGCACAGCTCCACGAGGCGTTTTTTGCTCTGCTCCGGCATCACGGCCCCCGTCGGGTCGGCGTTGCAGGTTGACAGCACGACGGCGGAAAACTTCGTGCCGGCGTCGATGTGGCGGGCAAGGTCGTCCACGCACAGCCCTGTGTCCGGGTCGCTGCGGATTTCCTTGTATTTAATCGACAAAAACCGCGCGCAATACCCGAACAGCTTCGATCCCGGCGATTCGATGGCAAGGACGTAATCGTCCGGCGCTTCCGTGTTGTGGCACGCGCGGATGGCGAGCGTGAGCGCCTCGACCGCGTTGTTTGTCACCGTGATGTGCCGCGTGAGGAAGTGGCAGCCGTAGCCGAGCATCCAGAGCGCGATGCGCGACGTCACGATGTCCTCAACCTCTTTCAGGCGCTCCGGCGCGTGAAAGCCGCCCGCCGCCCCGCCGAAGTACTCGTCGCCCACGCAGCTCCAGGACAGCTGGTGGCACGACTCGGCGGGGGTGAGGAGCAGTTTGTCCACGTACTGGTCAAACGCGAACGAGTCAAAGTCGCTTTTGTCGTAATGGAATCTCACCGTTTGCTGGGTGGGCGAAAAGCCGATGATTGACCGGCCCAGGCTGCAGAGGGTTTCATAATCCGATTTCGCCACGAAGTAGCCCATTTTGGGGCGGCTTTCGATGACGCCGAGGGCCGCGAGCTCATTGTACACGTTGAGCGTCGTATACAGGCTCGTGTCGTTGGCCTCGGCGTACTTCCGAAGCGACGGTAGCTTATCGCCCTCTTTGTACATGCCGTTGATGATGCTGATAAGCAGCTTCCCCATCAGGTTTTTCTTTTTCGTCGTCATGGCGCTCTGCCCCCTTTCGTCCCGACACCCTCTTCTCCTGCTTTTTTACAGATATACCCAAACTATAATACCCCCCGGACAGGAAGTTTTCAACCGGAAGTCTGTCATGGCATGCCCCGCGCGCCTTTTGAGAAAGATAATGTTAAGGAGGAATAGAATATGAAGCTTGTTGCATTCTCCGCGGGTCGGCGGAACGGGAACACGGAAATATACATTAAAGAAGCTCTGATGGCGGCGGAGAAAAAGGGCGTCGAGGTCGAGCTGTACCGCCTTACCGACTACGACATACATAACTGCAGCGCGTGCTTTGCCGGCGCCTTCTGCCCGGCCGACACGGACATTGAAAAATGCCGCTATAAAGACGACGCCCCCTTCCTGGCGGAGGCCTTCTTAAACAGCGACGGCGTCATCATCGGCGCGCCCGTATATTCGCTGACCGCCAACAGCCTGTTTTTCGCGTTCCGGGACAGGGTTTTCGGCCCCCGGATGGACATCGCCAGCCCGATGGTCGGCATGCCGGCGGCGGCGTTCATCAAAGGGCGCTATAAGCACCGCCCCGCCGGCCTGATTTCAGTGGGCGGGTGCCTGCACGAGCACTGGACGGGCTTTTCGCTCTCCAACCTCTTTACGGCGCTGATTCCCACGCAGTGCGAGGTCGTCGACCATCTCAACGTCTACGGCATCGCCGAGATGAACGCCGCGGCCGTGAGCGAGAAATGGCTGGAGAAGGCGCGCAGGCTCGGGGAGAACGTGGCGGACGCCATCCTCTCCGGCGACAACAGCTGGCGCGGCGGCGACAGGGGCACCTGCCCGGTCTGCCACCTAAACTACATCGAAGTCATCCCGGGGACCGACGACGTCCTGTGCCCCCTTTGCGGGATATACGGCAAGATCTCCGTCAGGGACGGCGCCGTCACGGTGGAATGGCCGGACACGCCGGAGTGCCGCGGGGAAAACCGCTTTACCGTGGAAGGGAAGATCTTCCACCTGAAAGACATCCAGAAATGCATGGAGGAGTTTGCGCCCTTCCGCGAAGAGGCAAAGCAGAAGGCGCAGAAATACAGGGATTACACGTCGTGCATCGTAAAGCCGCCTTCCAAGGGGTGAGATAAGTGCCGGCTCCGACCATAACGCTCAACAACGGCGCAAAAATTCCGGCTCTCGGCATGGGCACCGTGTTTCTGGACGCCGGCGGCGATATTCAGAAGACAATCGACGCCGCCGTCGAAGCGGGGTACAGGCTGTTTGACTGCGCGGCGTTTTACGGCAACGAGGAGGCCATCGGCACGGCCCTGAAAAACAACGGGATCCCGCGCGAGGAGCTTTTCATCAGCACAAAGCTGAAAAACGGGCACCACCGGTTCGACGACGCCTGCCGCGAATGCGAAAAAAGCATGCGCCGCCTGGGCGTGGACTACCTTGACATGTATCTCATCCACTTCCCGTGCCCGGAGCACGGCCTGTACACCGAGGCGTGGAAGGCGCTTGAGCACCTTCACAAGGAAGGGCTTGTGCGAACCATCGGCGTGTCGAATTTCCATAAGGCGCATCTGGAGAGAATCCTCGACGTGTGCGAAATCGTGCCCGCTATAAATCAGCTTGAGTTTCACCCGTACCTGACCATCGAGCCGCTGAGGGAGTTCATGAAAAAGCACGGGATTGTGACGGAAGCGTGGTTCCCGCTCGGCGGACCGGCCGTCCGGCTCGACGGCAAGGACAACCCCGACAAGGAGGCGCTCTTTGGCGAGCCCGTCCTTACTGAGCTTGCCGAAAAGTATAACAAGACCGTCGCGCAGATTATCCTGCGGTGGGAAACGCAGCTGGGCATCATTCCCGTCCCGAAGGCCTCGTCGCCAAAGCATATTATTGAAAACATCAGCATTTTTGACTTTGAGATGACGCCCGATGAGCTTGAGGCCATATCGGGCCTTAATAAAAACAGGCGCTTTGGTCCGTCGGGCGACGAGTGCAACGAGTACTGGGACTAAATCGCGGCGCAAACGGCGCGGCTCTCCCAATCCTGAGGCAAAGGCCTGGCAACACTTAAGCGCCAGGCCTTTGCCGCGCTCAGCCAAAAAGAAGCAAAAACGGCGCTCACTGGACGCCGTTTTTCTTTTTTCGAAATTTTCCGCAACTTTTTTTGCCGCGTTTGCGCATACTAAAAACGTGCTTAAAGCACGAAAAACGCTAAGGCGAAAGGAGAAAGCTGTGGCAAACGGCAATCAAAAGCACCACACGAAGAACACAAAAAAGCGCGACGGCCGCTTTAAGTCAAAGCATATCGACCACAGCCAGCCCGACGAGAGTGCCCGGGCCGTGTATGGGCTCAAACAAATCGACACCCACCGCCACGGCGCTTAAAGCCGCAAGCAAGGGGAGGGGATAATCATGGCGAAGAAAGGAATGGCGCGGCCGAATTACCACGACAGGCCCAATAACGAGGTGCCCCCCGTGCCCGAGCTGCAGGGGAAAGCCAAGCGTACAAAGAAAAAAGCGGGGCCGGCCCTTTACCGGGACGAAAACGGGAGATACCGCGCGTTGTAAGGAGGGAGACGGTGCAGGCAAGTTCGTATTTTCATATCCCGGAGCTTGGGCGGCAGGACGCGAAAAAGCTCAAGAAGGAGCTTGACAAAATCCCCGGCGTCCGCTCCGTAGCCGTCAGCGTGGCGACGGGGCGCGTCGCCGTCGACTACGACACGACGGCGACGGACAAGCTCAGGCTCCAGCGCGCCATCGCCGATATGGGGTACGGCGCGCTGCTCATTTCAAACGAGGAGCGGAGGACATGACAAAAAAGAAAAATCCGGAAAAGCGGGAAGTCCCGCGCAACACGATTCCCGTGGCGCTGAAAAAATACAAGTACCCGTTCCTTGCCGACGGGTGCATCGGCCGCCGCAACTGGGAAGCGCAGATGGCCGCGCTGGAGGAAGAGGAGAAATAGCTTTGCCGCCGCCCGGAAAGCGGCGGCGCTTCTTTGGCGGATATTGTCGGAATAGCGGCCGGCGCGGGGACAATACTAATCGTGTAACTCAGATCAGGAGGAGCGTTATGACGAGAAGCGAAAAGAAAAAGCTGCTGCAGCAGCTTAAAATGGAGGCCGCTCAGGAGATTGGCCGCCTTCAGTTCTGCAGGGAGTACAACGACCACTACAAGGGGGACGTCCCCGCCCGCGTCAACGGCGAGGAGGGCGGCCCGATTGGCGGCAGGATGGTGCAGAAGATGATTGCGGCGGTGGAAAGCAACCTGACGGGGCTGTACTGATGGCCGTGAACGATAAAAAACGCGTGAAAAGCAAGCCGGAAAACGGCGAGGGTGTCATCGTGTCGCCGCCGCGCCGCCACTGGCCGGAAAGCGCCTTTGACAAAATGCAGACGGGCGCGGCGCCGCTGTCCACCTCGGAAATCCTCGACTTTGCCGAGGGGGCAGACTCGCGCCCGTGACAAAACGCCGCGCAGCATAATCTGCGCGGCGTTTTTTATTTATGAGTGAGGGCAAGAAAAACCGGCGGCTTTGACCGCCGGTTTTTTCTGTTTTCAATGATGCGGCCATCCTGAGTGTTCACAGGACAGGGGATATGGCGCGCGCCATATAAAGGCGGGCGCGCCGGGCTGCCATTCCGGGCAAGGTATGGCGGCAGGCCGCCGTCAGATCAAAACCAGGCGCACCTCGCGGCCGAGCTCGTAGGCGCGGCGGATGGTGTACGCCGTGCCGCCCCGCGAGCGGCCGTCGTACACGGCGATGACGCGCTGCGACTGCTCCACCATCGCGCGGTTGCGCACGAAATAACAGTCCGAGCTGTACGTCTCGCTGTAGACGCGCACGTCCTTGCACCGGGCGATGAGGCGGCGGAAGACGGGGTCCCGCGTGTGAAGGCGGCCGCGGTAGGGGATGGCCGCGTGCAGCTCGAGGGCGGGGTTTTCCCGCGCCAGATCGTCCACGATTTCGGCGAACATCAGGTCGACCCCGCTTGCAAAGCCGGAGATAAAGCGCGTGTATCCGTCCTCAACAGCCCTGAGCACCTCGTCCCGCAGGGCGCTGGCAATCTCAAGCTGCCGACCCGGCGGGAGCGCGCGGTGCCCCGTGACGCAGCAGGTTTTAGCCGTCATAAAGCGCCCCCGAAAAGGAAAATTTACCCTTTTATCATAAGCGGGCCGAAGCCCCCAAGTCAACCCTCCGCCGCGCGCCTTGAAAGAGTGTCGCTTTTTCATCACAGTGTTGAAGAAAGGACAGAGTGTCTATATAATGGATTTGCAGAAATTGTAATTTGTGGAGGGGACTATGGCTCGACAAGACAGGCGGGTTCGCTACACGAAAACGGTTTTGCGCCAGAGCCTTCTGGAGCTGATGCGCACGCAGCCCATTGAGAAAATCACCGTCAAGGAGATCTGCCAGCGCGCCGACGTCAACCGCGGGACGTTTTACGCCCATTTTTCCAGCCCGCACGACCTTCTCATGAGCATCGAAAACGAGCTGTACGAGGAGATCCGCCGCTCGCTGGACACAAACCTCACGACGGAGGCCATCTCTGACCTGCTTTTGAACATCTTCGAGCTGATTGAAAAGAACCACGACCTGTGCAGCGTGCTGTTTAGCGAATACGGGGACAAGACGTTCCTCAAGCGGATCATGTTCCTCGCCCACGACCAGAGCATGCAGCAGTGGAAGGCGCGCTACCCGCAGGCGGACCCGGCCTACATGGAAAAGGTCTTCACCTTCGTGGTGAGCGGCTGCCTCGGGCTGCTGCAGGACTGGATACAAAACAACAGCGCGGCGACAAACCGCACCGACTTCGTGCAGATTATCGACCAGTTTATCAAAACGGCCCTGGGCCTCGTCGCCAAGTCGAAATCGGCGGAGCAGGCCGAGGGCTGACAGCGCTCGAAAGAGGCGCTTTCGCGCTCGGCTTCCGCAATTAGCCTATATAATCACGCCAAAGCGCCCCGCGGGCATGACCGCGGGGCGCTTTTTGTGCGCGAAGGAACCAATTGCTCCGCCTTTGTTTATATTGATGGTGGAACGCTTTTCGGTCGGGTGACCGAAGGGAGATATCAGCTTACGACAGCGGACAATCGAGTGGTGAAAAAATGCCTTACAATATTCCAATCCGGCGGTACAGGTGTTCGGGCTCCCTTCCGGCGCCGCCCCATGTATACGCGGAATCGACCGAAAACCTCATAATCTGCAACGGGAGCGCCGCCACGCGGTTTCTCATGGTCTCCCTTGCCCAGACGATTACCGTGTTTATCAAAAATACCGGAACGAGCCCCATTATGGCGCGGCTGCAAAACAGCCCCGACGAAATCGAAACCGTGGACGACCCGCAGGTCATCACCGTCTGCCCCGGCGAGACGAAATTCCTCGTCCCGTATATCTTTTCGCGGTTTATCCGCCTTGTCATCTGGGGGCCGGACGGGGGCTGCGCCCATGTCTGGTTCCAGATTCAGAGGCGATGCAGCTGACGCCGGAAGCTAAAGCTTTTTAGGAAGGTGTGTTCGCTTGAATAACCTCGTGTTTAATACGGTAGCCTCGCGGCTGCTGACGACGATTACAAACGATACACTCACAGTCTCAGGCAGCGTGGACATTGCCGGCGGCACGGTGGAAATCGCCAACACCGTCGTGACGGTAACGGGCACGGTGGCGGTCGGGACCGCGTCGGTTGAGATTACAAACGATGCCGTGACGGTGACGGGTACCGTGGCAATCGATTCTGCGTCCGTTGAGATCACCAACACCGTCCTGACGGTCACCGGCGCCGTGACGGTGCTCAACGACACGCTGACCGTGGACGGCACGGTGGAAATCACAAACGCGTCCGTGACGGTGACGGGCACCGTCGGCATTGACGGGACCGCGTCGGTTGAAATTACAAACGATGCCGTGACGGTCGACGGCACGGTGGAAATCACAAACGCCACGGTGACCGTCTCCGGCGCGGTGACGATCTCGGGCCACACGATTACCTCCCTCAATACGACGGTGGTGGACAGCCAGACCGGCGTCATCTTCGACAACACCGACATATCGGAGATTACGATGGGGACATTTTTCATCTACAACGGAGGCGCACAGACGTTTTCCGTCACCGTTCAGCTCAGCCCCACCGCGGACGACGCAAACTACGTCGACGACCCGGACAATAAGGATATTGAAGTCGGGTCGAACGCGAAGCTGCTCATTGTCCTGAGCAAATACGGCCACTATGCGCGGCTGCAGTACAATGCAACCGCGGACGCCTCGTTCACAGCCTACTTTAACGGCCAGATGTAACAGCTTGCGGCGGGCGGCGCTCAAGCCGCCCGCCTTTAGGCGGAAAGAAAACGTGAAGGGAGCTTTTGCGTGAAGGAAACAATCGGCCTGTGCGTCATCGCGCGAAACGAGGAAAAAAACATCGCCCGCTGCATTGAAAGCGTAAAAGGGCTTGTGGACGAGATCGTGGTGGTGGACACCGGCTCTGAGGACAAGACGGTGGAAATCGCCCGCTCTCTCGGCGCGCGGGTGTACCGGTACAAGTGGGACAACAACTTCTCAAACGCCAGAAACTACGCCATCGAGAAAATGCGCAGCCGGTGGATTTTGCTGCTCGACGCCGACGAGGAGCTCGACAGGAGCGCGTGGGCGCCGCTGCGGGAATTTATCGAGACGACGGATCTGGACGGGGCGCACTTTCGCGTGCGCAACTACACGGGCTCCTACAGCCCGGACCGCTACAACCTCCACAACGCGCTCAGGCTCCTGCGCAACAACGGCAAGTACAAATTCTCCGGCGCCATCCACGAGCAGATTACCCGCGACGGCCAGGGAAACCCCGGGGGCTTTGCCGTTTTGGACCTCATCGTCCACCACTACGGGTACTTAGACGAGGCCGTGGCGGAGAAGAACAAGCGGGCGCGCAACCTGCCGATTCTCGAGAAGATGCTCGCGGAACAGCCGGAGGACGCCTTCACCCTCTTTAACCTCGGCAACGAGTACCTCTCGGCCGGGGATATGGAAAAGGCCCTTTCCTATTACGCCCGGTCGAAGGAAAACGTGCGGGATTTCAGCCGCGCCTTCGTGCCGCACCTGTATTTCCGCATGGCAAACACCCTCGACGTGCTGGGGCGGCAGGGGGAGGCGCTGAAAGTGTTGCAGGAGGGGCTTGCCATATACCCGCGCTGCACGGACTTTGAATTTGTGCGCGGGAACATCTATCTCCGCCAGCGGCGGTATACGCTGGCCATCGAGAGCTTTGAAAAGTGCCTTGAGATGGGCCGGCCCCCGGCCGCCCTTGAGTTTCTGGACGGGTGCGGCACGTACCGTCCGGCGTTTCTGCTGGGGGATATTTACGCGCGCTTCGAGGACTGGGGCAGGGCGCTCCAGTATTTCAGCAAAACGCTCGCTTTAAACCCTGCCATGACGGGCGTGCTCTTTCACGTCTGCCGCGCCCTCAACAAACTCCACCCGGAAAAGGACAGGGTGCGCGAGGAGCTGTTTAAGTTTTTCGCCAACCCCGCCTACCCCCCGAATATCCTCGCCGCGGCGGAAATCCTCATCACGGAGGAGCTTTACGCCGAGGCGATAAACGCCCTTCGCGCGCTCCCGCCGGCGCACGAGCACGCCGCGAAGGAAAAGCTCCTCTACGCCCGGGCGTATGCGTACCTCGGCGAGCGGGAGCGGGCCAGAAAGGCGGCTCATGAGGCACTGCAGCTGGACGCGAAAGGGGCGCGCGCCCTCGCCGCGCACCTTCTGCTCGTCTTGGCGCTGTCCGAGGGCGAGAGCGCGGAGATGGAAAAGGCGCTTGAAATCGCTTGCGGCCTGCCGCGCCCGACGCAAAACGCCTACAGGCTCCTTGCGGATATCGCTCAGGGGCGGGAGACTGCACCGCGCGCGTTTGAAGACGGCGGGCGGGGGGAGCTGGAGGCGCTTCTGGATGTGTACGACAGCCTGCTGCGCATGCGGCAGTTTGAGCTGTTTGAAAAGTTCCTTCGGGCGATGAATTTCATCGACCGGCCGGAGCTGCTCCTGAGGCTTGCGCATCTCTTCCACGCGCGGGGGTTTTATGACCTTGCCGTCTCGTACGTTTTGCGCTCGGTCAGGGAGCTTGACGTCATTGACGAGCAGGGGGCCTTCATCCTAAGCCGCCACGTCGCGGGCACGCTCAGCGGAGCCGCCGTTTAGGCGGCTTTGGCGCTTTAAGGGGTATTAAAAAGCTCGAAAGTATGATAAAATCATATAAAAAGCGAGCGTTTCGCGGCGTATTCCGGCTTATCTCTTCTCGCTCTGGAGGATGCGGTTTATGAATTTCTCTCAGATAAAGTGCTTTCTGGCCGCGGCGGAGTATTTGAGCTTTACCCGCGCGGCCGATAGTTTATTTCTCTCCCAGCCCGTGCTCAGCCGGCAGATTGCCGCCATGGAGCAGGAGCTTGGGATTGAATTGTTTTTGCGGGAAAAGAAATCCGTGCGCCTGACGCAGGCGGGGCAGATTATGGAGGAGGGGCTCAGGCGCCTTGCGCGGGAGTACGAGTCTGTGCTGGAGAGGGCGACGGCCGCGCACCTCGGCTTCGCGGGGAACCTCAACATCGGCATCGTGGAGGGGCAGAACATCTGCCCGCCCCTGTCCGACGCGCTGCAGGCGTTCCACAGAAAGTACCCGGACATCCGCATCAACCCCTCCCGCCACACCATGAGAAATCTGCGCAGCGCGCTTATCAACGGGCAGATTGACGTCGCCTTTACGGCGCGGTTCGTCGTCGACGAAGCCGACGAGCTGGAGTACCGGGAAGTCGGCACGGTCAAGACAATGCTCTGCGTCCCGAAATCGCACCCGCTTGCGGGGAAGGAGAACCTCTCCCTCGACGATTTCCGGAACGACCGCTTCCTCACGCTGCCGGAGGAGGAGTCCCGCCATGTGGCGCGCATTGCCGAGCGGATGAAGGCGCAAAACATCAAGACGCTCCTCGCCCCCGATATCGGCACGCTCGCCCTCTGGGTGGAGGCCGGGTACGGCATCGCCACCATGAGCGAAAACCACGCCCTGCGGCACCATCCCGATTTCGTGTTCCTCTCCCTGCCGGAGCTGGCGGACGTGGTGGAAGTCGTCGCGTGGCGGCGGGGGCACGCAAACCCCACGCTCGCCTCGTTTATCGAACAGTTCCCGTCGCTCAAATGATACGGGAAACTTATAAACTCATGTAAAAAATGTTCTTTACGCGCAAATCTTTATCGTTTATGATGAAAAAGAAAGAAAGCCCGAAAGGGCCGCGCTAAGGTGGAAAGAGATAATGCAGGAAAAAACTCTCACAGGCAAGTTTTACGATATACAAGGCTTCTCCGTGCACGACGGGCCCGGCATCCGGCTGACGCTGTTCATGAAGGGCTGCCCGCTGCGCTGCCCGTGGTGCCACAGTCCGGAGTCGCAGGCGTTCCAGACGGAACTCAACTGGATGAGCATCAAGTGCGTCGGCATCGAAAAATGCGGCAAGTGCCTGAATGCCTGCCCGAACGGGGCCATCTCCGTCGGGCGCAAGAAGCAGTCCGTGACGGGCGACGAGGAGCTTACCCTCATCGACATCGACCGCGACAAGTGCGACAACTGCGGCAAGTGCGCCGAGGCGTGCCCGGCGAAAGCGCTTTACATGTGCGGGACGGACTACACGATTGACGAAATCATGCAGCGCGTGTACCGCGACAAGCCGTTTTTCGACCGCAGCGGCGGCGGTATCACCGTCTCCGGCGGCGAGTGCCTCTACCAGCCGGATTTCCTCGAAGCCCTCCTCAAGCGCTGCAAGGAGGAAGGCGTACATACGGCCGTCGACACGACGGGCTACGCCGACTGGAGCATTTTAGAGCGCATCCTCCCGTACACGGACCTGTTCCTCTACGACCTTAAGCACCTCGACAGCGAGATGCACAGGCGCGTCATCGGCGTGCCGAACGAGCGCATCCTCGAAAACGTGAAGAAGCTCGCCGCCGCCGGCGCAAGGCTCCAGATCCGCATCCCCGTCATCCCGCTGTTTAACGACTCCGTCGAGGAGTTTGACAAGTACGGCGCGTTCATCAAGGAGCTCGGCGACGCCGTGGAAGTCGTGCAGCTCCTCCCGTACCACACCCTCGGGACGGTCAAATGGGAGCGCTTAAGCCGCAAGGGCCCCATCCTCGAAGCGACGCCGCCTTCCGACGCGTTCATGCAGGAGCGCAAAAAGCAGCTTGAGGAATACGGCCTGAAGGTGATTATCCACTAAGATAGATAAAGCGCAAAAGCAG
>JAAYMC010000048.1 GCA_012521555.1 Clostridiales bacterium
CAATGGCCGGCTCCGCCGTCATCGAGGCGGTCTACACATGGCCGGGCGTCGGAAACCTTATGATTGAAGCCATCAACCGGCGCGACACGACGCTTGCCTGCGGCTGCGTGATTATGACAGCCATCCTCTACGTCGTCATGCTCCTGATTGTCGACATTATCTACGCGTTTATCGACCCGCGGATTAAGGCGATGTACTCGGCAGGCCGCAAGAAGAAAAGGGGAGCTGAAGCATGAGCAGGGAACAGATGACCGCCGTTACTCAGAAACAGGGACAATCCGCAACGCTTGCCTCCCGCAGGTACAAGAAAAAGAGCGGTTTTGTCGAAAGCTGGAACAGGCTGAAGACGAATCCGGGCGCCATGTTCGGCCTCATCGTGCTCATCATAATGGTCTTGCTCATGATCTACTCTTTTCTCTTCATCACGAAAGACGACGTCATGGCCATCAACTCCGGCAACCGCTTCAAGCCGCCCAGCGCACAGCACCCGTTTGGAACGGACAGCATGGGGCGCGATTTGTTTAAGAGGACAATCTACGGCACGCGGTATTCCCTGACCGTCGGCTTCTTCTCCGTCGCCTTTGGATTTATTGTCGGCGTTTTCTTCGGGACGATTGCCGGCTACTTTGGCGGCTGGGTTGAAGAAATCATCATGCGCGTGTCCGACGTAATGGCCTCCATCCCGGGCATGCTCCTCGGCATGGTTATCGTCGCCGTTTTGGGACCGAGCTTCCTAAACCTTCTCATCGCCATCGGCATCTCGAACATCTCCGGCTTTGTCCGCATGGCCCGCGCGTCGGTGCTGTCGGTCAAGGGCAGCGAATTTGTGGAGGCGGCAAGGGCCATCGGCATGTCTGAAATCCGCATCGCCTTTTCGCAGGTCCTGCCGAACAGCATCTCCCCCCTCATCGTCACGGCGACGGCCAGAATCGCCACGTCCGTGCTGGCGGCGGCGGGCCTGAGCTTTATCGGTTTCGGCGTGCCGGTTCCCCTGCCGGAATGGGGCGCGCTCATCTCGGACGGGCGCAACTACCTGAGCCTTGCGCCGCACCTGACACTGTTCCCGGGCATTTTCATCATGCTGGTGACGTTTGCGTGTTCACTCCTTGGCGACGGGCTGCGCGACGCGCTCGATCCCAAACTGAAACAGTAAGGTGAAGACAATGATAGATGAAAGCACGACAAACAGCGAAGTAGTGCTCGAGGTTGAGGACCTTGTCGTCCATTACGAGCTTAAAAACGAGACAGTCAAAGCCGTCAACGGCGTGAGCTTCTCGCTGACGAAGGGCAGGTCCATCGGCCTCGTGGGCGAGACGGGCGCCGGCAAGACGACGACCGCGCTGGCCATCATGAACCTCGTCCCCAAACCGCCGGGCGTAATCAAAAGCGGCACGATTGACGTGTGCGGGTACAAAATGCTGGAGCTCAAGCCCAAACAGCTTGAAAAAATCCGCGGCAAGGAAATCTCAATGATCTTCCAGGACCCGATGACGTCCTTAAACCCCGTCATTCCCGTGGGTGACCAGATTGCCGAGTCCGTAAGGCTCCACGAGAACGTGTCGGCCTCGCAGGCGTACGACCGCGCCGTCGAAATGCTCGAGCTTGTCGGCATCCCCGGCGAGCGCGCCGGCGAGTACCCGCACCAGTTTTCCGGCGGCATGCGCCAGCGCGTGCTCATTGCCATCGCCCTGGCCTGCAACCCCCGCATCCTGATTGCCGACGAGCCGACGACGGCGCTGGACGTGACGATTCAGGCGCAGGTCCTGAACATGATCAACGACTTAAAGAAAAAATTTGGCACGGCCCTCATTATGATTACGCACGACCTTGGCGTCGTCGCCAAGATGTGCGACGACGTGGCGGTCATGTACGCCGGGCGGATTGTTGAAAAGGGGACGCTCGAGGACGTTTTCAACGACACGAAGCACCCCTACACGGAAGGGCTCTTCAATTCGCTGCCTGACATCTCGAAAAAGGGGACGGACCTCAAACCCATTCCGGGCCAGATCGCCGACCCCACAAGGCTGCCCGAAGGGTGCGCCTTCGCGCCGCGGTGCCGCTACGCGACGGACGCGTGCCGTGAAAAACCGCCGACAATCCACCAGATCAGCCCGACGCATTTCGTCGAATGCACGGCGTACGACGACCCGGGCTTCCATATAGAAGGGTGGCAGAATCATGGGTGATACCATTCTGGAAGTTAGAAATCTCAAGAAGTATTTCAAGTCCCCCAGAGGCATGGTCCACGCCGTCGACGGGGTGCAGTTTTCCATTGAAAGAGGCCAGACTCTGGGCGTCGTGGGCGAGTCCGGCTGCGGCAAGTCCACCCTCGGCCGGTGCATCCTAAGGCTCATTGAGCCGACGGAAGGCGAAGTGATTTTTGAAGGCCGGGATATCTGCAAACTCAACAAGCGCGAGCTGAAAGAGCTGCGGAAGGATATGCAGATTATCTTCCAGGACCCCTTCTCGTCCCTCAACCCGAGAAAAACGGTGCTTGAGATTATCTCCGAGCCGATTATCTTCAACAAGCTCATGAAGGGGGCGTCCAAGGCCGAGATAGAAAACCGCGTACTCGAGCTGATGGACACGGTGGGCATCGCCGAGCGCCTGATCAATTCCTACCCCCACGAGCTCGACGGCGGGCGCCGTCAGCGCATCGGGATCGCCAGGGCCCTTGCCATGAACCCCAAGTTCATCGTCTGCGACGAGCCTGTGTCGGCCCTTGACGTGTCCATTCAGGCGCAGATTCTCAACCTCCTCAAGAAGCTGCAGAAGGAAATGGGCCTTACATACATGTTCATCACCCATGACCTCGCGGTGGTGCACTATTTCTCCAACGACATCATCGTGATGTACCTCGGGCAGATCGTTGAGAAGGCGCCTTCCGAAATCCTGTTTAACAACCCGCTGCACCCGTATACGAAAGCGCTGCTGTCGGCGATACTGGTCCCGAAAGTCGGCGGGAACAAGGATTCGATCCAGCTGCGCGGCGAGGTCACGTCGCCCATCGACCCGCCGGACGAGTGCCGTTTCGCCAAGCGGTGCGATTACCGGTGCGAGGCGTGCGAGGCGGGCAACCCGCCGCTTCTCGAGGTAGAGCCGAACCATTTCGTCGCCTGCCACTGCATAAAGCCCGGCGAGAACCTGCTGAAAGAGCGGGAAGGCTACGTCTCCGCCGGGTAAGCGGGCGCGCGGGGCAATTATGCGGGAACTCAGAGGGAGAAGCTGCAAGAGTTCAATCCTGGCCGCATCCGTGGGACGGCAAAAGGCGGCCGAGGAAAAAGAAAGCAATCTGGCATTGACATAAGCGTCGATTGAAGTGCGTCATGCCGCTCTCCGATGAGTGGATGCATGCACTTCAATTGCTAATGGACGATGCTTAAAGCGCCCGCGCGGCATGCTGCCGCGGCCGGCCGCTATGCAAACCGATAAGGAGGGCTCAGCTTTTGCCTGCGCGTTTTACAGACCTGCTCGGCGGAAAGAGCGCCGCCGTATTCCTGGGGGGATCCGGCTCCGGGAAATCCGAAATTGCCATCAACTTCGCCATCGGCCTTAAAAACGAGACGGGCGGGAAGGTCCATTTTTTCGACATGGACCAGACAAAGCCGCTGTTTCGCTCGCGCGACGTCGCCGGTCAGATCACAGAGGCCGGCGTTGCGTTTCACGCCAACACGGCCGAGTCGGTTGAAGACGTCCCCGCGGTGCCCGCCGGCGTCGCCGAGGCGCTCAGGGAACCGGGCAGCTTCGTCATCCTCGACATCGGCGGAAACGAGCGGGGCGCCAGGATGATCGGGCAGTACCACGCGTATTTAAACGGGGACGGCTGCCGCGTCTTCTTCGTCGTCAACCCGTACTGCGCGTGGTCGGGGGATTTTGAGAGCATCGCCGGGTCGATTGAGAAAATCTCGAAAGCCTCGCGCATCGCCCGCGTCCAAATCATCAGTAACCCCAACTTCGGCATGGAGACGACGGCGGACGACGTCGCCGAAGGGCATATATGGCTCAGGGATATCCTCGGCGGCCGGTTTGATATTTCCTTCGTGTGCGCCATGGAGCACCTGTGCGGCGCGCTTTCTACCCGGATTGAGGACGTTTTGGTCCCGATCAGGCGGTATATCCGCTACCCGTGGCAGGACGCGTCCGATTGATGTGGCTCAAAGCCATTGGTAAGTTAAGGAGATGAGACAATGCCGAAAATCGAAATCGAACCGGAGTTTTGCAAGGGCTGCATGTACTGTGCGGAGACCTGCCCAAAGAAAGTCATTGGCACGACTTCGGCGGTCAACAGCAAGGGCTACCAGTATGCCGTACCGCTTCATCCGGAAAACTGCATCGGCTGCACGCTGTGCGCGGTGATCTGCCCCGACGCCGCCATAGAAGTGTACAAGGAGGAGTGAAGATGGAGAGGGTGTTCATGAAAGGGTGTCAGGCGATCGCCGAGGCGGCCATACGCGCCGGCTGCCGCTTTTTCGCCGGCTATCCGATTACACCGCAAAACGAGATTCCCGAGTACTTCTCCAGAAGGCTGCCCGAGGTTGGCGGCGTGTTCCTTCAGGGGGAGAGCGAGACGGCTTCCGCGGCGATGCTCTATGGCGCGGGCGCGACGGGTATCCGCGCCATGACGTCTTCGTCGAGCTGCGGCATCTCCCTGATGAGCGAAGCCATCGGGTGGATGGCGGGCGCGTGCATCCCGGTCGTAATATGCAACGTCTCCCGCGGCGGGCCGGGCATCGGGTCGATTCAGCCCTCGCAGCAGGACTATTTCCAGGCCACGAAGGCGTCGGGCAACGGCGGGTTCCGCATGCTCGTCTTCGCGCCGTCGACCGTGCAGGAAGCCGTCGACATGACGTACAGGGCTTTCGACCTCGCGCAGAAGTACAAATACCCCGTCTACATCCTCACGGACGGCTTTACCGGCGAGATGATGGAGCCGGTCGTGCTGCCGCCGATGCGGTCGGAGGAGTTCCTTGCCGCCGAGAGAAAGGCCAACGAGGCGTGGGCCGTCCGCGGGCGAGGCGGCGCCCCGAAAGCACACAAAATCCGCTGCGGCACCCGGTTCGGCGTCCGATGCCCCCTGGAGCAGAAGAACAAGGAAGACTGGGAGATGTACGAGCGGTGGAAGAAGGATGAAATCGAGTACGAGACGGACGGGACGGAGGACGCGGAGCTGATTATCACGGCGTACGGCATCTCCGCCCGCATCGCGCGCTCGGCGGTGAGTATCCTCCGCAAGGAGGGCTACAAGGTGGGGTTTATCAGGCCCATCAAGATTCACCCGTTCCCGGAGATCGCCTACGAGCAGCTCGACTACAGCCGCCTGCGCGGCATCCTCTGTGCGGAGATGTCCATCCCGCCCCAGTTTACGTACGATGTGGAGGCGGTCGTCCGCAAGCGCGCGCCGATTGGGACGTGCCTGCGCTCCGGCGGGGAGATCATCGAGCGCTCCGCCATCATCGAAGCCGCGAAGAAGCTCTACGGCGCGAAATAGGGGGAGAGTGGCTATGAAAAAAATCTACGCAAGACCCAAGGGGCTGTACCGGAATATCAACGGCTACTGCCCCGGATGCCTGCACTCGGCCGCCGGAAAGATTATCATGTCGGTTCTCGAGGAGATGGACCTTCTTGACAGGACCGCGATGGTCGACGGCGTCGGCTGCTGCGCCAACAACGACAACTACATGGACCTCGACGCAATCGGAACGCCGCACGGACGGGCCTGCGCGACGGCCTCCGCCATCAAGCGCTGCAGTCCGGAGACGATTGTGATTACATATCAGGGAGACGGCGACCTCGCCTCCATCGGCCTTGCGGAGACCATGTTGGCCGCCAACCGCGGGGACAACATCACGGTGTTCTTCATCAACAACGCCAACTACGGCATGACGGGCGGCCAGATGGCGCCGACGACGCTGCTGGACATGAAGACGACGACGACGCCTTTTGGCAGAAACCCGAAGGAGCATGGCTACCCCATGGATATGTGCAAGATCCTCAGCGCGCTGAGAGGCCCGTCGTATATCGCGCGCGTGACGTGCATCGACGTGCCGAACGTCCGCAAGGCAAGGCAGGCCGTGAAGGACGCCCTCCAGCACCAGGTGGACGGGAAGGGCTTCTCCATGGTCGAGTTCGTCTCGAACTGTCCGACGAACTGGGGACTCACGCCGCTTGAGTCGCTCAGGTTCGCAAAGGAGCGCATGCTGGCCGAGTACCCCCTCGGGGTATATCGCAACCTGTAAAACGTTATGAGCGGGCCTTACTTAAGCGGGCCCGCGGCGTTTGCCGGACGGGGCTTTGAGCCGGCAGACTTGACAGACAGGGGGAGTAGTTTGATGGAGAATACGGTTTTAATTGGAGGCATCGGCGGACAGGGCATTTTGGTGTTCGGCCAGTTGCTTTGCCTTGCCGCAATGGAAGCGACGGATAAGTACGTGACGTATTTCCCGTCCTACAGCATGGAAAAGCGGGGCGGCACCTCGGACTGCTATGTGACGATTTCCGACGAGCCCGTCGGTTCGCCGAAAGCTGAAAAGAGCGATTACGTCGTCGTCTTCGCCAATATGGCGCTCAAGAAGTTCCAGCATGCGCTCAATCCCGGCGGGACGCTGTTTGTGGACACGTCCGTCTGCACGGAAAAGACGGACAGGACGGACGTACACGTCGTGGAGGTGCCGGCGGGCGAAATCGCCCGGGAAATGGGCGACGCGCGCGTGGCGAACCTGTGCATGCTGGGCGCGTTTATCGGGTATACGGGGATTCTCCCGCCCGATAAAGTGCTCGACGCGGCCCACAAGACCATCGGGGCCAAGCGCCCCGAGCTGCGCGCGCTCAACGAAGAGGCGTTCAGCAAAGGCTTAGAGATCGGCGCTCAAGCTAAGGCCGCCCATGCCGCAAGCGTCTAAGCGGCTTTCTGAAAATCCGTGCCTGAAAAAATGTCCCGCGGGACCGCCCGCGGGACATTTTTGCTTTGCGCCTTAAACCCGCTGAAAGCGCGGAAATATGAAAAACCCCGCAGTCTTGAGTTTGCGGGATTGCACTCCGTAAGTTGAAAAGATTGCCAGGCCGGACTATAATCAAAACAGACAAATCTGAAAAGGAGTATGTCAATCATGAAAATCACATGGTTAGGGCATTCCTGTTTTCGAATCAGCCATAATGGATTTAGTATTGTCATTGACCCCTATAAGCCCGGGACCGTGCCCGGCCTTGGAAAGCTCGATGTTCAGGCCAACATGGTGCTCTGCAGCCACAGCCATTTTGACCACGGCTTTACCGATGCGGTCAAAATCATCGACAGCGGCGTGCCAAATCCTTTCTCTATCGAAAAGATCCACACCTATCACGACGATGCTGCCGGGGCAAAGCGCGGTGAAAACATCATCCATGTTCTCGAGGCGGACGGGATTCGGGTGGCGCACTTTGGCGACCTCGGCTGCCCGCTCACGAAGGAGCAGGTCGCTCAGCTCGGAGCGCTTGACGCGGCGATGATGCCGGTAGGAGGCTATTATACGCTGGACGCGGCGCAGGCAAAAGCGGAGCTTGACAAGGTGGATCCGGCGGTGATTATTCCCATGCACTACAGAAGCGCCGGTTTTGGATTTAAAGAAATTGGCGAGCTGACCGCGTTTACGGAACTGTTTGACCCAGCGCTGATTAAGAGATACGACAGCGACACGATTGAAATCAGAAAAGGCGGCCGGAAAGAAATCGCAGTGCTGAAGCTTATGAATTGACCCATGAATTGTTGGCAGTGGATTACGAGCTTCTATTACTGAACTGAATACATGCTTGTCTCTACTAGAAGAAGGCCAAAATCTTAAGATAAAAAGATTTATGGCCTTCTTATAATTTTAAAATAACAGTTATCTGCCTTATAACAGCATGGGCAACGATTAGGGAAGAAGGAATCGCGAAGCTTTAGGCGGTTCAGTAAAACAGTAAGGCCAAAATGGTCGGCAGAAATGAACTGCACCCCAAACCGTTCCGGACAAATACGCAGAGGTCAAAGCCGCCATCTCTGCCATTTTTATTTTTGCGTGGTTATAAATTGCAGCCGATATTTCGTATATTAAGCGACGGAAAACATCAAACGCCCAGGGCAAACGAGAACATTAAGTAAGGACAAAGCAAGCGGAAAAGGAAGTGAGAGAGACAACAGGAATAAAAAAAGACAGGAATTAAAAAAGGAAAGAAATATTTCAAAGCGGTTATAAATTTCAGCCTTGATTTCGCATAGTCTATACGGCCGCAAGGCCGCAAAATTAGATCCACTCGAGTCCTCTATATTGTGGTGCGCGAGGCGGGACTTGAACCCGCACGTGCGTATTGCACACTAGAACCTGAATCTTACTTTTTACGTTTAATCTAGTTTAGCCTAGTTTAGAAAAGCCCGATTTTACGGGCTTTTCTAGCTTTTTTGCTGGTATAATTTCCCTGCTGGTTTAGTCTTTTCTAATGTAATTCAA
>JAAYMC010000049.1 GCA_012521555.1 Clostridiales bacterium
CCGCTTTTTTGACGCCATTATACGCACCTTCATCGCAATTGTCAACTTATTATAATAAATCGGTGACAATAAAAAAGCGCGGCGTAAAGCCGCGCTTTCTGCGTTGTATGCGATTACTGGCCGATGAGCCGCTTGAGCTCCGCTTCGACGGCGATGGCGTCGGCGCGCCCTTTCGTCGCGCGCATGACGGCGCCCACCAGCGCTTTAATCGCCTTCTCCTTGCCGCCCTTGTAGTCGGCGACGGTCTTCGGGTTTTCGTCGATGGCCGCCTGGCACAGGCTCGTCAGCTGCGACGCGTCGAAGCCCGCAAGGTCCTCCTCCGTGAGGAAGTCGTGCGCGCTTTTGCCCGTGTCGAGCATATCCGCAAAGACGCGCTTTGCCACGTTGCGGCTGATTTTGCCCGACTCGAGAAGGAGCACAAGCTCGCGAAGCTGCTCGGCCGTCGTGCCGGGGCTGAAGTTTTCGCGCTCGGCCTCCGTCTGAATCCGGCTGAACATCTGCGTGATGATAAAGGACGCGACCGTCTTCGGCTGCTGCACGCCTTCCGAGGCTTTCTCAAAGTACTCCGAGACGGGGCGGTACTTCGTGAGCATTTTCGCGTCGTCCTCCGGAATGCCAAGCTCGCTGACGTAGCGCCTGAGCTTGGCGTCCGGCAGTTCGGGAAGCTCCGCCTGAAGGCGCTCGAGCACCTCGTCGGGAACGAGGATTTCGATGATGTCCGGGTCGGGGAAATAGCGGTAGTCGTCAGCGTTTTCCTTGTCGCGCAGGGACGACGTCGTGCCGTCCTCAGCGCTAAAGTGGCGCGTCTCCTGCTCGACGACGCCGCCGGAGCTGATAATGTCGACGTGGCGCTCAAATTCGTACTCAATGGCCTGCGCGACGGACGTAAAGGAGTTTAGGTTCTTGACTTCCGTCCGCACGCCGAACGCCGTCTCGCCCTTGCGGCGCACGGAGATGTTGACGTCGCAGCGCATGGAGCCCTCCTGCATGCGGCAGTCGGAGACCTTGACGGCGCGGAGAATCGTCTGGAGCTTTTCGAGATACTCCGTCGCCTCCTCGGCGCTGCGGAAATCCGGCTCCGTAACGATCTCGATGAGCGGCACGCCGCCGCGGTTGTAGTCGATGAGCGCCATGCCGCCCTGGTGGACGAGCTTGCCGGCGTCCTCCTCGATGTGGATGCGCGTGATGCGGATTTCGCGGCCGTTGGACAGCGTGACCTTGCCGCCCTCGCACAGGGGCTGTTCATACTGGGAAATCTGGTACGCCTTCGGCAGGTCGGGATACACGTAATGCTTGCGCGCCATGACGGAGCGCTTGTTGATGCGGCAGCCGAGGGCGAGCCCCGCCGTGATGGCGTACTCGACGGCCTGCCTGTTGAGCACCGGGAGCGAGCCGGGCTGGCCCGTGCAGATCGGGCAGCAGTGCGTGTTCGGCTCGCCGCCAAACTGCGTGGTGCACGAGCAGAAAATCTTCGTCTTTGTGGAAAGCTCCACGTGGGTTTCAAGGCCGACAACCATTTCAAACATCACAGCTTCACCCCCATGCCGGACGATTTGAGGAATTCTCCGGCCGTCTCGCGTTCAAACGCCAGCGCGGCGCTCAAAATCTCGCTCTCCCCGAAGTGCGGGCCGACAAGCTGCAGCCCGATGGGCAGCCCCTTCTCGTCAAATCCGCACGGCACCGACATGGCCGGCAGCCCCGCGAGGTTGACCGACGAGGTGCAGATATCCGTCTGGTACATCTCCACCGGCGTAAGGCCGCTGCCCTTTTGCAGCGCCGTTGTGGCGACCGTCGGCCCGAGGAGCAGGTCGCACTTCTTAAACATCTCGCTAAACTCGTTTTTAATGGCGCGGCGCAGAAGCTGCGCTTTGTTGTAGTACGCGTCGTAGTACCCCGCGCTCAGGACGTATGTGCCGAGCAGGATGCGGCGGCGCACTTCCTTGCCGAAGCCTTCCGTGCGGGTGCGGCAGATAAAGTCGTCGAGATCGGCGGCTGATTCGGCGCGGTAGCCGTAGCGCAGGCCGTCGAACCGCCCGAGGTTGGAGGCCGCCTCCGCGCAGGCGATGATATAGTACGTCGAGAGCGTATAGCGGAGCATCGGAAACTCAAGCGGCACAATCGTCGCGCCCATTTTCTCAAAGAGCTTAACAGCCCGCTCAATCGCCTCGCGCACCGGCGGCGACATGACCTCGAAAAACTCCCTGGCCATGCCGATTTTCTTCCCGGCGACGCTGCCGGTGAGCTTCGGCGTGACCGGCTCGGAGCCGACGCTCGTCATATCGCCCGGGTCCTTTTCACACATCGCGTCGAACACGAGCGCGGCGTCCTCGGCGCACACGGCGATGGGGCCGATCTGGTCGAGGGAGGAGCCGTAGGCGATGACGCCCCGGCGGGAGATCGCGCCGTAGGTGGGCTTGAGGCCCACAAGCCCGCAGAACGACGCGGGGATGCGCACGCTGCCGCCCGTGTCCGAGCCGATGCCGAAGACCGCAAGGCCGCCCGCCACCGCCGCGGCGGGGCCGCTCGAGCTGCCGCCGGCAACGTGATCGAGGTTGTGCGGGTTGCTTGTGGCGCCGAAGTAGCTCGTCTCGCCCGTCGAGCCCATGGCAAACTCGTCCATATTGCCCTTTCCGAGCATGATAGCGCCGCTGTCGCGGAGCTTTTCCCATATAAACGCGTCGAAAATCGGGACGTAATTGGCGAGCATCTTCGAGGCGCACGTCGTGGTGATGCCCTTCGTGTTGATGTTGTCCTTCAGGATAAACGGCACGCCGTCAAGCGGGGACAGCGCCTCCCCTTTCGCGCGCCGGGCGTCGGCGGCGTCGGCCGCGCGCAGCGCCTCTTCTTCCGTGATGCGGATATACGCGTTGAGGGCGGGGTTATCCCGCTTTGCCGCGTCGAGGAACGCCTCAGTCAGTTCCCGGCAGCTGATGTCGCCCCCGTCGAGGCGTTTTCGGATTTCCTTAATCGTCATCATGCGCCCGTCCCCCCTATCTTGCGCGCGACGAAGTACGTATCGAGTTTTTCCGCGGCGTTGAGCAGGATCTCCTCGGCCGGGTACGACGGCGCGACGACGTCCTCGCGCAGGTTGTACGCGCCGGCGGCCTCGTCCTTCGGCAGATCCACAACGGCCTCGGAGACGGTGTTGGCAAACTCCAGAATGCTGGTGATGTCGGCCGCCAGCGCGTCGACATCCTCGCCCTCGAGGGAGAGCTTGGCGAGGTTTGCAAGCTTTTTCAGTTCGTCAAGCGAAATCATACAAAGCTCCTCCTGTCCTTGTCTTAGCAAGCTGTCAGCGTAACTTGATGTGAACCTCGCGCAGCTGTTTTTCCGTCACTTCGCTCGGCGCGCCCATGAGCAGGTCCTGCGCGTTGCCGTTGAGCGGGAAGGCGATGACGTCGCGTATTGTCTCCTCGCCCGCGAGCAGCATGAGCATTCTGTCCACGCCCGGCGCCATGCCCGCGTGCGGCGGCGCGCCGTAATGAAACGCCGTATAGAGAGCGCCGAAGCGCTTTTTCAGCTCTTCTTCCGTGTACCCGGCGATGGCGAAGGCCTTTTTCATAATCTCGGGCGAATGGTTTCGCACCGCGCCGGAGGAGAGCTCCACGCCGTTGCAGACGACGTCGTACTGGTACGCGAGGATTTCAAGCGGGTTTTTCGTCTCAAGCGCCTCAAGGCCGCCCTGCGGCATGGAAAACGGGTTGTGGGTAAAGACGATCTGGCCCGTCTCCTCGTCGCGCTCATACATGGGATAGTCGACGATGAAGCAGAACTCAAACGCGTCTTTGTCGATGAGCTCGAGCGTCTCGCCGAGCCACGTGCGGATCTGGCCGGCGTACTTGTCGACGATGCCGGGCGCGTCGCAGATAAAGAAGAGCGTCTGGCCGTTTTGGATGTCAAGGTCCCGGATAAGCTGCTGCTTTTGCTCGTCCGTCAGGAACTTTTCGATGGGCCCTTTGAAAGCCCCGTCGGTCAGGGTAATGTAGCCGAGGCCCTTCATGCCGATGGACAGGGCGAATTTCAGCGAGTTTTCAAAGAAGCTGCGGGGGCGTCCCGCGCAGTCGGCCACGATGCCGCGGACGGGCTTGCCCTTAAACAGCGGGAAATCGACGTGCGCGAAAAAGTCCGTCAGGTCGCATATCACAAGCGGGTTTCGCAGGTCGGGCTTATCCGTGCCGTATTTGAGCATCGCCTCGGCGTACGTGATGCGGCGGAACGGCGGCGGCGAGACGCGTTTGTCTGAAAACGCGGTAAACGTCTCGTACAGGACCTCCTCGGCCACCTTCAGCACGTCCTCCTGCTCGGCGAAAGCCATTTCAAAGTCGAGCTGGTAAAACTCGCCGGGCGAGCGGTCGCCGCGGGCGTCCTCGTCGCGGAAGCACGGGGCGATCTGGAAGTAGCGGTCAAACCCCGAGACCATGAGCATCTGCTTAAACTGCTGCGGCGCCTGCGGCAGGGCGTAAAACTTGCCCTTGTGCTTGCGGCTGGGCACGAGGTAGTCGCGCGCCCCTTCGGGGGACGACGCCGTGAGAATCGGCGTCTGGATTTCAATAAAGCCGAGCGACTCCATCTTCCGCCGCAGGAAACTGAGCACCTTCGCGCGCAGGACGATGTTTTTGTGTATCTCGGGATTTCGCAGGTCGAGGAAGCGGTACTTCAGGCGCACTTCCTCGCGCGTTTTCGTCGACTCCCTGATTTCAAACGGCAGCGCGCTCTTGCACGGGCCGAGTATCTCTATCGTATCGACGTGCACCTCGACTTCGCCCGTATCGAGCTTTTTGTTCACCGTCTCAGGATCGCGCGCCTTGACGACGCCCGTCACGCGGATGACGGCCTCGCGGCTGATGCCCTCCAGCAGGCTTTCGTCGTGGAAGACAACCTGCGTGACGCCCGTTTCGTCGCGCAAATCGAGGAATTTGATGCCGCCGTGGTCGCGGATGGTGTCCGTCCATCCGGCGAGCGTGACGGTCATTCCGATGTGTTCCGGTCGAATGTCGTTGCACTTGTGCGTTCTCAGCATGTCTAAAGGCCCCTTCGTATCGTTGTAATAACCTTTTGTCTCAAAAAAGCGGATATAACGCAAAATCCCGGAAATTACCAAGCGATAATTTCCGGGACGAGCAAACTGTTTTGCCCGCGGTGCCACCCGCATTGACGCCGTAAGGCGCCCTCTCTTTGTATAAAGTTGTCTGAAAAAGGATAACGCGTTCCCCCGCTTACTACTCTCCCGATCGCGCTTCCAGCCTCAGACGCGAACTCTCTGGCGGGATTTCCACAAAAGCGGGGCCATTACCCTGCCCGAAGCAAACTGCTGCGGGTCTTTTCTGATTCAGAAATTATATCGTGCATTTTCCGCGCTGTCAAGTGCTTAAGCGCTGTTTTATGCCCCAGTATGCCCGTATTTTGCGCGTTTCATGCACATTTTAAGCGCGTTTTGCCCGCTTATCCCGCGCGCCGTGAAAATCACGGAGCAGGGTAGTCTGTGCCGTCCGGCGCGGTTTTTCAGCATTCCGCCTCTTGCGCGTCAAAGGGCCTTGCGCCGAACCGGCGAAAGCGCGCGTAACGCGCCTCGGTCAGCTCATCTGGCGTCTTATCCCGCATTTTTTTGTACCAGTCGGCGATGTCGGCGGCGAGCGCGGCAAACATCCGCTGCACGTCGCCCCCGCGCTCGGAGATAATCCGGTCGACGACGCCGAGCTGGTACGCGTCCGCCGCCGTGAGCCTCAGGCTCTCGGCCGCCTCGGCGGCGCGCTCCGTCGTGCGCCAGAGGATGTTCGAGCAGCTCTCCGGGGAGATGACGGAGTAGATGGCGTTTTCGAGCATCCAGACCTCGTCCGCCACCGCCAGCGCCAGCGCGCCGCCGCTGCCGCCCTCCCCGATGAGAATGGAGAGGACGGGCGTTTTGAGGGCCATCATCTCCATGAGGTTTTCGGCAATCGCCTGCCCCTGCCCGCGCTCTTCCGCCCCGATGCCGCAGTAGGCCCCGGAGGTGTCCACAAAGCAGACGACGGGGCGGCGGAACTTTTCCGCCTGCTTCATCAGGCGCAGCGCTTTGCGGTACCCCTCGGGGTGGGGCGCTGCGAAATTGCGTCTGATGCGGCTTTTCGTGTCCCGCCCCTTTTCCGTCGCGATAACGGTGTAGGCCGCGCCCTGCAGCATGGCAAGCCCGCCGACGATCGCCGGGTCGTCGGCAAAGCGGCGGTCGCCGTGCAGCTCGATAAAGTCCTTAAAAATGCCGTTTATGAAGTTGAGGCCCGTCTGGCGGTCCTTCGACCGCGCGGCCTTGACGATGTCGTACGCCGGTCTCACCCCTGCGCCTCCTTCCTGCGGTGCATCATGAGAAGCTTTGAGATGACGCGCCACTGCTCGGCGCGCGGGACAATCATGTCGATAAACCCGTGCTGAAGCATCGTCTCGGCTTTCTGGAAGTTCGGCGGCAGCTTCTTGCGCACCGTCTGCTCGATGATGCGCGCGCCGGTAAAGCACACCGTCGCCCCCGGCTCGGCGAGGATGATGTCGCCCTGCATGGCAAAGCTCGCCGTCACGCCGCCCGTCGTCGGGTCGGTGAGAAGCACGATGTAGAGAAGCCCCCTGTCGCTGTGGCGCTTTACGGCCCCGCTCGTCTTGGCCATCTGCATGAGGGAGAGCGTCCCTTCCTGCATCCGCGCGCCGCCTGAGACGGTCACGCCCAAAACGGGCAGCTCCCGCTCGGTCGCGTACTCGAACAGCCGCGTGATTTTTTCGCCCACGACGGTGCCCATGCTGCCCATCATGAAGTACGGCTCCATGATAAACAGGGCGCACGCGCACCCGCCGATGCGCGCCGTGCCGCAGATGACGGCCTCCTTCTCCCGCGACGTTATGCGCATGCTCTCGAGCTTGTCGGGGTAGCCCGGAAAGCCAAGGATGTCCTCGCTTTCCATGTCGCCCCACAGCTCGGTGAACGTGCCGCGGTCGGTCAGGTACATAAGGCGCTCGCGCGCGCTCATCCGAAAGCAGTGCCCGCAGCGGCAGACGTGGAGGTTTTCAATAAGCGCGCTCTGCGGCGTCTCGTACCCGCAGGCAGGGCACGCGACCGTCAGCTCGTACTCCATCTCCGCATTGCGGGGCCTGCCCCGCCCGCCTTTTTCCAGCTCGTTCTTCGGCTTTCTGAAAAACAGCTCAAGTCCCATGGCCGCTCATCTCCTTACGCAAAAAACGACGTGTCGTAGTCGCCTTTTTTAAAGCGCGGGTCGGATAAAATCGCTATCTGGTCGTCGATATTGTTCGGCACACCGTCGATCACGAGCTCGCAGAGCGCCGCCTGCATCTTGCGGATAGCCTCCTCACGCGTCGCGGCGTGCACGATAAGCTTGCCCAGCAGCGCGTCGTAAAACGGCGGGACGGCGCAGCCCGTCCACAGCGCCGAATCGAAGCGCACGCGCGGTCCGCCCGGCACGTGCAGGAAGGAGACTTTCCCCACGCCCCCGGCGTTGATGCGGCATTCGATGGAGTGCCCGTCGAGCCGGATGTCCTTTTGCTTTACGTCGAGCGGCACGCCCGCGGCGATGCGGATCTGCCATTTGACGATGTCCATCCCCGTCACCTGCTCGGTGACGCCGTGCTCAACCTGCAGCCGCGTGTTCATCTCCATGAAGTAGAAGTTGCCGTCCTTGTCGAGGAGGAACTCCACGGTGCCGGCGTTGAGGTACCCCGCCGCCCTGGCCGCCCGCACCGCGGCGTCAATGAGCTTTGCCCGCAGCCTGGGGCTGACGGCCGGAGACGGCGTCTCCTCCACGAGCTTCTGGTTGTTCTTCTGGATGGAGCACTCGCGCTCGAACAGGCTGACGGTGTTGCCCGTCTCGTCGGCGAGAATCTGCACCTCGACGTGCCTGGCGGGGTAAATCCGCTTTTCGAGATACACGGCCCCGTCCCCGAACGCCTCCTGCGCCTCGCGGGACGCCGTGTGAAACGCCTGCTCCATGGCGTCGGGGCTGCTGACCACGCGGATGCCCTTCCCCCCGCCGCCGCCGCGCGCCTTGATGACGACGGGGTAGCCGAGCTCTTCTGCGGCTTTTTTCGCCTCATCGGCGCTTCCCAGAACGCCCGTCCCGGGGATGACCGGCACGCCCGCCTTTTTCATCGCGCGGCGCGCTAAGTCCTTGTCGCCCATGAGGGCGATGACGTCCGCGCCCGGGCCGATAAACTCAATTCCGTGCTTTTTGCACAGCGCGGCAAAGCGCGCGTTTTCCGCGAGAAAGCCGTAGCCGGGGTGGATGGCCTCGGCTTTCGTGATGAGGGCGGCGGAGATAATCCGCCCGGCGTCAAGGTAGCTCTCGGACGGCAGGGGCCCACCGATGCACACGCTCTCGTCGGCAAGCGCCACGTGGAGGGACTCCCTGTCGGCGGTGGAGTGGACGGCGACGGTGGAAATGCCCATCTCCTTGCAGGCGCGGATAATCCGGATGGCCACTTCCCCGCGGTTTGCAACCAGAATCTTAGAAAACACGCCGCTCCCCCTCTATTTCCCGTCCCTTACCAGCGCAAATGAAAACTCCGCCTTCACGCACACCTCGCCGCCCGTGCGCCCGACCCCCCTCGCAAAGTAAAACGGGGGCTTTGCCTTCGTAATCTCGCACTCCGTCTCAAAGACGTCCCCCGGCCGCACCGGCTTTTTAAGCCGCACGCCGTCAATGCCCGTCAGATACGGCGTGAGCCCCGCGCTCTCCTTATCACTGAGCAGGACGCACGCCGACTGGGCAAGCATCTCGCAGAGTATCACGCCGGGGACGACGGGATTGCCCGGAAAATGGCCGCGTAAAAACCACTCGTCCCCGCGGACGCGGTAGGTTCCGTACGCCTTCCCGTCCCGCATTTGAGCCTCGTCGACGAGGAGCATCGCGTCCCGGTGCGGGAGGATGGCCATGATTTCATCCCTGTTCACCGCTCAACCCCCCGTCTGCTCCAGCCGCAATCGAAACAGCGGGTGCCCGTACTCGACGATCTGCCCGTTCCCGACGCAAATCTCCACGACCGTCCCGCTCTTTTCCGATACAATCTCGTTCATCATCTTCATCGCCTCGATGATGCAGAGCGTATCTCCCGGC
The DNA here is from genome assembly GCA_012521555.1 of Clostridiales bacterium. Classification (GTDB taxonomy): domain Bacteria; phylum Bacillota; class Clostridia; order Oscillospirales; family Oscillospiraceae; genus Sporobacter. The sequence goes on from JAAYMC010000049.1 coordinate 9,087, forward strand.
GCCACTTTGTCCCCAATGGTCACGAAAGGCGGCTCGTTTGGCCCCGGCGCGGCGTAAAACACACCCACCATGGGCGACGTGACGGTGTAGAGCTTCTCATCCGCGCGCTCCGTCTCCGCCGGTGCGCTACTCAGCGCCGCCTCCTCCGCGGCCGTTTTGACGCCGCCCTCGCGCTCGAGCAGAAGGCGCTCGGCGCCGCTTGTATACTCAAGGCGCTTTAACCCCGCCTCGCGCATGAGAAGGGCCAGCTGCCTGATTTCGCTCATTTCCAATGTCATCGCCTCTTTCCCGCTTGCTAGCCGGTTTTCCGAAACGCAAGGCACACGTTGTGCCCCCCGAACCCCATGGAGACGGACAGCGCCAGCACGGGGCCGGCGCGCCGCGCCGAAACTGGGACGCAGTCGAGGTCGCACGCCGGGTCCTGCTGATGGAGCCCCGCCGTGGGCGGCACGACGCCTGTTTTAAGCGCCAGAATGGCGGCGATGGCCTCCGCCGCGCCGGCCGCGCCGAGCATGTGGCCCGTCATGGACTTCGTGGAGCTGACGAGCACGTCTTTCACCCGCGCGCCCATCGCCTTTTTGATCGCCGCCGTCTCGGCGGCGTCGTTGAGGGGCGTGCCCGTCCCGTGCGCGTTGATATACACGATACCCTCCGGGCTGCCGCTTTCAAGGAACGCGTCGGCAATCGCGCGGGCGCAGCTGCCGGCCTGCGGGTCCGGCGCGGTAATGTGGTACGCGTCGCAAGTGGAGCCGTACCCCGCAATCTCCGCGTAAATCTTCGCCCCGCGGCGCACGGCGTGCTCATACTCCTCCAGAATCAGCGCGCCGGCCCCCTCGCCCATGACAAAGCCGGAGCGGCGCGCGTCAAAGGGCAGGGACGCCAAGTCAGGGTCCTGCGCCGCGGACAGGGCCGTCATGTTCGCAAAGCCGGCGATGGCAAGCTCCGTAATCGCCGCTTCGCTGCCGCCGGCGATGGCGGCGTCGGCGTACCCGTGTTTGATTAAGCGGTACGCCTCGCCGATGGCGCTCGCGCTTGTGGCGCACGCCGTCACGACGCTCAGGCACGATCCCTTCGCCTTGTACCGGATGGCGATGCTCCCCGCGGCGATGTTGGAAATCATCATCGGGACTAAAAACGGCGAGACTTTCCGCGGCCCGCCGGCGAGCATCTTCTCATGCTCGGAAACAAGGGACAAAATGCCCCCGATGCCCGAGCCGAAGGAGACCATGAGCCGCTCCGGCGCGACCGTGCCGACAACGCCGCTGTCCTCCACCGCCTGCGCTGCGGCGGCAAGGGCGTACTGCGTGAAGAGGTCGCTGCGGCGCGCCTCCGATTTGTCCATGTACAATAGCGGGTCAAAGCCCTTCACCTCCGCCGCGAGCTTCACCTTAAAGGCGGACGTGTCAAACCGCGTGATCGGCCCGATGCCGTGCCTTCCCTCCACGAGGCTTTGCCAGAAGTCCGCCACCGTATTGCCAACGGGCGTGACCGCGCCAAGGCCCGTCACAACCACTCTGTTCATCTTTAAGCCCTCCTGTCCGACCGGGCAAAGCGCCGGTTACATGCCGAGTCCCCCGTCAATCCGGATCACTTCGCCCGTGATGTACGCGGCGGCATCCTGCGCGAGGAAGGCGGCAAGCTCCGCCACCTCCTCGGGCCGGCCCGTCCGCCCGAGGGGGATGCTCTGAAGAAGCGCGTTGTTTTCGCCGAGATGGCGCGTCATGTCCGTCTCGATAAACCCGGGCGCAATCGCGTTGCAGCACACGCCCCGCGGCGCCAGCTCCCGCGCGACGGATTTCGTCAGGCCAATGAGCCCCGCCTTCGATGCGGCGTAGTTGGCCTGCCCGGCGTTGCCGATGAGCCCCACGACGGACGCGATGTTGATAATCCGCCCCGCGCGCTTGCGGATGAAAATCGGGCTTGTGTGCCGGATCATGTTAAACGCGCCTTTGAGGTTGACGTCCAAAACGCTGTCAAACGCCTCCTCGCGCATACCGACCACGAGGCCGTCTTTTGTGATGCCGGCGTTGTTGACGAGGATGTCTATCGTGCCAAGCGCCTCCCTGACGGCGGCGACGGTCTTGCCCGCCGATGCAAAATCGGACACGTCGCACTGGAAGACCTCCGCGCGCACGCCATACTGCCGCGCGATACCGGCGACCTCCAGCGCGCTCGCGCGCGTACCGCCGTAGACGACGGCGACGTCCGCGCCGAGGGAGGCAAATTTCAGCGCGATGGCCCGCCCGATGCCGCGGGAGGCACCCGTTATCAGCGCCACTTTGCCTATCAGCACATCTACACCTCCGAAAGGGTTTTCTCAAGCGTCTCTTCGTCTTCCACGCAAAAGACGCGCGCTTTATCCGTGATGCGGGCAATCAGGCCTGCAAGCACCCTGCCCGGCCCGCACTCGATAAATGTGTCCGCGCCCGCGGCGAGCATGTTTTCCACCGTGCGCGACCAGAGGACGGGGCTGATAATCTGCCGCGCCAGCTGCGCCTTTACGCCGCCGCCGTACGGCAGCGCGGTGACGTTTGAGTAGACGGGAATTTGCGGCGCGCCCACCGAAAACGCCTCCAGCGCCGCGCGGAAGCCCTCGGCCGCCGGGAGCATAAAGGGGGAGTGAAAGCCCCCGCCCACTTTCAGCGGCAGGCACCGCCCGCCGGCCTCCCTGACGCGGGACTTAAACGCCTCCATCTCCTCCGCCGCGCCCGAGACGACGACCTGCCCGGGGCAGTTGAAGTTCACGGGGTAGACTTGTTCAAATTCGTTGCACAATTGCGCCACCGTCTCATTGTTGAGTTTCACCACGGCGGCCATCGAAGCGCCCGACCGCTCCGCCGCCTCCTGCATGAGCCCGGCGCGTTTCATGACGATTTGAAGCCCCTCTTCCTCCGTCACGGCGCCGGAGACGGCAAGGGCGACAAGCTCGCCGAGGGAAAAGCCCGCGAGCATATCGGGCTTGACGCCCTTCTCCATCAGGGCCTTCGCCGCAGCCAGATCGGCGCAATACAGGCACGGCTGGGTGTTTATCGTCCGCGCAAGCTCCTCCTCCGTCCCCGAAAAGCACTGCGCCGTCGTCCCCGGGCGGATTTTCTCCGCCATGTCAAAGACGGCCCGGGCGGCAAGGCTTGCGCGATACAGGCTTTCCCCCATGCCGGGAGTCTGCGCGCCCTGACCGGGAAAAACAAACGCTATCCGACCCATCTGCCCGCCCCTTTGAGAACCTGCTCGGCCTCCTCGAAGATCTCGCGGATGATGTCCGCCGCCGGCTGTTCGCGCCTTATCATGCCGGCGACCTGCCCGGCGAGGAAGCAGCCGTTTTCCTCGTCGCCCTCAAGGGCGGCTTTTTTGAGCGCCCCCACGGCCAGCTGCTCAAGCTCCTCGTCCGGCATGCCGGAGTACTCCGCCTTGGCGTAACGCCGCGAAAAGGGCGTTTTCAGGCTGCGCACCGGGTGGCCGAGGCGCCTTCCCGTCGCGATGGTGGCGATATCGTTTGCCGCCAGTATCTTCTTTTTGTAGTTTTCATGTACCGGACACTCCGCCGCGACGAGAAACCGCGTGCCGAGCTGGACGCCCTGCGCCCCGAGCATGAAACACGCCGCCACGCCGCGCCCGTCCCCGATGCCGCCGGCGGCGATGACGGGGATGTCCACGGCGTCGGCCACCTGCGGGACGAGGACGAGCGTCGTCGTCTCGCCGATATGGCCGCCGCTCTCCGTGCCTTCCGCAACGACGGCCGCGGCCCCCGCGCGGGCGACCATCTTCGCCATCGCGACGGAGGCGATCACGGGCACAACCTTAATCCCCGCCTCAAGCCATATAGGCATGTACTTCGAGGGGTTGCCCGCCCCCGTCGTCACGACGGCGACTTTTTCCTCGGCGCAGACGGCGGCGACCTCGCCCGCAAAGGGGCTCATGAGCATGATGTTCACGCCAAAGGGCTTATCCGTCATCTCCCGGGCGGCGCGGATCTGCTCCCGCAGGTAGTCCGGCCCGGCGTTCATGGCGGAGATGATGCCAAGCCCCCCGCCGTTAGACACTGCCGCCGCCAGGCGCGCGTCGGCAATCCACGCCATGCCGCCCTGAAAGATGGGGTACTCAATCCCAAAAAGGTCGCATACAGGCGTTTTAATCATTCCAGCCGTCCTTTCGCCCGTCAATTAAGCTTTGCCTCGACATATTTCGTCAGCTCCCCGACCGTCTCCAGCTTCTGGTCCAGCTCAATCTCGATGCCCAGCTCCTCCTCAAGCTGCATGACAAGCTCGACGGTGTCCAGCGAGTCGATGCCGAGGGACTCGAACGTCGTCTCCGGCGTGATGGCAGACACGTCTATGCTGAAGTGGTTTGCAAGCAATGTCGCGATTTTCTCAAATACCATTGTTTTTGCCTCCAATCGTGTGATGTTCTAAAGGCCGCCCCATAGCGGCTGTAACTTCCTTTTACGGGCCCCAGCGCAAAACGCACGCCGCGCTGGTCAGCCCCCCGCCGAAGCTCGTCAGGGCGATATAGTCGCCGTCCTTGAGATGTCCGTCGCGGCACAGTTCGTCTGCGAGGATGGGGATGCTCGCCGCGGAGGTGTTCCCGTACCGGTCGATGTTCTTGGCAAACCGCCCGAACGGGATACCGAGCTTCCTTGCGGCCGCGTCGATAATGCGGGCGTTGGCCTGGTGGGCAATCACCCATGCGATGTCCTCCGGCTCTAGCCCCGCCGCGGCGATGACCTCCTCAAGGTCACTGACCATCGCGCCCACGGCAAACTTAAACGTCTCCTGCCCGTTCATGCGAATGTACGGCTTTTCTACTCCGCCCTCCCAGAACGGGGACGCGCCCCCGAAAGCGGGGATTTTGAGGACGGCGTCGCAGCCTCGGGCGGTAAGCTTTGAGGCGAGGTAATTGTCCCCCTCCTCCAGCACCATCGCGCCGGCGCCGTCGCCGAAGATGATGCAGGTGTTGCGGTCCGACCAGTCGACGATTCGGCTCAGGCGCTCGGCGCCGATGACGAGCACTTTCTTGACTCTCCCGCGCGCAAAGAACGCCGCGGCCGTCTCCAGCGCATAGACAAACCCGCTGCACGCGGCGCTTACGTCCATCGCCGGGCAGGACGCCCCGATCCGGCTTTGCACCATGCACGCAAGGGAGGGCGACAAGTCATCAGGCGTGATGGTCGCGCATAGAATGAAATCCAACTCCCTTGCCGCAACGCCGCTCATCTGAAGGGCCGCCTCCGCCGCCCCGGCGGCAAGGTCCGCCGCCGTCTCCGTCGTGCACACGCGCCGCTCGGCAACGCCCACGCGCTGGCGGATCCATTCGTCGGAGGTGTCGACAAACCGCTCAAGTTCCGCGTTCGTGACGGCGCGTTCGGGCAGGCAGCGGCCTGTTCCCAAAACTCGAAAACTCATTTCTCAGCTCCCGCGCTTTTTTCAAAGAATTTGTTGAGCTTGTCGATGGCGCGCATGAGAATGTCGCGCTCCTCCTCGGTAAACTCGTCCTTCAGCTCGCGGACCATCTCCGCGTGATACCGCTCGTGATAGAGAAACACCTTCCGTCCCTCGCGCGTGAGCGTCACGCGGACGACGCGCCCGTCCGACTCGCAGCCGCTTTTCTGCAGGTACCCTTTCTTTTCCAGTTTGCTGACGGCCACCGTCGCCGATGGCTTCGCCACCTTCAGATAATCGGCAATCTCGCTGATTGTCTTGCCGTTTTCCCTGTCCGAACCGACGCACTCGATGAGGTGCATCTCGCGGATGGTGAGGTTGAGCCTGTGGTTGTTGCGCAGAAACTCCTCTTCCACGCGCAGGATGTTGTGGTAGACCTCGACAAGCATCTCGTTGAGCTTGCGCTCGAAGGGTTGCATGCTTTCCCCAGCCTTTCTCGTCATCAGGCGATTGTTAGTTTATCTAACTAATTTTATGGTTGGATAATACACCCTATTACCCGCGTTGTCAAGTCAAAAAACGGCCGAAAGAAAAACTTTATCAGGAGCTTGACACGAATTTTTTTCTGTGTTATGGTTTTTGAAAGAAATTCCTGAGAGGTCATGTGCATGTTCAAGGCGTTTTTTGCAGCTGAATACTATTACTTTTACTTTTACTTTTTCAGAAAAGTAAAAGCGATTTATGCTGCAAAAAACGCAAAATGCATACTGGCATAAGAAGACATATATTCGCCAACGTGTATTTTCGGGGTTGTGCAGTGTAAATCGCTGCACAACCCCTTTTGTTTATCCCGGCGGCGGGATACGGCCGGCCCGCCCTGCTGGGAAATATAACAGAGACTATGTTTTTGAGAGTAAATGGAGGTTTTATCATGGTTGCAGTCTTAAAACCGGGAGCCACACAGCAGCAGATAGACAATTTAGTCGCCTGGCTGAAGAGCCGGGGGCTTGATGTGCATATCTCGGTCGGCCGATACCGCACGATCCTGGGGCTCATCGGCGACACAAGCCAGATCGACATCGACCTTCTCTTAGGGCTTGACATCATCGAGTCCGTCAAGCGCATATCCGAGCCTTTCAAGAGCGCAAGCCGCACCTTCCACCCCGACGACACCGTCATCGACGTCGCGGGGCGGAAAATCGGCGGCGGGCATTTCCAGATCATCGCGGGCCCCTGCTCCGTGGAGTCGGAAGAGCAGATTCTGAATGTCGCGGAGAGCGTCAAAGAGGCGGGCGCGGGGCTGCTGCGCGGCGGCGCGTTCAAGCCGCGCACCTCGCCGTACGACTTTCAGGGCCTGCGCGCCGAGGGCATCGAGCTCCTGCTCGAGGCGAAAAAGCGCACGGGCATGCCCATCGTCACGGAAATCATGGACGCATCTCACCTTCCCCTGTTTGAAGAGGTGGACGTCATTCAGGTCGGCGCGCGCAACATGCAAAACTTCGAGCTGCTCAAAGAGCTGGGCAAAATCAGAAAGCCCATTCTCCTCAAGCGCGGCCTTGCCAACACCATCAAGGAGCTGCTCATGAGCGCGGAGTACATCATGGCCGGCGGCAACCCGAACGTCATCCTCTGCGAGCGCGGCATCCGCACGTTCGAGACGTACACGCGCAACACTTTGGACCTGTCCGCCGTTCCCCTGCTCCATGAGCTCACGCACCTGCCCGTCATCGTCGACCCGAGCCACGCCACGGGCCAGGCCCGCCTCGTCAGGCCCATGGCGCTTGCCGCCGCGGCGGCGGGGGCCGACGGCCTCATGATTGAAGTCCACAACAACCCGCTCTGCGCCCTGTGCGACGGCCCGCAGTCCCTCACGCCGGAGCAGTTTGCCGACGTGGCGCGGCGCGTGTGGAAAATCCGCGAGGCGGTGACGGAATGACGGCCGGCATCGTAGGACTCGGACTGATCGGCGGCTCCCTCGCGAAGGCCTACAAGACCGGCGGCCACACCGTCTACGGCTACGATATCGACGACGCCGTTTTGGGCTTTGCCCACCTCGCCGGCGCGTGCGACGGGCCTCTTACCGACGAGCGCCTTCCCGAGTGCGACGTCATCCTCCTCGCCATAAACCCTTCCGCAGCCCTGGAGTACCTTGAGAGCATCGCCCCGAAGCTGCCGGAAGGCGCGCTCGTCATCGACTGCTGCGGCGTCAAGCAGACGGTCTGCGCCCGCGGCTTTGCCCTCGCGAAAGAGCACGGGTTTGTGTTCGTCGGCGGGCACCCGATGGCGGGCTACCACCAGTCGGGCTTCAAATACAGCCGCGCCACGCTGTTTAAGGGCGCGTCCATGATCCTCGTCCCGCCGGTGTACGACGACATCATGCTGTTCGACCGCATCGCGAAGGCGCTCGCCCCCGTCGGGTTCGGGCGGCTGACCATCACCACCGCGAAAAAGCACGACGAGATGATCGCCTACACCTCGCAGATGGCCCACCTCGTCTCCAACGCCTTCATCAAAAGCCCGGCGGCCCGCGAGCACCGCGGCTACTCCGCCGGCAGCTACAAGGACTTAACCCGCGTGGCGTACTTAAACCCGGACATGTGGACGGAGCTGTTTATCGAAAACCGAGAGGCGCTGCTCAAGGAGCTCGACATCTTCCTCGCCTCGCTCCAGAAATACCGCGCCGCCCTCGAAAACGCCGACCGGGACACTCTGCACGCCCTCCTCGACGAAGGGCGCGCCCTGAAAGCGGAGCTTGACGGACGATGAAAACGATTAAGGTTCTCGCATCGAAACCATACAACGTGTACATCGGCGCTGGACTGCTTGACCACGCCGGGGAGCTTTTAAGGCCCGTTTTGCGCGGGGATGCGGCCATGGCCGTGACGGACGACGCCGTGGGGCCCCTTTACCTCGAGCGCCTCAAAGCCGCGCTGTCTAGCGCGGGGCTGCGCGTGTTTGAGCACGTCATCCCCCGCGGCGAGGCGTCGAAAAACGCGGAGAATTATCTCAGGCTCCTTTCCGCGATGGCGGAGTGTGGCCTGACGCGCGCGGACACCGTCGTAGCCCTCGGCGGCGGCGTCGTGGGGGACCTTGCCGGCTTTGCCGCGGCGACGTACATGCGCGGCGTCGGCTTTGTCCAGATCCCGACGACGCTTCTTGCCGCCGTGGACGCCTCCGTGGGCGGGAAAACGGCCATCGATCTGCCGCAGGGAAAAAACCTCGCGGGCGCGTTTTACCAGCCGGACGCGGTCGTCTGCGACGTGTCGCTCCTTGAGACCCTTCCCGAGCCCGTCTTTCGAGACGGCATGGCGGAGGTTATCAAATACGCTTTTATTGCCGAAACGCCGCTGCTTGAAAGGCTCAAATCGCCCGTATCGGCGCAGCTTGAGGAGATTGTCGCCCTGTGCGTGTCCATCAAGCGCGACATCGTCTGCGCGGACGAGCGGGAGAGCGGGGCTCGGAAACTGCTCAATTTCGGTCACACCGTCGGCCACGCGATTGAAAAATGCTCGGGCTACGCCGTCCCGCACGGCCGCGCCGTCGCCGCCGGCATGGCTGTCATCACGCGCGCCGCGGTGCACGCCGGGCTCTGCCCGCCCGAAGTGGCGCGGGCGCTGGAAGAACTGCTTATCAAATACAACCTCCCCGCAGACACGCACTTTTCGGCGCGGGAGCTGGCCGCGGCGGCCCTTGCCGACAAGAAAAGAAGCGGCGATGGCATTTCGCTCGTGCTTCCCGTGTCCCTAGGACAGTGTGTGATCCGCGAGATGCCCGTGGACGCGCTTGAGGCGTTCATCGCCCCGGCGCTCGGCGTGCCCGCGAAAGGCGGTGAAAGTCTGTGAATATCCGGATTACAAGGCCGATCCTTGGCGGCACTGTAAAGGCTATCGCCTCGAAATCGGCGGCGCACCGCCTGCTCATCTGCGCGGCGCTTGCCGACGCTCCGTCGCGCGTCCACTGTGCCGAGACGTCGGAGGATATCCTCGCCACGGCGCGGTGCCTTTCCGCCCTCGGCGCGCACATTGAATACACAGGCGGCGCGTTTCACGTTTCGCCCATCCCCCGCCCCGTCGACGGACTGCGCACCCTCGACTGCGGCGAAAGCGGCTCGACGCTGCGCTTTATGCTCCCCGTCGCCGCCGCGCTCGGGGCGCAGGCGGAGTTCATCCTGAGCGGGCGGCTGCCCCAGCGCCCCCTCTCCCCGCTGTACGAAGAGCTCAAAGCGCACGGCTGCGCGCTCTCGCCGCAGGGGCAAAGCCCGCTTCATCTTTCCGGGCAGCTTCAGGCCGGCACATATACGATTCCGGGGAACGTCTCGTCCCAGTATATCTCCGGGCTTTTGCTCGCCCTTTCCATACTCGGCGCGCCAAGCCGGATTACCGTGACGGAACCTGTGGAGTCCCGCCCGTACATCGACTTGACGCTCCGGGCGCTGGAGGCGTTCGGCGCGCCGGTTGCGGTTCAGGATAATGTGTATTATGTAAACGGGCGGGGCGCTTTCCGCTCCCCAAGTGAGGTCGCCGTCGAAGGCGACTGGTCGAACGCCGCGTTTTGGCTCTGCGCCGGCGCGCTCCTCCCCGAAGGGCGGGAAATCCGCGTCACGGGATTAGACCTCAATTCCCCGCAGGGCGACCGCGCCGTCCTCGATTTCCTGCGGCGTTTCGGCGCTACGGTGCGCGCGGAGGGCGACGCAGTCGCCGTCTCCCGCGGCAACCTGCGCGGGATTGACATTGACGCGGCCGACACGCCCGACCTCGTCCCCGTCCTCGCCGCCGTCGCCGCCGGCGCGGAAGGCGTGACGACCGTCACGCGCGCCGGGCGGCTGCGCGATAAGGAGAGCGACCGCCTGCATGCCGTCACGGAAATGCTCGGCGCCCTCGGCGCCGACATCGCTGAGACGCGCGACGGGCTTGTGATAAACGGCCGCCCGCGCCTTACGGGCGGGGCCGTCTCGTCCTTTAGCGACCATCGCATCGCGATGGCGGCGGCTATCGCCTCGCTTCTTTGCGACGGGCCCGTCACGATTGAAAAAGCCGGGGCGGTGGGCAAATCCTACCCCGCATTTTTCAGCGACTTTGCCGCCCTCGGCGGCTTATACGAGGAGGTCTGACCATGGCATCCGTCTTTGGAAACGCGCTCAAAGTCTCGATTTTCGGGCAGTCCCACTCCCCCGCCGTCGGCGTTGTAATCGACGGGCTCCCTGCCGGCTTTAAGCCCGATTTCGAGGCGCTAAAGCGCTTTATGCTCCGCCGCGCACCGGGCCGGAGCCGCCATGCGACGGCGCGGTCTGAAGCGGACGAACCGGAGATTCTCTCTGGAATCGTGAATGGCGCCACCTGCGGCGCGCCCCTTGCCGCCGTTATCCGCAACACCGACGCGCGCCCCCGCGACTACGAGGGCATTCGGGACATTCCCCGCCCGTCCCACGCCGATTTCGCCGCGCAGGCGAAGTTCCACGGGGCTCAGGACGTCTCGGGCGGCGGGCACTTTTCGGGAAGGCTTACGGCGCCGCTGTGCTTTGCCGGCGGCCTGTGCCTGCAGCTGCTCGAGGCGGAGGGGATTGTCATCGGCGCGCACATCGCGTCAATCGGGAATGCATCCGACCGCCCGTTTAATCCCCTCGGCGAGGAAACGGAGACGCTCCGCCGCCTCGCGGAGAGCGACTTTCCCGTCCTCGACAGCGCGCGCGGCGAGAAAATGCAGTCCGTCATCGACGAAGCGCGCGAAGCCGGCGACTCTGTGGGCGGCGTGATTGAGTGCATCGTCATGGGCCTTCCCGCCGGTGTGGGCAGCCCGATGTTCGACGGGCTGGAAAACCGCCTCGCCGCGGCTGTCTTTGCCGTCCCGGCGGTCAAGGGCATCGAGTTTGGCAGCGGCTTTGCCGGCGCGCGCCTTCGCGGGTCGGAAAACAACGACGCCTTTTACACCGACGGGTGCGTCGTCCGCACGGAGACGAACAACCACGGCGGCATCCTCGGCGGCATCAGCTCCGGCATGCCCATTCTCTTCCGCGTCGCCGTCAAGCCGACGCCGTCCATCGCCCTGCCCCAGCGCAGCGTGCGCCTGAGCGATAAAACAAACGTCCAGCTGACCGTCAAGGGCCGGCACGACCCGTGCATCGTGCCGCGCGCCGTCCCCGCCATCGAGGCCGCGGCGGCGCTCGCGCTCTACGACGCGCTTTTGAGCAACGAAGCAACAGTCTAACGGAGGGAACATTATGGACATCCACTATCTGCGCGAAAAAATCGACGAAATCGACAGCACCCTTCTGCGCGCCTTCATCGAGCGGATGGACGTCTCCGCCGACATCGCCGCCTGCAAAGCCGAAAAAGGCCTGCCGATCTACGACCCCGCCCGCGAGCGCCAGAAGATGAGCGACATCATCGCCCGCACGCCTGAAAAGTACGCGCAGTACGCCGCCGCGCTCTACGCGCTGCTGTTTGAACTGAGCCGCACGCATCAGGAATCGATCGTGCGCCCGCGCTCGACGCTTGTGGAGCAGATCCAAAAGGCGCTGGAGACGACGCAGCGCGTCTTCCCGAAAAACGCGCCGGTGGCGTGCCAGGGCGTGGAGGGGGCGTTTTCGCAGCTGGCGTGCGAGAAGCTGTTTACGTACCCCAACATCATGTTCTGCAACAGCTTCGAGAGCGTCTTTTCCGCCATCGACGCGGGGCTTTGCCGCTACGGCGTCCTCCCCCTTGAAAACAGCACCGCCGGCTCCATCAACAAGGTCTATGACCTGATGATGCGGCACCGGTTTTACATCGTGCGCAGCGTGCGCCTGAAAGTGGACCACAACCTTCTGGCGAAAAAAGGCGCGAGCCTGTCCGACATTAAGGAAATCTACTCCCACGCGCAGGCCATCAGCCAGTGCGCCGCTTTCCTTTCCACCCTGCCCGGCGTGAAGGTCATCGAGTGCGAAAACACCGCCAAAGCGGCAAAGCTCGTCGCGGAGTCGGATCGGACGGACATCGCCGCGCTCTCCTCGCGCTACTGCGCCGAGCTGTACGGCCTTGTGTGCCTGAAGAGCGCCGTGCAGGACCAGGGCAACAACTACACGCGTTTTATCTGCATCTCAAAGGACCTTGAAATCTACCCGGGCGCCGACAAGACGAGCCTGATGCTCTCCGTCCCGCACAAGCCCGGCTCGCTCTACCGCGTGTTGAGCCGCTTCTACGCCCTCGGCATCAACCTCAACAAGCTCGAAAGCCGCCCGATTCCCGACCGCGACTTTGAGTTCATGTTCTACTTCGACCTCGACACGCCCGTCTACTCCGACGCGTTCACGCAGCTCATCGGCGAGCTTGAGTCCTCCTGCGACGATTTCCGCTACCTCGGCAGCTACAGCGAGGTCGTCTGAAACTGAGGGATATACATGAAACAGTACGGCCTGCTGGGCGAGAAGCTCGGACACAGCTTTTCGCCGCGCATCCACGCCCTTCTCGGGCGCGCCATCGGGGCGGAATACCCCTACACCCTCTTTGAAGTCGCCCCGGACGACCTGCCCGCCTTTCTCCAAAAGGGCTTTTTCGCGGGGCTGAACGTCACGATTCCGTACAAAAAAGCCGTCATCCCTTTCTGCGCGGAAATCTCCCCGAAAGCGGCGGCCATCGGGAGCGTAAACACTATACTCCGCCGCGCGGACGGCACGCTCTATGGCGACAACACCGACTACGACGGGTTTTTGCACCTGATGCGCCTGCTTGGGGCGGACGTGCGCGGGAAAAAGTGCGTTATCCTCGGCAGCGGCGGCTCGTCGCTGACCGTGCGCGCCGTGCTCCGTGACCTCGGCGCGGGCGAAATTGTCGTCGTCTCCCGCCGCGGCGAGGACAATTACTCAAACCTCCACCGGCACCGGGACGCGGCGCTGCTTGTCAACACCACGCCCGTCGGGATGTACCCCGGCAACGGCGCCGCTCCCGTCTCGCTGGACGCTTTTCCCGCGCTCAAAGCCGTCGCCGACATCATCTACAACCCCGCCAAAACGGCGCTGCTTCTCGACGCGGAAAGGCGCGGCATCCCCTGTATAAACGGCCTGCCCATGCTGGTCAGCCAGGCGGCGCGGGCGGCGGAGCTGTTTACGGGGCTTGCCGTGAGCGACGACGTCGTGGAGTCCGTCACGCGCGCGGTCGAGCGGGAGGCGAAGAATATCGCCCTCATCGGCATGCCCGGCTGCGGGAAAAGCGCGGTGGGCAAAGCGCTCGCACACCTGACCGGCCGCCCGTTTTACGACAGCGACGAGCTTGTCGCCGCGCGCGCGGGCAAGACGATTCCCGCGATTTTCGCCGAGGACGGCGAGGAGGCCTTTCGCAAAATGGAGCACGAAGTCCTTAGGGAGCTTTGTGCCCGAAGCGGGGCCGTCATCGCAACGGGCGGCGGGATTGTGAAAAGGCCGGAAAACCTCCCCCTCCTGCGGCAAAACAGCGTCACGGTGTACCTCGAGCGCCCGCTCTCCGACCTGCCGGTGCACGGGCGCCCGCTCTCGCAAAAGCACGGCGTCGAGGCGCTCTACCGCGAACGCGCGCCGCTGTACGAGGCGTGGAGCGACTTTACCGTCAAATCCGCTAGGAGCGTTTCGGAGACGGCGCGAAAGATAGCGGAGGTGCTTCATTTATGACATTCCTTGTGATCAACGGCCCGAACCTCAACATGCTCGGGATTCGCGAGCCGGACATTTACGGGCGCAGGACGTACGCCGACCTCGAGGCGCACATCCGCGGCGCGGCGCAGCGCTTGGGCGTCGCGGTGGAGCTGTTTCAGTCCAACCACGAGGGCGCCATCGTCGACCGCATTCAGGAGGCTTACGGGAAGGCGGACGGCATCATCATCAACCCCGCCGCGTACACGCACACGAGCATCGCCATTCTCGACGCGCTCAAGGCCGTGGGGCTGCCCGCGGTGGAGGTGCACCTGTCCGACATCTCTCAGCGCGAGCCGTTCCGCAGGGTCTCGTACGTCGCCCCCGCGTGCATCAGGACGATTGCCGGCATGGGGTTTGACGGGTACACCGAGGCGATCAGGACGCTTGTCGAGCACCTTTCACGCCGGGAAAACTGAGATTTTTCTCGTTTTTCCCTGTTTTCCCGCCCATTTTTATCGATGAGTATAATAGCCTCATGCGGCCAAGTTCAATGCGCACAAAATCAGACGGGGGTGACGGATTATGTTATGGGATAAAACGCTGGAAACAGGCATTGAGAGCATCGACGCGCAGCACAGGGAGCTCTTCCGCCGCATCGACATGCTCTCCGACAAGAGCAACGACAAGAAAACGGTGGAAATGCTCGCGTTTTTGGAGGAATACGTGCACGTCCACTTCCGGGACGAGGAAGCCCTGCAGGCAAGGAGCAAATACCCGAAGGCGGCCGAGCACAAAGGCTACCACGCCGCCTATGTGGACATCATCAGAAAGCTCAAAGAGCGCCTGCAAAACGAGGGCGACACGCTCCTTTTGAAGCTCGAAGTAAATAAACAGGTGTTCGGCTGGCTCAGAGACCACATCCTTGTGCACGACAAGGAGTTTGCGCGGTATTACAGGAGCCTAAAGTAACGCGGGATACATAAAAAAGCAGGCATTCGCCTGCTTTTTTGCATAAAGAAAACCAGCCATTCGGCTGGTCTTTGTCTTTTCATCATGCCGGTGGTGGGACTCGAACCCACACGCCATTACAGCACACGATTTTGAGTCGCGGTCGTCTACCAATTCCGACACACCGGCACATCACACCGCGCTTTCGCGGCTTAAGGCACCGCTTATTATACAGCAGGAAGGCGCCAAATACAATAGGCAAATCCATCGTTGTCCCGGTTTTTTGCGCTCCATTCAGGCGGCAAATATGAGGAAAGCGCCCCGAAACGGGGCGCTTTTTGCTGTGTTTTCTAAGGTTTTACGCCGTTTTGCGGCGGGTTACGCGTTGTCGTACCCGTTTGCGGCCGCCTCGAGGCACTCGCTCACGCCGTTGATGCCCGCCGTCATGAGCGACACGAGCACCGCGCCGAGCACTTCCTCCTTCGTCGCCCCCGCTTTCTTGGCAAATCCCGCGTGCGCCGCCACGGAGTCCTTCGCGCCGCGGTGCGCCTGGATGCCGAGGTAGACGAGCTGGAACGTCTTTTCGTCGAGCCCCGCGTGCTTCTGGAGGGTGCCGGCAAGGCCGAAAAACGCCTTATATGTTTCGGGAGACTCCTTCTCCCACAGCTCAAAGAAACCGGGCATACTCATTCTCCTTACCTCTCAACGCGTTACTTCCAGTCCGGCGCGGGGACCTGCGTCTGCATGTCGTAAATGGGGTTGACGGTGAGGATGCTAAACAGCCGCATAAACTCCTCGTTGACGGGCTGGTCCGGATAGGCGCGCAGCATGGCGTTGCACTTTTTCGTCATGACGTCCTTAAACTCGCTGTGCGTGAAGATATACAGGTCCTTCCGGCGGATGCCCCGGAGCACGCGGCGCCCGGCCTCGACGGGATCCATAAGCAGGTTGCCCCTCTCGGGAACGCGGCGCGGCGGAGGCGGCGCGTTGTTCTCCCTCTTGAGGCCCATCATGGCGCTGACTTCCTTCGACGTGTTCCTCAGATTGCCCTCAATCGGCCCGGGGCAGAACGCCGACGCGCCGACGTTCGTCCCCATAAGGTCGCAGGCAAGCGTCTCCATGAGGGCGATAATGGCCGCCTTCGTCGAGTTGTACATCGCGAAGGCCGGAACGACGGACAGGCCGGACTGCGACGCCGTGCTGACGACGTGGCCCTCCTCGCCGTGCTTGAGGATGCGCGGCAGGATGGTGTGAATGCCGTTGAGGACGCCCTTGAAGTTGACCTCTGTGATAAAGTCGATGTCTTCGTAGGGGATATCCCACACTTTGTTGGCCGGAACCTCGACGCCGGCGTTGTTGACGAGGATGTGGATCTTGCCGAACACTTCCTCCGCCTCGTCCGCCGCCCTGACGTACGCCTCGCGGTCCGTTACGTTGAGCTGGATGCCGTGGACGGGCCATCCGCGCTCCTCAAAGTAGGGAATCACTTCGTCGATGGCGCTCTTGCGCAGGTCCGCGATGACCGCCTTCATGCCCGCTTCACCGAAGGCCTTGGCAATGCCGAGCCCGATGCCGCTGGCCGCGCCTGTGATAAACGCAACTTTTCCTTTAACGTTTTCCAAGATTATCCCTCCTCGCTTTTTAAAGCGATTTTTACATGGTGCGAAAACTGGACAGGCTCCCGCGAAAGCATTATATTCCCATAAGCCGGAAAATTCAAGAAAATTTAAGGTATCGGGCGTATTTCGCCCCTTTTCAGCCGTTGCGGCGATCTCGCGCGAAGCGCCGCTCCGGAAAAAGAAAAGCGGGCGGCCGCGCCGCCCGCTTTATGCCAGAGCGCCCCACTCTTCGTATTTCGCGTCAAGCTCCTTGGATATCGCCGCCGCCTCCTCGTCCAGCTCCATGAGCCGGACGTAGTCGGTGGCGTATTCGAGCTTTTGTGCTTCAATCTCGGAGAGCTTTTCCTCCAGCGCGGCAATCTCCCTCTCCAGCCGCCGCAGCTGCTTTTCGACGGACGACGGCCCTCTCGCCGGCTTTTTCCTTGCGCCCTCCTCCTTTGCCGCCGGTTTCTGCTTTGGCGCCGCGGCGGCAGCCATAGCGGCTTTCCGGGCGCGGTAGGCCTCGTAGCCGCCGGAAAAGTCCGCGATGCGGCCGTTTTCAATCTCCCAGATCCGCGTGGCGAAGCGGCTGATAAAGTAGCGGTCGTGCGAGACGAAAAGAAGCGTTCCGCCGTACTCCTCCAGCGCCTGCTCGATCCACTCGCGCGAGGCGATGTCGAGGTGGTTTGTCGGCTCGTCGAGGATGAGGAGGTTAATGTCCTCCTGCATCAGGATGCACAGCCTCAGGCGGCTCTTTTCCCCGCCGGAGAGGTCCCGCACCAGCTTGAACACGTCCTCGCCGGTAAACTTGAACGCGCCGAGGCGGTTGCGTGCCGTCTGGGGCGAGCAGCCCGTCTCATACACGAGCGTGTCGACGAGCGTCCTGTTTTCGTTTGCAAACGTGACGACCTGCGGCAGATACGCCGCCTTGACGCTCGGCCCGAGGCGTATGGTACCCGTGTCGGGCCGCTCCTTGCCAAGGATCATGCGGATGAGCGTCGTCTTGCCCGAGCCGTTGTCGCCGATGAGGGCGATGCGCTCGCCGCCGGTGACGAGGGCGTCAAACCCCGAAAATAGCGTGCGCCCGCCGTAGCTTTTGGAGACGTTTTTGAGGACGAGCACCTCGTCGCCCCGAAACTCCTTTTCGCCAAACCGCGCGGCGATGGCCCTCTCGCGGTGCGGCCGCTCCGTCTGCGCAAGGCGCTCGATGCGCTTTTCGATGGCGAAGGCCTTTTGCATGAGCCTTTTGTTGCCCGTCCCCCACTGGTGCAGCCTGTCCGCCGCCTCCTGGAGCCTCTTGGCCTCCGCCTGCTCGCGCTCGTAGCGCGCAAGCTGCTCTTGATAGCGCCGCTCCTTTTCGCGGGCATAGTCGCTGTAGCTGCCGTTGTAAAGCACGGCCTTGCCGTTTTCAAGCTCGACCGTGCGCCTTACGACGCTGTCGAGAAAGTACCGGTCGTGCGAGATGACGAGGACGGTGCCTTTGAACTTCCCCAAATATTCCTCAAGCCACTCGGTGGCGCGGATGTCGAGGTGGTTTGTCGGCTCGTCGAGCAGCAGGATGTCCGTGTTCTCGATAATCAGCCGCGCGAGGTTGACGCGCGTTTTCTCGCCTCCCGAAAGGGTGGAAAAAAGCTGGCGGCGCTGCTCCATCGGGATGCCGAGCCCGTTTGCCACGGCGTTGAGGGTATAATCCATATCGTACCCGCCGCCGCGCTCAAATTCCGCCGTGAGGCGGTCGTACTCATCCATCAGGGCGCGGCTGAAGTCGCCTGCCATGCGCGCTTCAAGCTCTTCCATGCGCTTTTTGATGGCGACAAGGCGCGCGTGCGCCGTTTTGAGCACGTCCTCGGCCGTAAAATGGCCGGGATAGACGGGAATCTGCGAGATGAGCCCGAGCTTCTTCCCTTTGGCGACTGAGACATACCCTTCATCCGGCTCAAGCTCGCCGGCGATGATGCGAAAAAGCGTCGTCTTCCCGGCGCCGTTTTTCCCGAGAAGGCCGACGCGCTCGCCCTCGTATACGTCGAAGGAGACGCCGTCCAGGATGTCTTTCCCCTGCTCGAAGGCCTTTTTTATGTTAACTATCGAAATGTCGACCATAGCGTACTCCAAAGCGGTATTTCTTGTGTATTTCCTCCGGTGCATTGTAACATAAAGTGGTTGTGGTTCACAACGCTTGGTGCTATAATATGTCACAATCACAGCGTATCTGCGCAAAAAGTCAGACAAGCCTCCCCCGCCGTGGAGTGCCTTGGCCGCTTGAAAGCGCGCTACGCGGGAAAGATTAAGCAGCCGGCGAAAGGCCGGCGGTCGAAAATCCGGGGTGATCCTGTGCTTTATGCCATCGACGGCACAATCAAGCTCTCGAGAAGAGAACGGTATGATGTCGTGATCATCGGTGCCGGGCTGGCGGGTCTCTATACGGCGTTGAACATTGAAGAAAAGTATTCATGCCTGATTCTCGCCAAGGAAAACATCGACATGTCCAGTTCGTGGTACGCGCAAGGCGGTATCGCCGCCGCCATTTCGCATGACGACGCGCCCATCTTCCACCTCGAGGACACGCTCATTGCCGGCGCGGGCCTGTGCGACAAGGAAGCCGTCGCCGTTTTGGTCGCGGAAGGCCCGAGCGACATCAAGACGCTCGTCTCTCTCAACGTCCCCTTTGACCTCAACGAATACGGCGATCTGGAAATCACGCGCGAAGGCGGCCACCGTAAAAACCGCATCGTCCACGCCGGCGGCGACGCGACGGGCCGCGAGACGGTCAAGGCGCTCGCGCACATCGTCTCCCAGCGCGCGAACATCACGTTCAGCGAAAACACCTGCTTTTACGATATCGTCAAGGACGAGACCGGCGCCGTCGCTGGAATCATCGTGAAAGACCACTCCGGCGCGTTTTACCTGATTGAGACGGGCCGCGTCGTGATCGCGACGGGCGGCATCGGCCAGGTCTACCGGTCCACGACGAACCCCTCCGTCGCCACGGGCGACGGCATCGCCGCCGCCATGCGCGCCGGCGCGAACATAAAGAATATCGAGTTTATCCAGTTCCACCCGACGGGCCTGTGGTCCCCCATCCCGGAGGAGCGCGAGTTTCTCATCTCCGAAGCCGTCCGCGGCGAAGGCGGACTGCTGAAGAACAAGGAAGGCGTGCGCTTCATGGTCGGTCAGCACGAGCTGGCGGAGCTTGCGCCGCGGGACATCGTCGCCCGCGCCATCGTCCGGGAGCTTGAGCGCACGGGGGACGACCACGTCTTTGTGGACATCACCATGAAGGACGAGGAATTCCTGAAAAAACGCTTCCCCACCATTTACCAGGAGTGCTTAAAACGCGGCATCAACATCGCCAAGGACTGGATTCCCGTCTGCCCCGTTCAGCACTACCTCATGGGCGGCATCCAGACGGACTTAAACGGGCATACTAACATCCCCGGGCTTTACGCCGCCGGCGAAGCGGCGTATACGGGCGTCCACGGCGCCAACCGCCTGGCCTCCAACTCCATGCTCGAGTGCCTCGTCTTCGGCCGCCGCGCCGCGCAGGACATCAACGCCGCGCTCGACGCCGGCGCGAAGGCGCGCCCGCCCGTCCTCCCCGACCTGCCCGTCCGGGAGCGGAAGAAGCTGGACCTTGACGCCCTGCGGTTTAAGGTGAAGGACCTGATGAGCAAGCACGGGTACGTCATCCGCAACGAAAAGGGCATGAAGACGGCCCTCAAGGGCGTGGAAGAAGTCCTCGCCGAGCTGGAGCAGACGTTCGACGAGTCGACCGACTACCTCGAAACGCTCAACATCGCCACCGTCGCGCGGGCGATTCTGATTGCGGCGCTGGCCCGCAAGGAGAGCATCGGCTCGCACTACAGGGAGGATGCACCATGACGTACGACGCCGGCTTCCCCGGCCTTGACGCTTTTCTCCAAAGCTGCCTTGCCGAAGACATCGGCACGGGCGACATTACCACAAACTGCTGCGTCGACGCTAACTCCTACTCCCGCGGCCGCTTTATCGCAAAGGCGGACGGAGTTGTCTGCGGCCTGTTTGTCGCCGCGCGCGTGTTCGCCCTTGTGGACGCGCGCATCGTGTTTTCGCCCCGCGTTGAAGAAGGCGCCGCGGTGAAGAAGGGCGATATCGTCGCCGAAATCGAAGGCCCCTCGCGGGGCATCCTCACCGGCGAGCGCACGGCCCTCAACCTCCTGCAGCACCTGTCCGGCGTGGCCACCCGCACGCGCGAGGCGGTGGAGAAAGTGAAAGGCACAAAGGCGCAGATCGTCGACACGCGCAAGACGACGCCGGGCATGCGCGTGCTGGAAAAGTACGCCGTCCGCTGCGGCGGCGGGAAAAACCACCGGTTCGGGCTGTCCGACGGCGTTCTCATCAAGGACAACCACATCGTCGCCGCCGGCGGCATCACCGCGGCGATTGAAAAGGTGCGTAAATCCGCGCCCCACACGCTGAAAATCGAGGTCGAGACGGAATCCCTCGAGCAGGTTCAGGAGGCCCTTGACGCGGGGGCCGATATCATCATGCTGGACAACATGTCCGTCCCCATGATGGCGCAGGCCGTGAAGCTCATCGCCGGGCGCGCCCTCACGGAGGCCTCCGGCAATATGGGCCAGCGCGACCTGCGCGAAGTGGCCGCGACGGGCGTCGACTTCATCTCAATCGGCGCGATTACCCAGTCGGCTCAGGCCCTCGACATCAGCCTGCGCTTTACCGCCTTCGACGAAAAGCGCGATTAAAAGAGCAACACACAGACACCGCAGGGTTCTCCTGCGGTGTTTTTTCTTTGCCGCGATGTCAGGCGGCCGTCTTGCCGCGCGCGGCGTGCTCCGCGCTTTTCCGCGCAGCCTACCGCACGTCGCGCGCCCGTGCCTGCAGTTTCAATAGCGCCTCTTACATCCCCCGCGCTCTCCGCGTTTTTCCGGGATGCCGGGCTGCGCGGGAATCC
>JAAYMC010000050.1 GCA_012521555.1 Clostridiales bacterium
AGGCGTTTTATGAAAAGATAAACCCCTTTATCCGCACCATCGACGATGTGCCGGACTGGATGAAGCCGGAGGTCAGGAAACTGCTCGACGCGGAGATCATCAACGGCGGCACGGTCAAGGCCGCAAACCCCGACGACATCAACATGCGCCTTGAGACGCTCAAGGCCATCGTCGTCGCGGCGCGGATGCGCGGGATATGACGAAAAGGCGCGACAGGGAGCCGGAGGGCGGCGCGTGGAGCCCGTTTAAGTCCCGCGAAGAGGCCGCGATGGCGCTGTACGCGCTGCTTGAGCGGTGCGGCCTTTTGGATATCTTAAAAGACCAGAGCGGCGGCGCGCTGAACATGAGCGCGCCGCCGCCCGGCGGCGGACAAAGACAGGAGTGAGGAGGGAGCTTTTTGGCGGTTAAGACGTATTACTACGACCCATACGGGGAGCTTAAAGTCGGCTACATCATCGACGGGCTGACGTACACCGACGCGGCGGGGCGCACGCGCGTGCCCGTCGGCTCGCGGGTGTTCACGGACGACGGGATGTACGAGCTGACGGAGTACGGCGGCGTGAAAATCAGCGCGGGGCCGGCGACGCTCTCAGGTTCTTCGGCCGGCGACGCCTACATTACCGCTTTGCGCGACGCGAAGCTGCGCTCGGCGCGCGCGAAACTCGACGAGGCGTACCGGCAGAACGTCTCGGCGCTTGAGGAGAAAAGGAGCGGGCTGAAGGAGACGTACGCCGGGCTGAAGGACGCCGCCGCGGCGGCAAGCGAGCGGGAGCGGGCGGCGTTTCACGAATACGCCGCGGCCCGCGGGCTCGGAAGCGGCACGGCCGGGCAGGCGCAGCTTGCGTTCGGGACAAGCCTTTTAAAAAGCCTTGCCGACCTTGACCGCCGGTACATGGCCGACCAGAGCGCAATCGACAGGGAGCTTGCCGGGCTGAAGGCAAGGTACGACAGCGCTCTGGCGCAGGCGGCGGCAAACGCGGACTTAGAGGAGCTCGAGGCGCTGTATAAGGCGTGGCTCGACAGGGCCGAGGCCGCGCGCGAGGAAAAGGAGGCGGCGAAAAAGGCCGACGAGGCGGCCTACCGGCGCGCGCTGGAGGCGGCCGACTACACAGGCGACTACTCGAATCTTGCGCGTTTCGGCTGGACGGCGGAGCAGATCAAAAAGGCCGAAGAGCGCTGGAATAAGAAGTACGGCCTGTAAACGGCGCGGCTCCCGGCGGGAGCAGGAAGCGGCGGATGGCCTGCAAGGCGAGAGGCAGCAATTGAAAAGCAGAGAGGCGGCAAACGCGGCCTCAACTTATGCGCGGGAGAGCGCCGCCCGGCGAGGCTTTTAACGGATGCGGCACGGAAGACAGGGCGGGACGGGCCGCCCGCCGGCAACGCCGCGGAGGACGCGCGGGAAACCACCCCCGGGACGGCTATAGCGGCGGCAAAAACGGCCGGAAGGCACGGCGCGGGGGCCGCCGCTGCGCCGGAAGAGTAAAGCCGCAGAAAGCGGCGGGCTTTGGCTCTACGCTCAGGCGGCGGCGGGAGCGGCCAGCATAAAGCGGCTGACTTAAAACGGAAAGCAATCCGGCGGGAGATGCGCCTCCCGCCGGATTTTTTGTCTTCACTTGCCGGGAAAAGGTGGTATGATAGAGAAAGAGTCGGACAAGGCGGAGGGAATAAAGTGAAAATCAAGCTTCATTACAACGCGCCCGTTATCCTCACGTTTGCGCTTTTATCCCTCGGAGCGCTTCTACTCGGGGAGCTGACAAAGGGGCGGAGCACAATCCTGCTCTTTTCCGTCTACCGCGCGCCGCTGTCGGACGTGCTGACATACCCGCGCTTTTTCCTCCACGTCCTGGGGCATGCCGGTTACGACCATTACATCGGCAACATGCTCCTCCTTCTCGTCATCGGGCCGCCGCTGGAGGAGAAGTACGGCAGCCGGAAAATCCTCCTTGCCATGGCGATCACGGCCTTTGTGTGCGGGCTTGTGGAGTTTGTCTTTTTCCCGGGCGAGGGGCTTTTGGGCGCGAGCGGGATTGTCTTTATGCTCATCGTGCTCTCGTCCCTTGCCGGGCAGCGGGGCGACAGCATCCCCATCACGCTGCTCGTCGTCATCGCGCTCTACCTCGGGCGTGAGATCGTCGACGGAATCTTCCGGAAGGACAACATCTCGCAGCTGACCCACATCGTCGGTGGCCTGTGCGGCCTGGTGCTCGGCATGACGCTGCTGAAAAAGCGGCGGTAAAAAAAGTGTGGACTTTAAGTCCACACTTTTTTTATTTGCGCCTTGCGGCGCTATTTGCTCTTGATGAACATCTGCGTCCAGTAATACGTGCCGTTTGCCTTTTTCGCCACGCCGACGCCGATCTGGTCGTAGATGTTGCTGAGGATGTTCGCCTTGTGCCCGGCGGAGTTCATCCAGGCGTTCATGACCTCCTGCGGCGTCCTCTGCCCGTAGGCGATGTTTTCGCCGGCGGCGGTGAAGTAGATTCCGAAGCTCTCAATCATGCGGAAGGGGGAGCCGTACGTCGGCGACGTGTGGCTGAAGTAGTTCTTGTCGATCATGTCCTGCGATTTATAGCGCGCCACGCGGGACAGCTCCCAGTTGTGCTTGAGCGGCGCGAGCCCCGCCCACACGCGCTGCTGGTTGACGAGCTCGACCACCTGCGCCTCGAGCGTCTTGACGTCGTCGATGCTGGGGATGTTGATTTTCTGGCCGACGTAGATGAGCGCCGGGTTTTTAATCTGCGGGTTCGCGGCGATCAGTTCGCTCAGCCCGATTTCATACCGGACGGCGATTTTCCACATCGAGTCGCCCTTCTGGACGGTGTACACGCCGCTGGCGGCGCTGCAGTTGCCCCCAAGTCCGGCAAGGCACAGCGCAAGCAGCAGCGAGACAAGCCGGATGACAGTGTGCTTCCTTTTCATTTTTCCTCTCCATACAGTTGCCGGCGGTTGCGGCAAGGTTTCTTTCCGACGATAGTATGCGCGCTTTATACGCGTTATTTGCGCCTAAATTTTGCCAGCCGAGGCCGCCGGCATGCCGAAAAAGGCAAAAAAACCCGCCGCACCTTTTGGCGCGGCGGGTTTTTGTAAGCACAGGAGGCTTCTTTATCCAAGCGCTTCAAGCAGCGCGGGGATGACTTTGTACAGGTCGCCCACGATGCCGTAGTCGGCCACTTCGAAAATCGGGGCGTCCTCGTTCTTGTTGATGGCCACGATGATCTTCGACGTCTGCATACCGGCCAGGTGCTGGATGGCGCCGGAGATGCCGCAGGCGATGTAGAGGTCGGGCTTGACCGTCGTGCCCGTCTGGCCGACCTGATGGCTGTGGTCGATCCAGCCGGCGTCGACAGCGGCGCGGGAGGCGCCGACAACGCCGCCGAGGCGGTCAGCCAGCTTCTTGATGAGCTGGAAGCCTTCGGGGCCGCCGAGGCCGGCGCCGCCGGAGACGATGACCTTCGCGTCCGTCAGGGAGACCTTTTCGGTCACGGCCTTGACAACCTCGAGGACCTTCATGCGGATGTCGCCTTCCTTGAAGGAGGCGTCGAGCTTGACAAGCTCGCCCTTGGCGCCGGGGACGCGCTCGGGCTTGCTCATGACGCCCGGGCGGACCGTGGACATCTGCGGGCGGTGGTTCGGGCAGAGAATCGTCGCCATGAGGTTGCCGCCGAAGGCCGGACGGGTCTGCATGAGCTTCTTGTCCGTCGGGTCGATGTCCAGCTTCGTGCAGTCGGCGGTCAGGCCGGTGCCGCACTTGACGGCCAGGCACGGGCCGAGGTCGCGGCCGATGTGCGTGGCGCCGAGGAGGACGATCTCGGGCTTGTACTTGATGATGGCTTCGTAGATGACCTTCGTGTACGCGTCGGTGTTGTATGTCTTGAGCTCGGGCGCGCTGGCGTAGTAGACCTTCTCGGCACCGTACTCGTACAGTTCGTCCACAAGGTGGTCGACGTTCTCGCCGCACAGGACGGCGCAGAGCTTGCAGCCGATTTCCTGGGCAAGCCGCTTGCCTTCGCCGAGGAGCTCGATGGAAACGCCCATGAGCTCGCCGTCGCGCTGTTCGGCGAACACCCACACGTCGTGGTACTTCGTGATATCCATGCCCTGCTTGCCGTCATCAACCTGCTCGATGGCGCCGAAGGGGCAAACGTCCAAGCAAGCGCCGCAGTTGGTGCAGGAGGGGCCGATGTCGGCCAGCTTGCCATTCATCGAGATGGCTTCAAAGGGGCAAGCCTTGACGCACTTGGTGCAGCCTTTGCATTTTTCTTCAATAATTCTAACAGCCATTTATGTCACATCCCTTCCAATTACAGCACGTGCTTTTCGGTCAGCTTCGCGATGAGCGCGTTGACCATTTCGTTGACGGTACCGGTGAGCATTTCGCCCTTGCCCTTCGGCGGGGGCGTAAAGCTGCGGAAAACCTGCGTCGGGCTGCCCTTCAGGCCGATCACGTCGGGAGAGACGTTGACATCGTTTTCGTCCCAGATCTTGATTTCCTTCTTGTAGGCCTCTTCAATCTGGAAAATCGTCATGTAGCGGGGCTCGTTGAGCTCCTTGATGGCGGTGAGCAGGCAGGGCCTCTGAACCTCGATGACTTCGTAGCCGTCCTCAAGGGCGCGCTCCACAACGACGGAGTTTTCCTTGATTTCGCGGATCTTCTGGACGTACGTCACGGAAGGGATGCCGAGGCGCTGCGCAAGCTGCGGGCCGACCTGAGCCGTGTCGCCGTCGATGGCCTGGCGGCCGGCGAAGATGATGTCAAAGTCGCCGATCTTGCGGATGCCGGCGGCAAGAGCCGTGGAGGTGGCGCAGGTGTCGGCGCCGCCGAACGCACGGGAGGAGAGAAGGACGGCCTCGTCCGCACCCATGGCCAGGCACTCGCGCAGCATGTAGGAAGCCTGCGGCGGGCCCATGGAGATGACGGTCACCGTGGTGCCGGGGTTGTTGTCCTTAATCTGCAGCGCGGCTTCGAGCGCGTTGGCGTCGTCGGGGTTGAGGATGGACGGCACGCCTTCACGGATGAGGGTGCCTTTTACGGGGTCAATCTTGACCTCGTTCGTATCGGGAACCTGTTTTGCACAGACAATGATTTTCATAGACGACGATACTCCTTTTCCTTACTTCTTCAGCAGCGTGTTGGCGATAACCATCTTCTGTACCTGGCTGGTGCCTTCGAAGATCGTGAAGACGCGGCAGTCGCGGTAGATGCGCTCAACCTTGTACTCCTTGATATAGCCGTAGCCGCCGTGGATCTGAACGGCCTTCGCCGCGATTTCGTTGCACACCTCGGTGGCGTAGTACTTCGCCATGGAAGCGGCCTGGGTGGCATCGGGGCTGTTCATGTCCTTGAGCTGAGCGGCCCTGTAGACGAGCTCCTTGGCCGCCTGCAGCTTCGTGGCCATGTCGGCGATCATGAAGCTGATCTCCTGGAAGTCGGCGATTCTCCGGCCGAACTGCTTTCTCTCCTTGGCGTACCTGATCGTCTCGTCGAGCGCGCCCTGCGCCACGCCGATGGACATGGCGGCAACGCCGATACGGCCGATGTCGAGCGTCTTCATGGCGTTGGTAAAGCCCTTGCCCTCTTCGCCGAGCATATCGCTCTGGTGGACGCGGACGTCCTCAAGGATAATGTCGGAGGTGGGGGCGCCGATCAGGCCCATCTTCTTTTCGGGCTTGCCGAGGGACACGCCGGGGAGCTTCATGTCGACAATGAAAGCCGAGATGCCGCGGGACCCCTTCTGGGTTTTGTCCGTCTTGGCGTAGATGATGCAGTAGTCAGCCACGGGAGCGTGGGTGATGAAGGTCTTGCGGCCGTTGAGAATCCAGTAGTCTCCGTCGCGGACTGCGGTTGTGCTGGTGGCACCGGCGTCAGAACCGGCGTTCGGCTCGGTCAGGCCGAAGGCCATGATCTTCTCTCCCTTGGCCACAGGGACGAGATATTTCTGGAGCTGCTCTTCCGTGCCGGCGAGCAGCAGCGGGCCGCCGCCGAGGGAGTTCGGCGCGGAGACCCAGACCGTCGTCACGGCGCTCACGCGGGCGAGCTCTTCGATGACGAGGACGTAGGACAACATGTCGGAACCCTGGCCGCCGTATTTGACCGGCGTCTTGATGCCGAAGAAGCCGGCTTTGGCCATTTTGTCGAGGAGCTCTTTCGGGTACTCGTTCGTCTCCTCAATGCGGTCAAGAATGTCTTTTGTCAATTCTTTTTCCGCAAAGTCGCGCGCCAGTTTCCGAATAAGCTCATGCTTTTCAGAAAAAATCATTATACTTCCTCCTATGCTTTATTGACAGAGTTTAAGAAACGCTCAACGTGTGTTTTTAGATTTACACAACCGGAGACCGCGATTTGACAGCATGTTGTACATGCTCATTATAAAACTTCTCTAAAAAAGGTGAATTATTTTGTTTCATACTCTTTCTTGAATATGTTCAGGATTTGTGCTAATTTACGGATAGGTTCATACTCAATAATAGGTATGAACGGCGGTGAGAACACCGCAAAATCCGGTAAAAGCTTTAGAGGCGCGCCAAAACGGCCGAAGGGGAAGGTGATACGGGGATGAGTTCAACGCTGTTTGATTATGAGTGGCAGTTTTTGCTCCAGATGGTCACGCGCCTTTACTACTGCGAGACGTATCAGGAGCTGTGCGACACCCTCCTCCAGCAGATCCGGACGCTGATTCCGTATCAAACGGGCATCATCTTCCAAGCCTCGCGCGAAAACGGGCTTGTGAAGCTGTCAAACCCGAAATCGACGGAACCCGTCGACGACAGCAGCGACCACGCGTTTTTCATGGAGGGCGACTACCCCCACTGGAACGAGTTTATCATGTCGCCGTACAGCAGCGTCTTCCGCCAGTCGGACATCATCTCGCCGGCCAAGATGGAAAAGACGCGCGTCTACCGCGAGGTCTGGCAGCCGAAGAACATCTACTGGGGCCTTTTCATCTCGATTGTCCACAAGGACTGCCCGCTCGCCGTCCTCGGCCTGTTCAGGGAGAAAAACGACGAGGATTTTTCCGCGCGGGACATCTACATCCTCAACACGCTCAAAGACCCGCTCGAGCGGAAGTTCTTCAGCATTCTCGAGGGGCGCTCCCGCCGCTCCCGGATGCTCGCCCAGCCCGAGCGCATCGCCAAAAAGGCGGCGCAGTACGGCCTGACGAAGCGGGAGACGGAGATTGTCACCCTCATCTGCGGCAGCAAGAGCAGCGAGGAGATGTGCCAGCAGCTGTACATCACCCATGCGACGCTGTCGAAGCACCTGTCCAACATCTACGCGAAGACGAAGGTGCGCAACAGGACGCAGCTGTTCGGGCTGTTTTGCGACGCATAAATTAAGCGCGCAGCCGCAATCGGAATAAAACGGCCCAACGAAACCGTCAAGCCGATGCGGGTGAAACAGATTGCGCTGTGTCAAAATGCACAATAGCCGCCTCTTAACATTCTACAAGGACAAGACAGTTTTTTCAACCAGCAAATATATGAATATTCGGCTGAATATTCGGCGTAATTACAAGTGATTTTTATGTACTTTGTAACGAATCCGCAGGATTTCGTTTGCCGAAGTGGGACAAGATGTATATAATGGCAATATACACAGTCTCCTCCTGAAGACCGGATGTATATAAACTATCTTTGCAAAGGAGTGTTTAATGATGAGCAAAGAGCTGAAAGGAAGCAAGACGTGGGACAACCTCATGGCGGCTTTCGCCGGGGAAACGCAGGCCAGAACGAAATACACATACTACGCTTCTCAGGCTAAGAAAGACGGATACGAGCAGATTGCCAACATCTTTATGGAGACGGCCGAGAACGAGAAGGAGCACGCCAAGCTGTGGTTTAAGCTGCTGCACGGCGGCGCGGTGCCCGACACGCTCACAAACCTCAAGGACGCCGCCGCCGGCGAAAACTACGAGTGGACGGATATGTACGCTGAGTTTGCCAGGGTGGCGCGCGAAGAGGGCTTTGAGGAGATCGCCAAGCAGTTTGAGGGCGTGGCGAAAATTGAGAAGTTCCACGAGGAGCGCTACAGAAAGCTCATCGCCAACGTGGAAAACGGGAAAGTGTTCAAGAAGGACAACGAGGTCGTCTGGCAGTGCCTCAACTGCGGGCACATCTTCGTGGGCCCCGAAGCGCCGGCGGAGTGCCCCGTCTGCGCCCACCCGCGCGCGTATTTCCAGCTGCTCTCGGAAAACTACTAAGCCGCGCTTTTTCGAAAAGCCAAAAAGCCGCCCGAAAGGGCGGCTTTCGCGCTTTATCGCGGGGCAGCGGCCGTTCCGGCAAGACGGCGCGTGCGGAGAGGAGAAATTGTCTGAGCGGCCTGAAGCCCGCCGTTTAGAAATATATCGGACAGCGGGGCAGGGAAGATGCCCCCATCCGGAGGAAAAGCGCGAAGGGGCTTTCATTTAGCGCACTTAACCGCGGCGCGGTGATGCCTGCGGTATTGTGAACGCAGCCGCGGCGCGGCACGGCCTGCATTATATGAGCGCAGACACGGCGGAAAGCGAAGCGCCGCCCGCAAGGGCGGCGTTTTTTGCGCGGTTTTGGGGAGCCGTTTTGCGCGCCTCGTTCGACGCCGCGCTTTTGCGCGCTGCGCACTTGCCCTTTCGCGCGCGTTTCTTTTGGAATGCCGTTTCCGGGCTTTGGCGGGGAAAGCGCAGGAGAGCGGGACGGGGCGTGAAATGCAGCGGTTTCAATACGGCAGGAGCGGAAAAAGCCGCCCGGAAGGGCGGCTTTTGATTTAATTGGAAGTTTTCCCGAGGGACTCGGAGAGGACGAACTGGTCGGACGCGATGAGCTCGGCGCGCAATACTGTCACGACGACGCGCCTGTTTTTCGCCTTGTTTTCGGGCGTGTCGTTCGGGGCGACGGGACGGTATTCCCCGTAGCCGATGGCGGCGCTCTTTTTCGGGTCGATGCCCTTTGCCACAAGGCGGCGCCAGACGTTCGCGGCGCGCTGGGTGCTCAGGTCCATATTGTCGGCGTAGCGGGCTGTTTTAATGGGGTCTGTGTCCGTGTGGCCCTCCACAAGGATAAAGGAGTAGTTGACCTGTGTGAGCAGCTCGCCGATTTTGTCGATAATCTCAAGAGCCGGTTTGTCGAGCTCCGCGTGGCCGCTTCGGAAAAGGGCGTTGTCTTTAAAGGAGATGACGACGCCGCGGTCGTCCAGCTTAATCTCGACGGCGTCGCGGATGCTGCTGGAGGCAAGCAGCTCCTTGAGGAGCCGCACGAATTCCTCGTACTCGTCTACCGTCCAGTACGGCGTGATTTCGCCGAGGGG
>JAAYMC010000051.1 GCA_012521555.1 Clostridiales bacterium
CGAACTGATTTTTGCGTACGGCGACTACGCCCGTATCCTTGGGAAGAAGGGGCTGAGACTGCGCTTTGAGGCCGACACCTACAAGCCGGGCCCGAATATGAGCCCCGCCGCGTGTCACGGCGTGTGCACTTTTCCGGACGGGAGCACCGAGCTGACGTACGGTACATACGGCAAGCTGCGCTTCCGGCCGCTCAAGGGCCGCGTGAGTGTGAAGGCTCCCCAGAATAAAAAAGGCGTTTATACGTCTGTCACTGTAGACCTGCTGCCTGACGAAAACGGCGAGCTCGACTTTGCCCTGCATGAAGATATGGTTGAGTTTGACGGGTTCCCGGAGGAGTATCCCACGCCCGAAGCGCTGAGAATGGACGGTTACTATCGCCTGACCCGGTTCTATCAGAACTACAGGAAGCCTGCCAAAGGTTTCGAGCAGCTCTTTGACTACGCCGTTCACACGGTGTGGGCGCGCCGCGTGGGGCCCGATTCCGGCGGCCAGTTCAAATCGCCGATGGTTTTAATGCACTACGAGTACCTGGGCATGGCGATGGCCTGGCAGCAGGCGTTTCACGGGGCGATCATGCTGGGCGAACCGGAGGAGGGCTGGAGGCTGATTTGCAGCCTGTTCGACTTCCAGAACGAGGTCACCGGCCAGCTGCCCGGCAGCGTCGGGTTCATGTCGTACAACGCCGGCAGCATCCAGCCGCCCACTCAGGGCTTCGCGCTCGATTACCTCATCAGCAAGGCCGGAGACAGCTTTCTGACGGAAGCGGAGTGCGCCAGGATGTATCCCAAATTCGCCAAATGGGCGGAGTTTTGGGCGACCTATCGCTCCGCGGGGCGCGGGGACGATGTGCTGAGCGTCGATGTGCCGAACGACACCGGCTGGGACGACGCGACGGTCTTTAAAGACGGTTTCCCCACCATCAACCCCGATCTGCTGGCCTTTATGGTTTTGCTGCTCGAGATGACGGGTTATCTTGCCGAGGGCTGCGGAAAGACGGAGGAAGCTAAATCATACAAGGCGCGCAGCAAAAAGCTCCTGCAGACGCTCATCGAAGAGTTCTGGGACGGGGATAAGTTCGTCACCAAGCACAACGGCAGGCCGGTGGACAGCATGTCGCTTGCCTGCTACCTGCCCATCATACTGGGCAAACGCCTGCCGCAGCAGATCATCGACCGCATTACCGAGCAGCTTCTCGAAGAGGGCCATTTTCTGACGGAAATCGGCCTTGCCTCCGAGAGCCTGCGCAGCACCGACTGCGCGTGGGGGCACCGTACCTTTGTCCACGGCCGCGTGGTGGCGCCGATGCAGGCATACATTTGCTGCGGGTTAAACCTCGCCGGGAAGAAAAAGGAGGCGGCGCTCATCGCGCGGCGCTTTGCCGCGCACGCGCAGGAAAAGGGCTGCATCCTGGGCTTCCCGCCCCGGACGGATATCTACCCCGCGACCGGCGAGCCGGTTTATATCATGCCGGGGCCCGTCGCGTCGGACGGGTGGCCCTGGGCCAGCTGGGCCGCCACCGCGTGCCTGTATCTGATTACCAGCATCATACCGGAAGGCGAAGAGGAGTTAACGCCAGTCCATCTGCCCGCAAAGAATTAGGCAGAAAAACGAAAAAACAGCCTGGGCGCTTCAAACGCGCCCGGGCTGTTTTATAGGGACTAATCTGAGTTTGTATGAGCCGCCATTTCAAACATTCGGGAGTGAAAAGACAGCCCGGGCAGGGGAGTCCGGGCTGTCCTGATATTAAAGCTCTTAGAAATCCGCGCCGAAATCGAACTCGTCTGACGAACCGGGTTCCTCTTCCACGGGGACTTCCGGCACATTGGAGACAAACTCCTTCAGATAGGCCTCTTCCGGCAGGCCCTGCAGCAGAGCGGGGAGGTTCAGAACGATTCCGTCCATGTTGTAAGGGAGCTTGACATGGATTGTGTGGACCTCTTCGTCTCCGCCCTTTGTCTCGATGACCTCGAGCGTCATACTAAAGTTCTGGCCAATCCATGTTGCCATGCCGCGCTCTTTCGCGTAGAGCTTTGCGACCTGCTTGTCCTTGACGTAGACGGTGACCTTGTACAGGGCGTCGTAATGGGTTCCGTTGTAATCGAGGGCAACATTGTCGAAATAGACGGTGTGCCCACGCCCGATGACCATCATGACAGCGCCGATGGCGATCAGAACCAGTACGACAGCCAGGCGGATCAGCAGCGTGCGTTTTGATTTCATTGCGCTGCCTCCTTATCTTCCGTCAGCTGGTCCTGTGCCAGCTTGTGGCCCGCCAGGCTCTTTGCCCTGCGCTTCTTCGCCTCATACATCACAAGGGCGACGGTGATGACGCCGTAGGAAATGAACACGCGGAAGTACTCGCCGATCATGGAGTCGCCCGTGATTTTCGCGCCGGCGGAAGGAGCGACGATGAACATCGTGTGGAACAAAATCACGCCCAGGAACACGTTGCCGATGTTGGCCTTGTCGACGCTCGCGCCGCCGACCAGCAGCGCGGCGATGCAGAACATACCGATCTGAGAGTGCGAGGAGTAGGTGGAGAGGTTGCCCATATTCTGCAGGTAGATAATCATGCCGAACCCGGCGATAACCGTGGAAATCACGATGGAAATAAGGCGGGTGCGCTCCACATTGATGCCCGCGGCGCGGGCCACTTCCATGTTCTGGCCGACAGCGCGCATGTCCTGGCCGAGCTTTGTCTTGCGGAACCAGGTCACAAACAGGCAAAGCACCGCGATGATGGCGAAGGTCAGAATCGGAATCTTCACGCCGGCGATGGTGACGGACAGAGCGTTGTCCAGAACCTGGCGCATATTGAGCAGCGACACCGTGTTGCGGATGCCGTAGCCGCGGGGCAGCTTGATGGAGAAGTGCTTGATCGGAATAATGGGGCCCATCATATAGAGGACGACGAGCTGGTAAAGGCCGTTGATAAAGAAGCTGATGATATAGCTTGTGATCATCTCGCGGCCCTTGGACATATTCAGCAGCTTGCCGCACAAAAGGCCCAGTAAGATGGAAAACGGGATGGAGAGGATCATGGCGAGGATGACGCCCGGGATACCCCAGATCTGCCAGTCGGCCACAAAGATCAGCGCAATCTCTCCGGCCATCGCCCCCAGAGTCATGCCGAAGTTGAGGCCCATGCCGGCCATGATGGGAATCAGCAGGCACAGAATCAGGAAGATGTTGCGGCCCATTCGCGTCACAATCTCATTGAGCAGGTAGCTTGGCGAGAAGCCTGAGAGGGGGATGCAGACAGCGCAGATCAGAACGAACATGATCGGCACCGTGTTGTTGCGGATAAAGCGCACGATCGGATTCCCTTCCGGCCGAAGCGTCTTCTTCTTTTTCATCAGTTATTGCCCCCTTTTGTTTTGCGGGTCAGGGCGTAGAGGATCATACCCTGGGACACGATAACGCGGATGACCTCGCTCATATCCATCTGGATGATGGAGTTCATGACGGTCGGCGTCATGGTGACCATGCCCTGGAACAGGAAGGTGCCGATGACCACATTGGCGATGCTCGCCTTGTTGACGCTCGCGCCGCCGATGAGGATGGCGGAGACGGCGGGAAGCGCCATGTAGAACGGGGCCATATAAAGCTGGATAAAGCCGAAGCCCTGCTGGTAAACCAGGATGCCGACGGCCGCAAGCCACGTGGAGATGACCACGGAGAGCATCCGGGTCTTATCGATATTGATGCCCGCCGCCTTGGCGAAGGCCGGGTTGGAGCCGACGGCCGTCATGGCCGTGCCGGTCTTGGTGTGGAGGAAAGCCCACATCAAAAACGCAAGCAGGGCGAAGAACAGGATGGTACCGGTCGGGATGGAGAGCGTGCCGATGTTAATCTGCAGGAAGTTTGCGAGGACCTTATCATAGAAGCCCTCAAGGGAGATGGTCGTACGCAGGCCCTTGCCGGCGTAGCCCCAGACCATCGTGGGGCTCTTGTACGGGAGCAGCAGCCACATCATGCACATAAACGAGACGGAGGAGAAGCCCACATAAGTGGCGATCATCATTTCGCCGCCCTTGATCTTGTTGAGGAGCCACCCGTAGCCCATGCCCAGGACAATCGCGATGGGCGTGGAGATGACAATCGCCATGAAGAAGCTGACCGGGCCGGTAAATCCGAATTCGATGGCCATGGTCGCGCCCAGAAGGCCGGAGATGATGCCGAGGGGCAGGCCGAAATTCAGGCCGCAGCCGGAGTGAATCATCGGCACCATGGCAAGGACAAGGACAGCGTTCCAGCTGAAGCGGTTGATGGTGTTGGAGACCTGCGTCCAGAAATCGCTGCCCGTGAAGGGGGCGGCGATAAACATCAGCAGCAGGAAGGCCGTGATGATCAGGCGCGGCAGGCCGAAGGAGGCAACCAGTCTGCGCAGCGGACTCATCTGCGCCATCTGTAAGGGGGAGGCTTCCGGAGTTGACAAAACCGAATTCATTTCGTCATTTAACTTGGAAGGGCTCCAGTTGTTGTCTTTAGGTTCTTTTTTCATACCGCACCTCCTCACCTTACACCGCTGACCATCAGCTCGCCGAACTTCTCAGAGGGCTCGGTTGCCGGCAGAATTCCGGCGATTTTGCCGCCGGAGACGATGGCAATACGGTCGCAAATAGAGCGCAGCTCCTCCAGTTCAGAGGAAATCATCACGACTGTGACGCCGTTTTCGCGGTTAAATCTCTTGAGCGCCTCCAGGACCAGAGCCTTGGCGCCCACGTCGATGCCGCGAGTCGGCTCGGAGACAAACAGGAACTTTGGTTCAAGCGCAAACGCCTTGGCGAGACAGACCTTCTGCTGGTTGCCGCCGGAGAGTTCCTTCGCCTTTTGCTTGGAACTGGTGCATTTGATGGCCAGCTCCTTGATATACTTGTTGGTCAGATCCGTAATCGCCTTCTCGTCGCGCCATTTGATAAGGCCGCCGAGCAGCTTCTTCAGGCACTTGCCCTGAATCTGCATGGCCGGGAACGCGACGTTCCATTCAAGCGACTCATCCAGCAGCAGTCCCACGCCGCGGCGGTCTTCGGAGACGAAGGCGAGGTTTGCTTCCAGGCAGTGGCGCGGGTTGTTCAGCGGGATTTCTTTCCCGTCAAATATCACCGTGCCGCCGGCTTCATAAAGCCCCATGATCCCGTTGGGGATGCCGAGCTTTCCCTGGCCGGCCAGGCCGCCGATGCCGAGGATTTCACCCTTCTTGACGTCAAGATTGACGTTGCGGACAATCTCGCCGGGCATGTCCACCCACAGGTTGCGGATCGAGAGAATGGTAGGCTCGTTTGAGAGATCGCGCGCCTCGTTCTGAGCGGCGGCGTCGACATCGCGGCCGACCATCCAGCGCGTAATGTCCATAACATTCGTCTCGCCTGACGGGACATCGCGCACCACGCGCCCGTCGCGCATGACGACAACTCTGTCGCAGACGGAGAGGATCTCATGCAGGCGGTGCGTGATGAAAATGACGGCAATGCCGCGCCTGGACATATTGCGGATGGAATCGAGCAGGGCTTCGGCTTCCTTTTCGGTTAAAACGGCGGTCGGCTCGTCGAGAATCAGCAGCTTGAGCTGGTCCTTGCTCAGCTCGCGGGCAATTTCGGTAAACTGCTTGTGGCCGACCGGCATATCGTTGATGACCATGTCGGCGTCGATATGGACGCCCAGCTTCTCAATGGCTTCTGCCGAACGCCTCTGCATTTCCTTGTAGTTGAGGGTGTTCAGGCGGCTTCCAAAAACCTCGGACAGCACGCTGCGCCTTTGCGGCTCGCGGTTGAGCAGGATGTTTTCCGTCGCGGTGAAGCCCGGGATGAGAGAAAACTCCTGGTGAACCATGCCGATGCCGGCTTCAAGGGCCTCGAAAGGCGACGCGAAATTCACCTTCTCGCCGTTAAACAGGATATCGCCGCTGTAGCCGCCGGTCTCCCGAATCACATCCATACCGAAGAGGATTTTCATCAAGGTCGACTTGCCGGCACCGTTTTCGCCGCAGAGACCCAGCACTTCGCCCGCCTGAAGCGTCAGGTTAATGTCGCTGAGGACCTGATTGCCGTAGAAGTCTTTCTTGACATTCCGCATCTCCAGTAAGGGAGATTTTGTATTTGTCATATTATTCGCCCGTCCTAATATACAAGGAGGGAGGAGAACTTCCCCTCCCCCCAAGTGTTCTAATTTAAAATCGGTTAGCTGATGGTGAAGTACTTTTCGGGCACTTCAACGGAAGCGTTGCCCATGTACTTGCCAGGATTGCCCATGATGTAGGTATCCTGGTAAATCAGGAAGGTGTTTTCGGACTTGACGCCTGTGGCCAGGTTCACATAACCGGAGCCGTTCCACTCCGCGTTCGGAGAGAAGACCTGGAAAGCTCTGGCGATGTCATCCATGTCGCACAGCTCGCTCTCACCCTTGAGGACGTTGAGGGCGTGCTGGGCAAGGCCAGCGGAGACGGTGTAGCCATAGGAGTAAGCCCAGGTACCGAAGCGGCCAGCGCCACCCTTTTCGACGACGGCGGACTCAACCTTGGCAAGAATCTTGGCGTAGTCGCCGGCTTCAGCGGTCAGGTCAATGCCAAGGGCGCCGGGATAACCCATGGTGGGGGAGGGCAGGTCAGCTTCGATGAAGTATCCGCCGTACTCCAGCAGCTGCTTGATCAGCGGCTCGGTGTGAGCGTCGTTGGTGCAGAAGTAGGCGGCGTTCTCGCCGTACTTTTCAACCCACTCGGGAACCTTCTCAAGGATGTAAGCCTAGGCACCGGCAACGCCGACGTCCGTGGTGGGATCCGGAGCGGTTTCAAGGACGAACTTCATGCCAAATTCTTCGCAGGCGGCATTCATGATGGCGACGCGGCGGGACATGGTCTCATAGGACATGTGCCGCGGGAAGGAGATGTGAACGAATGTGTCGCAGCCGAGTTCGTGAGCGGTCCTGATGATCAGATAGCCGCGGGCGACAAAGTCGTTGTTGCAGACCAGGTCGGCGGCAGAGCCGATCTCGGGCAGGTCCTCGTGGGACTCGCCGGCGATGCAGATGATGTCAGGACGGCGCTCCTTGATCTGACGGAAAGCTTCCGTCGTTCCGGGAACGGCCTGGTTGACAATGATGGCCTTGATGTCGGGATCGTCAGAGAGGTTGACGATCGTCTGGATGGTGGTCTCGAGCTCTTCCGTGAAGTTGTCGGGATAGATGGCCAGTTTGACCATGTCTTCGCCGTACATCTGCTGGAAGGCTTCGGCGCCGCGGCGGTCGTCCTCAGACTGGGAGACGGAGCCGGTCACGATACCGATTTTGAACTTCTGCTCAGGTTCAGACGGCTGGCTTCCTGTGGGAGAGGGCTGGCCGGACTGGCCGGGCTGGCTGGGCTGATTGCTGCCAGAACCGCAGGCCACGAGTGCAAGTGTCATAGCGACAGCAAGCAAAAGACAAAACAGCTTTTTCATTCGTATAATCCTCCAAAGCAAAAAAAAAATTTGACCGCTGCAAATGTTAATGAGATTTTAACACCTCGTTAAGTTAATGTCAAGGAGTCCGCTTTTCTGATTTTAACCATTAACAGGAAAAATTTTAAGACGGTATTGACAAAGCCCGCCAAAAAGACGCGCTACCTATTTATATAGTGTGTGAAAATCCGGCGCTGCCGGCATATTCGGGCTTAAAGTTATTCGCTCATCAAAATATTAAATGGCGTATCCGCACTCCTTGTATTCCATCTGGAGAAAAACGCGTCAAAATATTGATTTATCTGCCCGATCGAGACGCTCAAATCAGCCTGATTGGGTTTTTCCCCCTCCATTTCCTTCATGAGTGATTGGAAATCATCATAGAGAGCTCTGAGATAGTTCTTTTCAGCATCTGAAATGACGCCGTCTTCCAAAATTCCGCTGATGCGCAGGCCGTCTAAATTCCCTGACTTTGAAGAGAGCGTGAAAGCCAGCTGGTCAAAAGACATTTGGTTCCAATACAGGCGGTCATCGACATAAAGATGGTAGTAAAAAAACAGATCGCCAAGCCTTCGAATCTCCGTTTCGGCTCTTATGATGGAATCGGCGTTTTCGTATCCGGCCGCGGGGTCAAGCAGCGTGTTGATATTCTGCAGCGAGCCGTAAACGCGCGAAAGGAAATCGGCCTTTTTCTCACTTTGCTTCGATATGTAGTATGCATGAATTCCGATTGAAATACAAAGCAAAACAACCAAAAGAATTGTAAGCCAGTGTTTTCTCACCATTTACGCTCCTTCCATATCTTAACGCCCCCCAATATAGCAGATAATCAGATAGATTTAAAGATAGATGTGATCAATCAGCCTGTTGTTGCGATAGAGACTGGAAAAAACAAGGTGCGCATTGGCACCTTGTTTTATTTATGCGGGCTTATTCCCCGGAAAAGCGCTTCTGTGAGAGAATCTCGAAGCGAAGCTTCTTTTGCAGGGTGCCCAGTATGCCGTCGGGCAGGAACAGGATGACGAGAATGGCAATCAGGCCGAGGACGATGTTCGTCCAGCCGCCGGGGAGCTTGGCCAGCTGCTCCTCGAAAATGACGTACAGGATGGAGCCGAGCACGGGGCCGCCCATGGTGCCGATGCCGCCGATGATGACGATAAAGACCATGGAGACGGTCCAGCTGATGCCGAAGCCGCCGGCGGGATAAATTGAACCTTTATTCAAATAGAAGATCCCGCCCGCCAGCGCGGTGAAGATGGCGCTGACGACATAGACCAGGAGCTTGGACTTGAAGATGTCGACGCCGACGCTGGAGGCGGCGTCCGGGTCGTCGCGCATGGCCGTCAGGCCCAGTCCGACTCTGGACTTGAGCAGGAAGTAGACGACGGCCAGCGCGATGATGCACAGGGTCAGGGCGATGATGTAAATCGTGGAGGTGCTCGGGTAGGGGCGGGCGGCGACCGTCATGCCGGCGCCCTTCTTGACGAACTTCCAGCTTGTAAAGAACGTGCGCAGCGCCTCGGCGACAACCCAGGTGGCAACCGCGAAGTACATGCCCCGCATCCGAAACAGGATGATGGCAAGAATGAGCGACACGATGGTGCTGATGACGGCGCCGACCAGGAAACCGACCCAGTACGACATGGCGTAGGTGGCCGTCATGACGGTTAAGGAGTAGCCGGCAAGGCCTATGTAGGTCTGCTGGCCGAGGCTTGTCAT
Organism: Clostridiales bacterium; assembly: GCA_012521555.1. Classification (GTDB taxonomy): domain Bacteria; phylum Bacillota; class Clostridia; order Oscillospirales; family Oscillospiraceae; genus Sporobacter. The sequence goes on from JAAYMC010000051.1 coordinate 9,154, forward strand.
GCCGGTATAGCCGCTCATCAGGTTCCACATGGAGCTTAAGGTGCAGTACAGGAAAATCTTCAGCAGGTAGCGCTGAATGTTGCTGCTCAGGACGCCCGTGAGCCCGAATATGTACAGGGCCGCCGCGATGGCGACGCATGCGGCAAGCATGGGCACGCCGTCGAGAACCCGGACCTGCCCGCCGGAGGATGCGGCTTTCGTCTTTTTGCGGTCGAGAAGGACTGGTATTTTCATCTTGACTCCCCCTTATTTCGAGAACAGGCCCTGGGGACGAACCGCCAGCATGAGAATGAGCAGGAGATAGCTGATGAGCATTCCGTAATTGGCGCCGCCGATGACCTGAGCCAGGCCGAAAATGAGGCCGGCGACCAGCGTGCCGGGGATGCTTCCCATGCCGCCTATGACCACGACGCCGAAGGCAATCAGCAGGTAATCGCCGCCGGAGCTGGGGTAGAAGGTCCAGCGCATGCCCACGCCGAGTCCCGCCACGGCCGCGGTGGCCATCGCGATGCCCATGGCGATGCCGTAAGTGCGCCTGACGCTCACGCCCATCAGGGAGGCGGCGGCCGTGTCGTCGGACGTGGCCCGGATGGCGCGGCCCATATACGTATAGCGCAGGAACAGGGTCAAAATCAAAATGGTGGCCAGGCTGATGGCAAACACCACGAGATCCAGCACGGCGATGTGCAGCCCGGCGGGAAGCCTTATGGTGGCGGTGCTGTAGGGCACGTTGGCATGGCGGGCGTCCGCCGTAAACAGCAGCAGCAGGGCGTCTTTCAGTATGATGGAAAGCCCGAACGTGACGAGCAGCGCCGGCTCCGAGCCCTGAAGCATCACGCGGTTTATGAGGACGGTCTGGATCAGAACGCCCGCGATGAACATCACGGGGACGGTGATAACAAGCGTGAGGATGGGGTCAACCCCCAAAGCCAGGGATAAAAGCGTCGAGCCGTATGCGCCTATGATGATAAACTCGCCGTGCGCGAGATTGGTCAGCCGCACGATGCCGAAAATCATCGACATGCCTACTCCGAGGAGGGCGTACACGCTGCCCAGCAGGATTCCGTTTATCAGCATCTGGATGACAACCGTCATGGTTCCGTTCCCTCCTTACAGGCCGAAGTAGGCCTTTTTGATTTCTTCCTCGCCCAGTTCCTTCGAGCGGCCGGAGAGGACGACCCTGCCCTTGAGCATGACGTGGGTGTATTCGGCGGTGCGTATGGCCCTGTTTGTATCCTGCTCGACAAGCACCACGGTGGTGCCGCCGGCGTTGATTTCCCTGATGCGGGCGTAAATGTCCTTGATGATGGCGGGCGCGAGGCCGAGGGAGATTTCGTCAAAGAGAATCAGGTCGGGCCAGGCCATCAGGGCGCGGCCGATGGCCACCATCTGGCGCTGGCCGCCGGACAGGCTGCTGGTCGGCTGATGGCGCTTTTCCTTCAGGACGGGGAAGAGCTGATAGACAAAGTCCAGCGACTCCTTCACCCTGGCGCGCGCGTGCTTGGGATAGCTGCCCATGATGAGGTTGTCCTCCACGGACATGCGCACAAAGCAGCGGCTGCCCTGAGGCACCAGCGACAGGCCCCGGAGCACCAGCTTTTCGGCGGGCATGCCGGTGATGTCTTCGCCTTTGAAAGTGACTTTTCCGGCGCTGGGCTTGTGGATGCCGGCGATTGTCTCCATGAGGGTCGACTTTCTCGCGCCGTTTGCGCCGATGACGGAGACGATTTTCCCCGCCGGAACGTCCAGCGTGGCGGACTCAACCGCCAGAAAGTCGCCGTATTTGGCCTGCAGGCCTTCCACTTTGAGGATGGGCTCACTCATCTTCCGGCACCCCCAGATAGACCTCTTCCACCAGCTTGGAGTTCATCACGTCAAGCGGCTTGCCCACCAGCAGATTACGTCCTTCGGCCATGCACATCAGCGTGTCGGTGGAATTGACCATGGTCTCGATGACATGTTCAATCCAGATGATCGTGTAACCGGCGGCTTTCAGATCCGCCACCATCTTCATGACGTCTTTGACCTCCGCCTCCGTCAGGCCGGCAGCCACCTCGTCGAGCAGCAGCAGTTTGGGCTCGGTGCCCAGGGCGCGCGCTATCTCTAAACGCTTGCGGTCGAGGAGCGTCAGCTCGCCGGCGCGCACCTCGCGCTTGTCGTACAAACCGGTGAGTTTCAGGGCATCCAGAGCCACGCGGCGGCCTTCCTTTTCGCTGTGGCCCGCTCCGTGGACGGCGGCCACAAGGACGTTTTCAAAAACGCTCATCCCTTCGAAGGGCCGGGGCACCTGATATGTACGCCCGATGCCCAGGCGGCAGCGGGCGTTTGCCGCCATTTTGGTGATATTGTGGCCGTCGAAAATAATCTCGCCCTTCGAGGGGATGATCAGGCCTATGAGCGCGTTGAACATGGTGGTCTTGCCGCACCCGTTGGGGCCGATGACGCCGAACACCTCGCCCTCCTGAACCTCGAAGGACAGGTCGCTTAAAATCTGAATGCGGCCGTAGCCGGCGCTCACGTTGCTGAAAACAAGCTTTGTTCCCATGTTTCCCTCCCCTTGAGGACCTATATATCAGGCGGGGGGCTGAAGGCTCCCCGCCCGATACATGAAGAAGAACAGAATCAGCGCAATCAGGCTTACCGCTGGGTCGCGTTGCCGGGCACGTACTTGCCCGTCGTGGGCACCTCAGGGTAGAGGGAGTTGTCGATAATAATCAGCGTCAGCTTGCCGTCCACCATCTGCCACTGGCCGCCGCTGATGACCGTCTCGCAGTATGTAAGGCCGCCCATCTGCTTGTCGTACTTAATCGGGCCGACAATCGTGGTCGTGTCCATCTTTTTCAGAGCGTCGCGGACGGCTTCCTTTTTGGTGGTGCCGGCGTTTATGAAGGCCTGAACGGCCAGCTCCAGAGCGGCGTAGCCGTATCCGGCGGGCTGGGGCATGGCGCGGCCGCCGTTGTCCTTGGAGTACTTCTCGCCCAGCTCGGCGCAGGTGATTCCGGTGAGGGCGGACTTGTAGGGATTGGTGGGAGCCCACCAGACCTCGGTCAGGATGCCCTCGGCCTTCTCGCCCAGGGCGGCGACGTCGCCCTCAAGCAGGCAGCACTTGCCCATTGTCACGCAGCCGACCTCAACGCCGGCGGCAATCATCTGGTTGAACAGGTTGCCGAAATCGGGGGGAATGTTGGTTCCGGCCAGAATGTCGATCTTCTCGGCCTTGAACTTGTTGACGATGTTGGTAAAGTCCGTGGTGCCGGAGGGATACTGGCCGGGGTCAACCAGAACATAGCCGTCTTCCACAATTTTCTGTGTAAAAATGTTGTACCAGGCCGTGCCGTCCGCGTCGTTGGCGAAGGCAATCCCGATCTTCGCCCCGGAGCCGGGCGCGTAGCCGGCGATGGTCCACAGGGACTTGTACTGCTCGTAGACCTTCTCAATGGTCCAGAAGGCGTGGTACGTCCACTCGTACTTCTCGGCGGCGCCGGCGACGGCGTTGACAGGAGCCTGAATGGCCACGCAGGGCACGCCATAGCGCTCCGCCTGAGCGGATACGGGAATCACGGTTTCAGGCGTCTGAATCGCGACAATCAGGTCGACCTTGTCTTCCTCGCAGAGCTTCTGGGCCATCTCGGTGCAGATCGTGGTGTCGGACTGAGAGTCGTACACGATGATTTCGATGTTCTTCTTTTTGCCGTCGACCTCAATGCCGCCGACGCTTTTGACATAGCCTTCAATCTCTTTGATCAGCCAGTCGATGCCTTCGCCGTTTCCGGCGAGGGGGCCTATGGTGGGGTTTACGTAGCCGATCTTGATTGTGTCGCCCGAGGAAGCTTTCCCGGCGCCTTTGCCGCCGCCCTGGCCGGCGCAGCCTGCCAGCAGGCCGAGACACAAAGCGGCAGTCAGAAACAGTGCCAAAATCCCTTTCTTCTTCATGTTTTTCCTCCTTTTATTCTTCATGCGCTCAATACGCCAGCGCGCTCTCGGTTTCCTAATTATACCAGCTAAAATACTAATAATCAACAGAAATGTAAATAATTAACATCTTTTGCGCGGCGCGTCACGGCAAAAACATTCCCGTGCCGCGGATAACTGAACGCATAAAGGGAAGGTTTTGGCGCAGGCAGAGCAGGGCCGAAAAAGCGCGAAAAAGGCTTCAAATCGCAGGATTTGAAGCCTTTTTGTATTTGTCGTGATTCAGTCACGCCGCCGATTGCCGCAGCTGTGGCAACCGGTTCTTTTTTCATTGGCGCGCGGGTTGATACGCTGGTACGGCTGGAAACGGCTGGCGGCGGTGTCACTTCCAAATAAAAAAGCCGCTAAATCATGCGATTTAGCGGCTTTTTTGGCGAGCTGACCGAGACAGTTCTTTTAAGGCATTGTGCTTGTCTTTAAGCCCGTTAAAGTTTAAGAATTAGCCTGCGGACGCCGGCGTCAGATATGTAACCCCGCCTGGAAACCGCCGTTTGTGGCCGAGTGGATATTGCCGACGGCGAGGGCGTCCCCGACGATGAAGACTTCCGTCTCCGCCGTGCAGCGGCGCAGCGACTCCACAACGTCTGTGAGAGGCTCGAGGCCGATTGCCAGAAGGACGTTGTCGCACATAAATTCGACGTTCTCGCCCGTGCTCATGTCCTTGCAGACGATTCTGTCGTCCAGCACCTCTTCGAGGCGCGTGTTGAAATACATCGGGATGTTGTTTTGCTCCATCAGGGAAATCAGCTCAAGGCCGGCGTTCTTGGAGCTCCTGTGGATGGCCATCCGGTGCGCGTCCTTGTCGAGCATCTCCACAACGACGACGTCCTTGCCCATCTGCTTAAAGTCCAGCGCGGCCTCAAGGCCCACGGCGCCGCCGCCGACGATGACGAGCTTCTGGCCGACGGGGGCCTTGCCCATTTCGGCGTCGGGCGCCCAGTGGACGTGCGGCTTGTCGATGCCGGGCACATTCTTCGGAACCAGCGGCTTTGCGCCGACGGCGATGATAATGGCGTCGTATTTCTCCTTCTCCAGAATCTCCTTCGTGGCTTCCGTGTTCAGGAGAATCTTCGCCGGGTACTTGCTGACCTCGCGGAGGAGCCACTTGAGGTAGTCCTGGCAGTCGATTTTGAACGGGGGATGCGCCGCCGGGACGAGGTTGCCGCCGAGGTGGTCCGACTTCTCATAGAGGGTCACGTCGTGGCCGCGTTCGCACAGCGCCATCAAGGCGTACAGGCCCGCCGGCCCGCCGCCGACGACGGCGACCTTCTTCTTCACAGGTGCCTTCGGGACAACGCCGTCGGGCAGTTCCCTGAACAATCCGAGATAGGGGTTCACAGCGCAGTTGACGACTCTGGGCGGCATAAAGCGGGCGCAGGCGTCGCACCGCAGGCACGGCCTGCGGTCTTCCGGCCTGTTCTGGGCGTACTTGCGCGGCATATCCGGGTCGGCCATCAGCGGGCGGCACATGGCGACAAAGTCCGCCCAGCCGTTGGCGAGGATCTCCTCGGCCATGTCGAGGCTGACGATGGAGCCGACGGTGGTGACCAGCAGGTTCGGGAACGCCTTCTTGACGTCCCGCGCGAAATGGACGTTGAACCCTCTGGGCATCATGTAGTTCTGGCACCAGTTGCGGTAATACGCCATATTGAAATCGCTGTGCAGGCCGGCGGACACGTGGAGGATGTCGATGTGGTCCTGCAGGTATTCAATCATCTTCAGCGTCTCGTCAAAGTGCATGCCCTCCGGGGCGATTTCGTCGGCGGAGATGCGGAATTCGATGACAAAGTTGGGGCCGCATTTCTTGCGGATGGCGTCGCACACTTCGATGGCAAAGCGCGCGCGGTTTTCAATCGAGCCGCCGTACTCGTCCTTCCGCTTGTTGTACAGGGGGCTCATGAACTGGCTGATGAGGTTGCCGTGGCCGCCGTGGACAAGGACGATATCCATCCCCGCCCGCTTCATGCGCTCGGCCGCTTTGGCGTATTTCTCGACGGTCTCGGCAATCTTCTCATGGGTCATTTCAATCGAGGGAATCGGGTCGCGCCCGAGCCTCTTGGCCCGCGTCATTTCCGTGGCCGTGATGATGGACGACGCGCTGTACGGCGGGTGGCCGACGGTTTCGAAGGCCGTGTCCTTGCCGTTGTGGTTGATCTCCAGGGAGGCGTGGCAGTTGTACGAGGCGGCCATCTCGGCGTACCAGCTGAGGGGGAGGATGCACTTGTCGGTGCTCAGGTCAAGCTGGCAGTCCTCGTCCTTGCTTTCGGTGATGTCGATGGAGGCGTTGCCCACGTAAAGAATCGCGGCGCCGCCCCGCGCGAACGGGCGCATCCAGTCGACGAAATCCCGCGACACGGTGCCGTCCTGGTTGTTGGTGTTGGGAGACGGCGGGGCAAGGGTGATGCGGTTTTTAAAGTCGATGCCCCTGATTTTTATCGGAGCAAATACATGTTCATACCTGGAACCCATATCTCTCACCTTTCTTTCGAAATCGTTATTCCGATTATATCACCCGGCGCTGTGGCATTTCAACAATTCCCCGCGTGCGGACGCGTGATTTTTTTGTATGCATTGATGCGCTTTGCGCATCCTGCTGCACGCAAAAACAGGGAGCAGGACTTGCTTGCTCCCTGTCTTGACGGCTAGCGCAGCGGCGTCCCGCAAGAAACATACCGCTTTCGCGCGGGCAATCCGGCGCCCATGGTCAGTATCGTCTCTTTATATTGCTCAAGCCTTTGAACCCACGGGGGATACCTGGAATGACTGTAATTCTGATACAAGGACGGGGCAACTTTTGCTATGAATGACACGGCGCTTTCCTCTGATTCGGCCTTTATCTTATGTAAAAGGATCCTCAGAATCTGCAGCGCGGCAAAGCACTTGCCGAGATTCCAGAAGGTTTCGGGGACGGAGCCGTCGAAGTAAAACAAAATCAGGGAATACCAGAACAGGTGTTCGACGCTGTTGTGCAGCAAAAGGCTGTAGGCAAAATCCCGCCAGGGATGTGAATCTGAGAGATTTTCGTAGTCAATGACGGTTACCTGCGATTCGTCCGAATTCAATATCATGTTGTTGGTATGAAAGTCGCAATGCGTGAGGGATCTCATGCGCGCATCCGGCATCTCCTCTTCAAAGATCGTGTAAAAGTAGTCTTTATAAGGAAAGGGTATGCCGGTTCGGTCAACGATTTCCAGGTAATGCACCGCTTCGCATTGGATCAGAGGCCGTTTGAGCACCCCGTCTGACGGGCAGCTTTGGATACTCTTCAGCGCGACGCCGGCAAGATACGCCATATTCAGAATTTTCTGATGTTCTTCCCGGGATGACCTTATTGCTTGATGGACGCTCTCACCCTCAACCCATCTGAACAAGGCCAGCGCGTTTTCATCGCCGCTGTGAAAATAAGGTTCCTGAATCAGACTGCCGCAGTCAAAGGCGGCCCTGCATTTCTGAAAAATGTGATAAGGGTAGTTCGGGCGGGCGAAAAACTTTTCTCCTGATTTCGCCGTCACCTGGTACTTGGGAACCTTTGGCTGACCGGCGAGAATCGGGATAACGCCTGCCGCTTCTATTCCGTATTTATGTAAACAGATTTGAATTTCTTCTAGGTTCATGTTAAAGCTCTCCCTAACACACAGTCCCGAATTTGATTTCGCAGATCTGCCTGAAATACTCGCAGCTTTCAATGAGCTCATCGAACGTCCCGTGAGACACGAGGCAGCCGTCTTTCAGCACGAGGATTTCGTCGTACTGCCGGATGAGTTTGCCGGAGAAATTGTGCGAGATAAAAATGACGGTTTTATCTTCAAATCCGAGGGCGGCGCTTTCAATCTCGTACGCGGTTTCGATATCGAGGGTAGAAATCACCTCGTCATAGATAAGCACCCTGGCCGGCGACATCATGCACCGCGCGATTTCAATCCTCCGCTGCTCGCCGCTTGACAGGTTAAACCCGTTTTC
>JAAYMC010000052.1 GCA_012521555.1 Clostridiales bacterium
CGGGCAAGAAGCCGCTCGACGAGCACCTTTGTCTTTCCGGAGCCGGCCGCCGCCGAGACGAGCAGCGCCCCGCCCCTGTTTGTGATGGCCGCCTCCTGATCGCGCGTGAATTTAATCGGCACGGTTTTTCCTCCCTTCTATGAGCGCCCAGACGTCCGGCGCCGGTATCGACCGCACATAGCGCTTCCTGTCGCCGTACCGCTCGCTGAAGTGGCAGGCCGAGCGGTAGTCGCACACGCGGCAGGCGTTTTCCTCCTCGTTTTTGTACATCGGCTCGGCGGTAAGATTCCCCCGGCGGATCTGACGCACCATCGCCTTCAGGACGTCGTCAATATGGCGCTTAAGCTCCCCGAGGCGCTCGAGCCGCGCGAGGCTGTCGCCCTGAAACACGCCGTTTTTCATCTTGACGGGGAGAAACTGCGCCGCGTCCCCCCGCGCCATCGCGCCGAGGACCGCGTCGTCGTCGAGGAGCAGGCCGGTGCGGCGCACTTTTTTCATCCGCTCCTCCAAAATCGCCTCCGGCGTGGCGCGCCGCGAGACTTTCAGCAGGTCGTCGCGCGCCGGGATGTACAGCACGCCGGCGGGCGCTATATTGTGCCCGAACTTCGCCGCGCCGTTTTCGCACAGGGCGAAGAGGTAGATGAGCATCTGCATGTTGAGCCCCTGGTACACGTCCGAGAGCTTAAACGCCTTGCGCCCCGTCTTGTAGTCGACCACGCGGACGTAGAGCGTGTCGCCCTTGACCCAGCCGTCCACGCGGTCGACGAAGCCCATAATCTTCAGCGCCTCCTCCCCTTCGCCGACGGCGTAGGGCGGGACGCCGCCGCGCTCGGAAAACTCAAGCTCGAAGTCGAGAGGAACAAAGTCTGAGTCCTTGAGCTCCCACACCATGTCGAGCACGATGGCTTTCGCGTCGCGGCAGAGGCGGTTGAACAAATAGATAAAACGGCCGGATTTGTCGCGAAACCCGTCGAGGACGTTTTCGACGTACTCCCTGATATACCGCTCGGTGTACTCCGCCGCCCGCTCGGGCGTCACGGCGGCAAAGCCCTCCCCGTCCCGGATCTCGCGGATGACGTTTTCGAGGATATAGTGCATGAACGTGCCCACCACGGGCGCGTCGAACACCGCCGGCGCGCGCGGACGGAGCTTCAGCCCGTACTGAAGGAAATAGCGGTACCGGCAGGAATAGAACGCGTCGACGCGCGAGGCGGAGACAACCGGCACGGCCCCGTAGAGCGCCCGCGCCGCCTCCGGCGAGAGGGCGCCGCGCGTGAGGACCGCCCCTTCCCGAAGCGCCCGCAGCTGCTCGGCCGTCTGTTTGTGCATCGAAAAGTACGCCCGCGCCGTCTGCGCCGCCTCCGACGGGCGCGCGCCGTCGTCGGAGGCCGCCATCTCAAAGCAGGGCACGGGGGCATTGAGGCGGAAGTCCTCTACGGTGTCGGCGCACAGCTTGAGACCGAACATCTCCCGCATCCGGCGCACGACGAACGACGGGCGCTTTTCCTCGCCGGAAAAGCCCGTCTCGGGCCAGGAGACGAAGATGCGCCGCCCGGGCATCGCAAGCAGCGCGTAGACGGCGTGCATCGCGCGGGACAGCAGCTGCGGCGCCGTCTCGCCGATGGGAAGGCCAAGCTCTGAAATCTCAAGCCGCTCGTCGTCCGAGAGAAGCCCCCCGCCGCTTTGCCGGCCGGGGATAAAGTCGTCGCTTGCGCCGACGAGGATGAGGTGCCCCACCCCCCGCCGCCGCTGGCGCGTAAAGTCCCCGACCATGACGCGGTCGAGCGAGACGGGGATGGTGCCAAAGTCGTACTGCGCAATCAGCAGGCTCCACAGCTGCGCAAACTCCGCCGGCGTGCCGGAAATGTCCCCCGCCGCGTCGTAAAACTCCTGCATGGCGCGGCAGAGGATGTCCCAGAGCTTGTCGTACTCGTCGGCAATCTGAAGCTGCCCGCTCTCATAAAACCGCTCCCGCTTTTCCATGATGCGCCCGGGCAGCCCGATCTCCTCGATGAACGCGTAGAGGGCGCGGAGCATCTCGCCGAAACTGCCGGCTTTCTTAAGCGCGGCCGAGAGGGCCTGAAGCGGCCGCGCGACAAACCGGCGCAGGGCGTTGATGCGCTCCAAAAGGGCGCTGTTTTCGCCCTGGTCGTCGTATCCGCCGGGCGGCAGCGCCCAGTCGGCCTGCCGCGTCCACATCGTGCCGCGGATGTTCCACATCAGCACATAGTTTTCCAAAAGGTCGACGCTCTCGCGGTCGAGCCCGGCAAGGCCCGTTTTCAGGTACCGGAAAACGGGCTCGTACTCCCAGCCGCCGAGGATAATCTCCAGCGCGCTTTCGATGAGCGCCACGGGCGGCTTTGAGCGCAGGTCCGTCCTGCGGCTCGTATAGTACGGGATGCCGTATTTGTCGAAGATGTTCTCAAGCAGCGCCCCGTAGCTTCCCCAGTCGCCGGCCGCGACGGCGATGTCACGCCAGCGCGCCCCCTCCCGCACGAGGGCGAGCACGCGCGCGGCGGCGTATTCGCACTCGTCGGCGGGCGACGCGGCGCGATAGAGCTCCAGCGCCGCCGCCTCCCCTTCAAAGCGCGCGGGAGTGTAGGAAAAGAGGTTTTGTTCGAGGAATATAAGCTCCGGCGGGCTGTCCCGGCGCGGCTCTGTCATCGTCTCCGTTTTCGCCTCAATCCCGTATTCCCTGGCCTTCTCCAGGAGGAGTAAGGCGGTGCGCCGCGCCGCCTCAAACGGCTCTTCCGCGCCGTCAAGGCCGTCGCAGGTCAGGCAGACCGTCATGGGCAGGCCGCGCCGCAAAAGCTCCGTCACGACGCGCAGCTCCGCCGCGGTAAAGTCCGTAAACCCGTCGATATAGATATGCGCCCCGTCGAAAAGCGCGCAGCGCCGGACGGCGTCGGCAAGCCTTGCGGGCAGGTCGTCCGGGTCGATTTTGTCGTCGCCCAATCGCGCGTCGTAGGCGGCCATGATGACCGCCAGGTCGTGCAGCTTGTCCTGCAGCGGACCCTTTGCGCGGCGGGACGCCGCCTCAAGGTCAAGCGGCGTGATGAGGGCGCGCTTTAGGAGGCTGACCGTCTCCACAAGCGGCCGCAGGTACTCCGGACGCCGCGCCGCGCCGCCGTAGACCTTCAGCCGCCCGGCCACGTCGCCCACGGCGCAGCTCATGAGCAGGATACGCCCGCCGGCGCTCACTGCCGTCCGTGCCAGGCCCCCTGTCTGCGCCAGCACGCGGTGCGTCAGGCGGGTGAAGCTGAGCACCTCGCCGTACAGGCTCAGGGAGTCCCCGCAGCGCCTGAGAAGCTGGCGCTCGGCCTCGTGGGAGTACTGCTCCGGCACGATGTAAAACAGCTTCTCCTTCCCTTCGATGCGGCGGGCGATCTCGTCCATCACGCGCTGCGTTTTTCCCGTTCCGGCGCGGCCGAGTATTAAAGTGAGCATGGCGGCACATCCTTTCGTCAGAACGCCCTGCCGCGCAGGGCGTGGCGATAAATGTTTACAAATCAGTGACGGATTATGTCACATTTTCGCGTTTTTTGATACAATATTTCATATTTTGTCATTCACAAGCGCGCTTTTCCCCTGTATAATGGGGACAGAATAGAGTTAAAGAGTTAAGGAGATCGCGCAAATGTTCAAACGCATCATTCCGGGCGTGCTGGCCCTCGCCGCGCTGCTGACGCTCACCTCGTGCGTTAAAAAAGCGTCGGCAAATCCTCCGCCGCCCGTCGTCATCGTCGAGCCGACCGCCTCGCCTTCCGAGACGCCGGACGTCCCCGAAACGCCCGTGCCGCCCGTTGTTGTCGAGTCGCCCGAGCCGTCCCCGCCGCCGGCGCCGGACTTAAATCTCGTCCCGTACGACGGCGTGGTGGAGCACCTGTTTTTCCACCCCGTCGTGGCGTATCCGGAGCTCGCGTTTGACGGGGACTACAAGGAAAAAGGCATCGACGACTACATGGTCACCGTCAGCGAATACAAGAAGATGCTCCAGAGCATCTACGACAACGGCTACATTCTCGTCGACATCAACGACGTCTGGAGCGAAGTCGTCGACGAAAACGGCAACGCCAAAATGGTGCGCAACACGCTGATGATACCCGAGGGCAAAAAACCGCTCATTTTGTCCTTCGACGACGTCAACTACTACGAGTACATGCTCGCAAACGGCTTTACTTACAAGCTCGTCCTTAGGGACGGCGAGCTGTGGAGCTGGGGGCTTGACCCGCAGGGCAACGAAGTCTACTCGCAGGACCTTGACGCCATCACCATTCTCGACAAATTCGTGAAGGAACACCCCGACTTTTCCTTGAACGGCGCGAAAGGGTGCCTGTCCCTCACGGGATACGAGGGCATCCTCGGCTACCGCACGCACACCGACAAAAACGACACGTCGGAGGAGGCGGCGCGCCGGCGCGCGCGGGAAATTGAGGCCGTCAAGCCCATCATCCAGAAGCTCAAGGAGACGGGCTGGACGTTCGGCTGCCACTCGTGGGGGCACATCAACCTCTCGTCGGCCTCCACGGAAAAAATCAAGGCCGACACCGAGCGGTGGCTTGACGAAGTCGGCTCTCTCGTCGGCCCCACGAAAATCTACTTCTACCCCTTCGGCGCCAGGCCCGACGGCAGCGACGTCAAGCAGACGGGCCCCTCGTTTAAGTATCTGCAGAGCGTGGGCTTTCGCGTCTTCTGCTCCGTCGGCATCGACTCGTTCTCGAAAATCAAGACCGATATCTCCGCCGTCATCTGCGACCGCATGCACCCCGACGGCATGACGCTGCGCAACCAGCGCGACCGGTACTTAAGGTTCTATGACGCGAAGGAAGTCTTCGACTATGAAAACCGCCCGGACTACGGCGTGTCCTGGAACTGACCATAAATGAGCGCCTTGCGCCGCCCTCTTTCAGCGAGGGCGGCGCTTTTGTTTTGCGCGATTTTATTTTGACTTTATTTCCCGTCGGCAAAGCTCGTAAACTGCGGCTTTTCAACGGGCGGCAGCGGCGCGTTCCCGTCCCGGATGGACTTGAGGAGCCACGCCATGTTCTCGCCGAGCATGCGCATCGTCTGCAGGCCTTCCTTGTCCTTCTTCACGTCTTCGGGCGTTCTGCCGTGCACGGAGTTCCAGTACTGGGAGGAGACGACGGGCATGCGGTTGATGGTAAAGTACTTGTTGAGGCGGTCGAAGGCGGCGCTCGCCCCGCCGCGGCGGCAGCTGACCACGGCCGCGGCCGGCTTGTTCCACAGCTTCCGGCCGGAGGAGTAGAAGATGCGGTCGAGCAGGGCCGTGAGCGCGCCGTTGGGGCCGGCAAAGTACACGGGGGAGCCGACGACGATGCCGTCCGCCTCGGCGCATTTGGCCGCAAGCTCGTTGCAGATATCGTCGTCAAAGACGCATTTGCCTTCCTTAAAGCACGTCAGGCAGGCGATACAGCCGTGGACGGGCTCGGTGCCGATGTGGAAAATCTCCGTCTCGATGCCGTTTCTCTCAAGGGCGTCGGCCACTTCGCGGAGCGCGGTGTATGTACAGCCTTCCTTGTGGGGGCTGCCGTTGATGAGCAGAACCTTCACGTTTCATCCCTCGCCTTTCTGGCACAGCGTGCCGGAATTTTTTGTTGACTCTATTTTACAACACGCCGCACCGGAGGGCAACGGTTTCGGCGTCGCGCCCGGAAAGCTGTACAATAAAGCGGACAGAAAAAAAACGGCGCGTTAACCGCGCCGTCTTTTTCATCCCGTTCATCATGGGTTTTTTCATGTACCGCTTTAGAATATCCCGCGCTCCTTGAAAAACGCCTTGATTTTGTGGAAGATCTCGAGCGTCTTAAACTTGATGACGTAGCGCGGCGTCTCCTCCGTAATCAGGCGCACTTCCTCGTCCGTCAGGCCCGCAAACGCCTCCACGTCCCCTTCGGCTGCGGCAAAGCACAGCGGCGGGTACACGACGCACCACCAGTTGCCGCCGCCGCCCTCCCCGATGGTCACGCGCAGGGAGAGGTAGTCCCCCGCGGGCAGCGCGAACGTCTCGTACCGGCGCGTCGGGAGGGACTCCATGCCGAGCGTCGCCGTGACGGGATAGTCAAATCCATTCTCGCGCACCGTCTCCGCCGCGGCCTCTTCAATCGCGGGAAGGTACTCCGCTAAAACAGCCCGCGCCAGGTCGCGGTCCGTGATGCCTTTCAGGAGGGGCTGCGTCATCTCAAGGACCTTATCCCGGACCGCTGTTTTGAGCGCCTGGTCCTCCTTCGAGTCGGAATTTGGCACAACGTGCAGCCGGATGAGCTTTGACGATAGCTCCGCCTGCTCGCGCGCGAGCGCCGTCCCGCCCAGAAGCGCCGCGACGACGGCGATGACGAGCGCGATTTCCCATACTTTCAGTTTCATATATGCCTCCGTGTCGCATTATGTAACGGTCTTCTACAAAAAGTATGGGCAATCTTTTCCACGGCTAAACCGGCCTCGACGAAAAATCAAAAGCCCCGCCGGTCTGGCGGGGCTTTTTCCGCTTAAATATCTATCTGCCGCACGGGCCTGACAAGGAAGCACTCCGGGTACGTCCCGCGCAGGGCGCGGCAGGCGGCTTTGGCCGCGTCCTCGTCGTCGAAGAGGCCGAAGACGGCCGAGCCCGTCCCCGTCATGACGGCGCCGAGCGCGCGGTGGTCGCAGAGGGCGCCGCGGATGGCCTCGACGTCGTCGCGCTCCCGCTGAAGCACGTCCTCGAACACGTTGTACATCCGCCGCGCCACGCCGGTGAGGCTCCCCTCCTCCAGCGCGCGCACAATTCCGTCCGTGTCGGGGCGCAGCTGGATTTTCTCCCACTTGACGCGGGAGAACAGCTCCGGCGTGGAGACGGAAAACGCCGGCTTGCAGAGCACGATAAAGCACTCCGGCAGCGGCGTAAGGGGCGTAAGCACCTCGCCCCGCCCTTCCGCGAGGGCCGTCCCGCCGCGCACGCAAAACGGCACGTCCGAGCCGACCTTTTCCGCGAGGGTTTCGAGCTCGCGCGCCGTCATCCCTGTACCGAACAGGCGGCTTAGTGCGCGCAGCGTGGCCGCGCCGTCCGTGCTCCCGCCGCCGAGGCCCGCGCCGACGGGGATGCGCTTTTTAATGTCAATCTCCGTCCTGTAGCCGGAGATGCCCGCCGCCTCGTAAAAGACGGCGGCGGCGCGGGCGGCGATGTTGCGCGCGTCGCCCGGCAGGTAGCGCAGGTTCGTCCTCACAACGACGCCCTCGCCGGGGGAGACGGTGACCGCCACGTCGTCGCACAGCGACACGCTCTGCATCACCATGCGCATGGCGTGGTAGCCGTCGTCCAGTTTGCCGACGATGTCGATGGACAGGTTGATTTTTGCGTACGCTTTTTCCTCAGTGCGCATATCTACTCGCTAAACAGGCGCGGCATGAGCGACACGCCTTCGCTGATAAACGGGCCCGCAAGTCCCTCCGCCTCCGTGTAGGCCCGGCCGGAGGGGCTCATCTCGCGGCTGTCGTACAGAATATAGGGCACGGGGTCCCCGTCGTGCCCGCGGGTGGCGGTGAGCGTCTTGTGGTCGGAGAGGATGAGCATGCGGAACGGCGTCCCGCTCTCCCGCAGCGCCCTCACGATGGGGCCGACGATGCGGCTGCTCAGCCACTCGATGGCCTGAATCTTCCCCTCGAGGTCGCCGTTGTGCGTGCACTCGTCGGGCGCTTCGAGGTGGACGGCCGCAAAATCGTAGCTTTTGAGCGCCTCGATGGCGGCGGACGCCTTGCCCTCGTAGTTTGTGTCAAGCTCGCCCGTCGCCCCTTCGACGGTGATGAGCTCTAAGCCCGCAAGGCGCGCGATGCCGTGGCACAGCGGAACGGCGGAGATGACGGCGCCCGATTTGCCGTACTGCTTTGTAAAGTCCGGCAGGGCGACGGCCGTCCCTTCCGCCCAGAACCAGATGCCGTTTGCCGGCATCTTCCCCTCGGCGCGGCGCTTTTCGTTGATGGGGTGGCGGTCTAAAATCTCGTGCGCGAGCTTCATAAGAGAAAGCAGCACCTTCGCGTTTTCGCAGCCGGAGGGCAGCAATCCCCCGATTTTCTCGCCGAGGTGGTCGTGCGGCGGGATAAGGGCGATGCCCGTGATATCCGCCGCCTTCTGGACGGCGATGTGCCGGAACGAGTGGCCCGGGTGGATGGAAAGCCCCGCCTCCTCCGCCGCGGCGCGGAAACGCTTATCGCTCATGAGCGCCTCCACGACGGCGTCGGACACGTCGCCCTCGATGGAGCCGGCGGAGTGGGAGAGGATTTTCTTCTCCTCGAAGGGGATATTACCGTCCTCAAACGTGACCATGTTGCAGCGGTACGCCACGCTCCCCGGCTCGAGCAGCAGGCCGCTTGCGGCCGCCTCGAGGGGCGCGCGCCCCGTGTAACACACGCGCGGGTCGCACCCGAAAATGGACAAAATCGCCGTGTCGCTCCCGGCGGGCAGGCCCTCGGGGATGGTGCGCACGGTGCCGACTTCGCCGGCGCGCGCGAGCGCGTCGATTTCCGGCTTCTTCGCGTATTCAAGCGGCGTTTTCCCGCCGAGGGAATCGACGGGATTGTCGGCCATGCCGTCGCCGATGATGAGAACGTATTTCATTGCTGTCGCCCTTTTTATCTGAATTTTTGCAGGAACACATCGAGGCGCTCGAGCGCCGTCCTCAGGTTTTCAAGCGAGGAGGCGTAGCACATCCGCACGAAGCCCTCCCCGTTCGGGCTGAACGCCGTGCCCGGGATGACGGCCACGCGCTGCTCCACAAGGAACTGCTCGCAGAACTCCTCGGAAGAAAGCCCCGTCTGCCTGATGCTGGGGAACATGTAGAAGGCGCCGCGCGGCTCAAAACACTCAAGCCCTAAAGAGCGCAGCCCTTCGAGCATGAAGCGGCGGCGGAAGTCATACTCGCGCCGCATGCGCTGCACGTCGCAGTCGCCGTTTGCCATGGCCTCGATGGCGGCGTACTGGCTCGTCGTCGGCGCGGACATAATCGCGTACTGGTGGATTTTGAGCATCTGCTGGATGACCGGCTTCGGGCCGCACACATACCCCATGCGCCAACCCGTCATCGCGTGGCTCTTGGAAAAGCCGTTGACGACGATCGTCCGCTCGGCCATCCCGGGAATGCTCGCGATGGACACGTGCTCCTGCCCGTATGTCAGCTCGGCGTAAATCTCGTCCGAGAGCACCATAATATCGGTATCCCGCAGTACCTCGGCAATCGCCTCGAGGTCCTTTTGCTCCATGATGCCGCCCGTCGGGTTGTTCGGGTACGGGAGCACGAGGAGCTTCGTGCGCGGGGTGATGGCCGCGCGCAGCTCGTCGGCCGTGATGCGGAACTCGTTTTCCACCTTCGTCTCGACGTAGACGGGCGTGCCGCCCGTCAGCTCCGTGATCGGGCCGTAGCACACGAAGCACGGGACAGGGATAATCACCTCGTCGCCGGGGTTGACGAGGGCGCGGATGGCAAGGTCGAGCGCCTCGCTGCCGCCGACGGTGACGATGATCTCGCCCTGGGGGTTGTATGTAAGGTTGAAACGGCGCTTTAAGTACTTGGATATCTCTTCGCGAAGGCGGGTCAGGCCCGCGTTGCCGGTGTATTTCGTGTAGCCTTTTTCCAGCGAGTGAATGCCGGCGTCGCGGATGTGCCACGGCGTGACGAAATCGGGCTCGCCGACGCCGAGGGAGATGGCGTCTTCCATGCCCTCCAGAAGGTCAAAAAACTTCCGTATTCCGGACGGCTTGAGTTTCTGGACGTTCTTATTGAGCAGTTTGCTGTAGTCCGTCATACGAACAACATCCTCTCTTCCTGTTCCTCGTGCTTCTTAAAAATGCACTTTTTCTCTTTGTACTTTTTGAGGATAAAGTGCGTCGCCGTGGCGGTGACGCCGTCGATGGGCGCAAGGTGCGCGTAGACGAATTTGGCGATGTCGCGCATGGAGCGGCCCGTGATGTACACGGCGAGGTCAAAGTCGCCGGACATGAGGTAAACGCTGTCGACTTCCTCATATTGATAAATCCGCTCGGCAATGCGGTCGAACCCCTCGCCGTGCTGCGGAGCGATTTTCACTTCAATCAGAGCCGTAACGAAGTCCTCGCCTGCTCGTTCCCAGTCCACCTGTGCCATATATTTTAAAATGGTGCCGTCTACTTCGAATTTTGCAATGGCGGCTTCGACATCCTCGCGTGCCATGCCGAGCATGGCGGCAATCTGCGCCGGTGTGAGCTTTGCGTCGTTCTCGAGAAGCCTTAAAATGTCGTTGTTCATAGCAAACCTCCGTCAGTGTGGACTATTACGCCGCCCTCAGGCGGCACCGCAAGGCAAATTGCGTGTATTTTTTTATTATACATCAGAATTTAACATTATCAACCGGCTTATGCCCGCATTTTGAATTTTTTCTCTTACGAAACCGCACCCGCCGCGAATTTCCATCTTTCGCCAGCGCGGTGAACGTGTATAGTTGGCAAGTCTTCAGGCAATATTAAAAGCGCAGCACAAAAGGAGGAATAGGCATGATTATGGATCGTATTGCGCTCGTCCTTGCTATTATTGGCGGCATCAACTGGGGCCTTATCGGCCTGTTCAAGTTCGACTTCATTGCGTATCTTTTCGGCGGCACGTACGCAGGCATCAGCAGGGTCATATATACTCTCGTCGGTTTGGCATCGCTTTGGCTCATCTCGCTGCTGTTCAGAGACCGTCGAATCGAACACGAGGATCGCGCATAATCATCCCGGGGGCTGTAAGGCGCTCCCGGTTACATACCTGCGGCGCTTATGAGGGCTCAAGCGCCGCAGGATTTTTTCTTTTCAGAGCGCGCCTTGTGCGGTATACTGGCTGTATAGAAACGGAAAATAATTACATACAAGGCGGTGCGACGGGTATGAGTGCTGTCACCATAAAGCAAAGCGCGCGGCTTCGCGCCGTGTCGTACTTAAACGTCCTGCTGTGCCTGCTTGTCGTTTTCATCCACGTCTCCTCCCACCCCGTCTCCACGCTCGACAAAAAGAGCCTTGCCTTCGCCCTCGTCTATATTCCGTGGCGCTTTTCCTCGTTTGCCGTCCCGGGCTTTATCTTCCTCGGCGGCCTGCGCACATTTCTAAAGCCCCCGGATCAAAACGGCTGGCGCGCATTTTACTTGGGGCGCGCGCGCCGCGTCTTTTTACCCTACCTCGTCTGGAGTGTTGTCTACTATACATACTTTGTCCTACGAGGCTTTGACACGCTCTCCCTCTCCCGCTTTGCATACGGACTTGCCACCGCCACAATCTTCGGCCCTTTTTACTTCATCATCGTCATTTTGCAGTTTTATCTCCTTACTCCTCTCTGGAAACGGGTGACGGAGCGCGTCTCCCCGAAAATCGCCGTCCCCGTAGCGGTTGTCGCGACGCCTCTGTTTTATCTAAACTTCCCGTATCTCCTGCGGGCAATAAATCCCTCGTGGGATTTTATGTACACCGATCGCCTTTTTCTCACCTACCTTGCCTACTTTGTCATAGGGTGCTACGCCGGCAGCCGGTACGAGGCGTTTGTGCAATGCATCCGGCGGCGCCTTGGCGCGCTCGCCGCGGCGTTTTTGCTGCTTTGCGCGCTGGATATCGGGCTCGGGTGGGCCGTCTATACGGGGCGTCTTGCGTTTCCCCTGCTTGAGTATGTTCATTACCTGTACTGTCTTTCCGCCGTCGCCTTCTTAATGGCCGCGTTTTCGGCGCATGAAGGGAAACTTCCCTGTCCGCGGCTCCTGCGCGCCGTGGATGAGGTGAGCTTCAGTATCTATCTCCTGCACGGGCTTATCATCTATCTGTGCAACGAGTGGATGGCCTATCTCGGCATCCGCCGCATCGGCGCCCAGTACGCCCTGCGCACCGTCTTTGTCTATACCGCAACGATTGCCCTGTGCGTCGGCTCCCGGGCGCTATCGAGGCGCCTTATAGGCAGAAAACGCAGCGCGGCGCCTTAAGGGTAGCTAAAGGGAAAACACGGCGCTTGCCATATTGAGCGGCACTGCGGCGCGCCACGACTGTTCGGTGCACCATGACTGTTCGGTGCAAATTTTTCGCCGTTGTCCGTGTTTTTCAATACTTCGCAGCGCGAGCAGGAAAAAACGCGCCGGAAAATCCGGCGCGTTTTTTTGTGTTTATGCTGTTTTCTCAGGCGGCCATCTCACAGCCGCGCCGCAAAAGCCTTACTCCTCTTCTCTCCCCGCCTGCTCCAGCTCCTGCCGCCTTCTCTGGTAAACCGGATAGACGATGATAAACGCCGCAAGCCCTAAAACGATGGGGACGACGCCGAATTTAAACATGGTTGAATAGTCCGAGAGCTTGAGCACAATACTTCCATACAGCGGGCCGGTGAAAAGGGCCAGGTCGATGCCCGTGTACAGCGTGTTGCTGGCGACGCTGCGCTTGATCGGCGGGACGGACTGCATGCACATCGCCTGAAGGGCCGGCGTCGTCGCGGCGGTGCCGAGGGCCGAGAGCACGGAGGCGAAGAGAATCGGCGGCAGGGTTTTTGAATAGCCGACGACGAGGTACGACGCGATGAGAAGGAACATCCCCGGTATGACGACTTTCTTGTAGCCGTAATGGTCCATGAGGTAGCCGGCCAGGGGACGCGATACGACGAGCACAATCGCCGTGACCAGGAAAAAGAGGTTCATGTTGTCGATTCCGCTCACGCGGCCGAAGTCGAGGAGGTAGGACACATACAATGCCGACGCCACGCTCATAAAGAAGTTGACGAACGTCGTCGGAAGCGCGTGTACCGTGATGATGTTCTTATACCACGCGCCCACGTTCTTTAACGCTTCCTTCGGTTTTACGTCCGGGCGGAGCATGACGCAGGGGATGACCGCGATGGCCAGCGCCACGGCCGCGAACAGGAAAACGAGCGTAAAGCCGCTGTCCGCGCCAAGCAGCCTCTCCCCGAACCGCTCGAGCGAGTCGCCGATCGTGGGACCCACAGCCTGCCCGATGGCGCTGCTGATGCCGAAGACGCCGATGCCCGTTGCCATCTTCTCCGGCGGCAGCGCGTCGCTGGCGACGGTCATGTTCAGCGCGCCGACGAAGCTGTACTGCACGCCGTGGAGGAAACGGAAGAATATAAAGGCCGGGATGCTGCGAAACAGCGCGTACCCGATGTTGACGACGGACCCCAGAATCGAAATAAAAATCATCAGAAGGCGCTTGTCGACTCGTGTCATCAGCGGGCCTGATATCGGGCGGATTGCAAGAGCCACGCCGAAAAACATGCCGGTGAGGAACCCCATGAGGACGGGCTCCGCGCCGAGGTGCTTGGTGTAGGTGGCCACGAGCGTGTTCACCGCGAAGTGGGAGACGCTGAGGAAAAATTGCGCGAGCATGGCGCAGGTGAAGTTGCGCGTCCAGATCGTGCTGCGGGGCGTGAGCCTTTCGTGGGATGATGCCATAAACTTCCTCCGTTATGAATCCCTTAGAGATGCATTCATTTAAGGCAATTTTAACAAATTTTTCGCCGCTCGTCACGGGGGAAATGTGAATATGGTGTTTTGCACAGCTTTGCCTCGCTATATATAGTGTTTTTGCCAAACCGCTCGTGGCGCAACAAGGAGCCTGCTTTCTTGCATTTGAAGGTTTAAGGCGTCGATTTTGCAAATTCACCAAATTCTGTCCGGTATGTTCTCCGCAGTATTAGAGGATTTATGCGTTGCTTTATAGGATTTTTCGGGGTAAAATACAGTATCATGTTGAATAACTTGCGAAAAAGGGGTTGGAATTCTTGAAACTCCTTGAAGAGCGCATCCTTAAGGAGGGCAAGGTTAAGGAAGGCGGCATCCTTAAGGTGGACTCTTTTCTGAACCATCAAATGGATATCGGACTGTTTGAGGAGATGGCGGAAGAGCTGTACCGCCTGTACGGCTCGGAGAACGTCACCAAAATCCTCACACTGGAAGCCTCGGGCATTGGTATCGCGTGCATTGTCGGCCAGCGGTTCAAATGCCCTGTCATTTTTGCAAAAAAATCGAAGACGAAAAACATCGACGGCGCGGTCTACACGGCCGAGGTAGAGTCCTTCACGCACGGGAAAACGTACGAAATCATCGTCTCGAAGGACTTCCTGCACCCAACGGACCGCGTTCTTATTATTGATGATTTTCTCGCCAACGGCTCGGCTCTTTCCGGCCTTGTCAAAATCGTCGAAGACGCCGGGGCGACGCTCGTCGGCGCCGGCATCGCCATTGAAAAGGCGTTCCAGCCGGGCGGGGACATGCTCCGCAAAAAGGGCGTGCGCATCGAGTCCCTGGCAAGAATCAAGTCCTTACGGGAAGACGGCGGAATCGAATTCTGCTGAATTTCCGGAAAATATAATCTTAAGTCGCGAAAACAAGATTGTAGGAGGATTAAAAGAATGAAAAAAGTACTCGCACTTATTCTGAGCCTTGCGCTGCTCATCGCCGTGGCTGCCTGCGGCGGCGGGAAAGAGACAAGCTCCCCCGCGCCTTCGGCCGGCACCTCTTCTCCGTCCGAGCCCTCCAAAGGCATAGCCAAGGAAGACCTGAAAATCGGTTTTATCCACATCTCCGACCCGTCCGACAAGGGCTACACCTTTAACCACGACCTGGGAACCTGGAAAATGGTTGAAGCGCTCGGCTTAAGCGAGGATCAGATTATCAATAAATACAACGTCGGCGAGGACGAAGGCTGCGCCGCCGCCATCGACGAGCTGATCGAAGCCGGCTGCCAGATTATCTTCGCCACGAGCTTCGGCCACGGCAGCTACATGCAGGAAGCCGCCGCCGCCCATCCCGAAATCGAGTTCTGCCACGCGACCGGCTCCGGCGCCGCTTCTTCGGGCCTGCCGAACTTCCACAACTACTTTACCGCCATTTATGAAGCGCGCTTCCTCGGCGGCATCGCGGCGGGCCTGAAGCTTAAGGAGCTGGGCGAGACGAAGCTCGGCTACGTCGCCGCGTATCCTTACGCCGAAGTCATCTCGGGCTATACCGCGTTCTATCTCGGCGCGAAATCCGTTCTCCCCGAAGTGACGATGGACGTCATCTACACCAACAGCTGGCACGACCCCGTCCTTGAGGCGCAGGCCGCGCAGACGCTCATCGACGGCGGCTGCAAGGTCATCAGCCAGCACTCCGACTCCACCGCCCCGGCCACGACGGCCCAGAGCAACGGCGTGTTCCAGGTCGGCTACAACGCCGATATGATTGACGCGGCGCCCAACGCCTCCATCATCTCCGCGCGCAGCGACTGGAGCGTCTACCTCATCTACGCCGTCACCCAGCTCATGAACGGCGAGCCCATCGCCACCGACTGGTGCGCCGGCCTTTCCGAAGGCGCCGTCTACATGAGCCCGCTCAACGAGGCCATCGCCGCCCCCGGCACGAAGGAAGCCATTGAGAAGGCCAAGCAGGACATCATCGACGGCAAGCTCCACGTCTTTGCCGGACCGCTCACGGGCTCGGGCGTCAACTTCAGCGGCGAGACCGAGACCATCACCATCCCCGAAGGCGAATGGTTCGAGGAGTCCAAGAAGCAGTCCGCCCCGTACTGGTTCTATATCATCGACGGCATCAACGTTCTCGGTTAACACTCCCTGTATAATACGCCCGCCCGCACGTGCAAATTTGCCTGTGCGGGCGGCGCGTTTCTTTTGTTTTTTCTCAAAGTGCCAAAATCGGCTAAAATCGTGCCGTTTCGATCTGTTCCGCATTGCCTTTGGAGGCATTTTATGATAGCATATCTCGTTGTTTATACGGCTGTTTTTGGTGGCACGCTATAAACAATGGAAAGCGCTATCCGGCGGATTTAGTTTGGAAAGGGTGGCCTCATGAATCCTGAGATTGCCATTGAGATGAGGGATATCACAAAAACGTTCGGCAACGTCGTGGCCAACAACAAGGTCTGCCTCGACGTGTACCGCGGGGAGATCCTCGCGCTTCTCGGCGAAAACGGCAGCGGCAAGACGACGCTCATGAATATGCTCTCCGGCATTTACTACCCGGACAGCGGCCAGATATTCATCGACGGCAAGGAAGTGACCATCCGCTCCCCGAAGGACGCCATCGAGCTGGGCATCGGCATGGTCCACCAGCACTTTAAGCTCGTGGACAACCTCACCGCCGCCGAGAACATCATCCTGGGGCTCAAGGGCAAGGGGCGCCTGAACCGGAAAAAGGTCGCGGAAGAGGTTCTCGAAATCAGCCGGAAGTACGGCTTTGATATTAACCCCAACAAGAAAATCTACGATATGTCCGTCTCCGAAAAGCAGACGGTGGAAATCATCAAGGTCCTCTACCGCGGCGCGAATATCCTCATCCTCGACGAACCGACGGCCGTCCTGACCGTGCAGGAGACCGAAAAGCTTTTCGACATCCTCCGCGCCATGAAAAAGGACGGCAAGGCGATTATCATCATCACGCACAAGCTCAACGAAGTCCTCGCCCTGTCCGACCGCGTCACCGTCTTGCGCAAGGGCGAGACCGTCGGGACGGTCCTCACGCGCGACGCGACGGTGATGTCCCTGACGGAGATGATGGTCGGCCGCGCCGTGTCGCTCAACATCGAGCGGCCGGAGCCGGTCAACCCCCAGCCGCGCCTGATTGTCAACAAAATAAGCTGCGTGAACAAAGACGGCGTCAAAGTGCTCGACAACGTGAGCTTCATCGCCTACAGCGGCGAAATCCTCGGCATCGCCGGCATCTCCGGCAGCGGCCAGAAGGAGCTTCTCGAAAGCATCGCGGGCCTCGTGCCCTTAAGCCCCGGCAGCAGCATCACCTACTACCCCGAAGGGCCGGACAAGCCCGTGGAGCTCGTCGGCAAGCGGCCGCTTGAGATCCGCAAGCTCGGCGTCGCGCTCTCGTTCGTGCCGGAAGACCGGCTCGGCATGGGCCTTGTGGGCAGCATGGACCTTGCCGACAACATGATGCTGCGCAGCTATGCGGAAGACCGCTTCTTTACAAACCGCAAGGGGCCGCGGCATCTCGCGGAGGAAGTCGTCCGCCAGCTTCACGTCGTGACCCCGAGCGTCTCCACGCCCGTCAGCCGCCTGTCGGGCGGAAACGTGCAGAAGGTGCTCGTCGGCCGCGAGATCTCGCTCGCGCCGAAAGTGCTCATGACGGCTTACGCCGTCCGCGGGCTGGACATCAACACGTCCTACACCATCTACGGCCTGCTCAACGAACAGAAGAAAAACGGCGTCGCCGTCATCTACGTCGGCGAGGACCTCGACGTCCTCCTCCAGCTGTGCGACCGCATCCTCGTCCTCTGCTCGGGGCGGGTAAACGGCATTCTGGACGCGCGGACGGCGACGCGCGAGGAAATCGGGCTGAGAATGACCGGCGCAAAGGGGGGCGAACACCATGAGTAACACCCGTCACGATGTGCACGAGCCGCTCGTCCGGATCGCCAAGCGCGGCGAAATGGCCGCGTGGAAGATGTGGATCATCCGGATAGCGGCCATCTTCCTCGCCCTGCTCACCGGCGCCGTGATCATCCTCCTGCTCGGGCACAACCCCGTGGCCGTCTATATCGACATGGTCACCGGCTCGCTTGCGACGAAGACGTCCCGCGTGGCCTCGATGAAAATCTTCATCCCGCTCCTCGGCGCGGCCATCGCCATTGCGCCGGCCTTCAGGATGCGCTTTTGGAATATCGGCGCGGAGGGGCAGATCCTCGCCGGCGCCATCGCCGCGACGTATTTCGCGCTGTTTCAGTACCGGAACCTTGCGCGCCCCGTGCTGCTTATTGTCATGTTCCTCGCCGCGGCCGTCGCCGGCGGCGTCTGGGCGCTCATTCCCGCCGCCTTTAAGGCGCGGTTTGACACGAACGAGACGCTCTTTACGCTCATGCTCAACTACGTCGCCGTCGGCATCGTCAAGTATCTGCGCATGGGCCCGTGGCGCAGCCCCACGAGCGCGGGCTTCCCGAAAATCGATATGTTCGACCAGTCGGCGCGCCTGCCGCTGCTGTTCGGCGTAAATATCGGCTGGGTGCTCGTCCTCGTGCTGGCCGTCCTCATGTACGTCTACATCCGCTACACGAAGCAGGGGTATGAGCTGACCGTCGTGGGCGAGAGCGTCAACACGGCAAAGTACGCCGGCATGAGCGTGGGGCGGATTATCGTGCGCACGGCGTTCCTCTCCGGCGCCATCGCGGGCATCGTGGGCTTCCTCATCGTCTCCGGCTCGGCCTACACCTTGAGCGACACCACCTCCGGCGGGTACGGCTTTACGGCCATCACCGTCGCGTGGCTGGCCAAGCTCAACCCCATCGTGATGATTATCATCACGGCGTTCCTCGCCATCCTCACGAAGGGCGCCAACACCATCCAGACGAACTTCAAGATTCCGGCCTCGGCGTCGTCCGTCCTCATCGGCCTGATCTTGTTCTTCATGCTCGGCTGCGAGTTCTTCATCAATTTCCGTCTCATCTTCCGAAAGGGAAAAAAGCATGAGGTGGCCCGCTTATGAATATTCTCAACTTCTTTATCGCCTCCGTCCTCTCCGCATGCCCGCTGCTGTTCGGCACCCTCGGCGAGACGCTGACGGAGCGCTCCGGAAACTTAAACCTCGGCGTCGAGGGAATGATGTTCATGGGCGGCATCGCGGGGCTTGCCGGCTCGTACTACTATGAGACGCTTTCGGAAAACCCCGTCGTGTGGGTGAGCGTCGTCATCGCCATCGTCTGCTCCTTCCTGTGCGCGGCCTTCGGCGCGCTCATCTACAGCGTGCTGACCATCACCTTCCGCGCCAACCAGAACGTGACGGGCCTGGCGCTGACCATCTTCGGGACGGGCTTCGGCAACTTCTTCGGCGAGCTCCTCAGCAACAGCGCCGGCGGCTACGCCGCCGTGGGGAACGCCACGAAGGTTGCTTTCAACGCGCCGATCTCCGCAACGCTCGCAAGCTCCTCCGTCGTCGGCAAGCTCCTGTTTTCGTACAACTTCCTCGTCTACATCGCCCTCGCGCTGGCCCTGTTCCTGACGTACTTCATCAACCACACCCGAACGGGCCTCAACCTCTGGGCCGTCGGCGAGCGTCACGCCGCCGCGGATGCCGCCGGCATCAACGTCACGCGGTATAAGTATCTCGCCACCTGTATCGGCGGCGGCATCACGGGCCTTGGCGGCATGTACATCGTGATGAACTCGGCCAGCGGCGTCGGCGGCGTGTGGGTGCACAACTGCATCTCCGGGTACGGGTGGCTGTCCGTCGCCCTCGTCATCTTCGCGATGTGGCACCCGTCCCGCGCAATTTTCGCGTCGTTCGTATTTGGCGCGCTGTCGGTGGCGCGGTTTTACTTCCCCGTCTCCTTCCTGCCGGACGCGATTTACGAGGTCGTGCCGTATATCGCCACCATCGTGGTGCTCATCTCGGTGAGCATGCGCAGCCGCAGAAGGCTGCAGCCGCCGGCAAGCCTCGGCCTTGCCTACTTCCGCGAGGAGCGGTAAGCGGGAAGTGCGTAAAGATAATAATTTGCAGAGAAAAAAGCCGAACGAAAACCGCTTCGGCTTTTTGCGTTATGGATGCAAAAAACTAACTGTTGCTACCGTTTCCAGAGTTGTTTCATTGGGTTTTCGTTGTTATTTCATAAGTGACGAGCCTCAAATCGAAAAGCCCACCCGGCATGCCGGATGGGCTTACAATATGCATTTTACCTGGATTAATCGTCCCTGTCCCAGTTGTGGTAGACGTTCTGGACGTCGTCGTTGTCCTCGAACAGGTCGAGCATTTTCTCCATGTTCTTGATGTCTTCCGGCTTTGTGAGCTGGACGTAGTTTTGCGGCACCATTTCAATCTGGGCGGAGAGGAACTTGTACTTCCCTTCCAGCGCGCCGGCAACTTCCGTAAACTTGTCCGGGTCCGTGTACACCTCGAACACGGCCTCGTCCGTCACGACGTCTTCCGCGCCGGCTTCGAGGGCGTCCATCATGACGTCGTCTTCGGAAAGGTCGCCGTCCTCGTTGTCGATGATGATGACGCCTTTTCGGTCAAACAGCCACGAGACGCACCCCGTCGTGCCCATGTTGCCGCCGTATTTGTCAAACGTGTGGCGCACATCGGAAGCCGTCCTGTTGCGGTTGTCCGTCATCGCCTCGACGATGACGGCCACGCCGCCGGGCCCGTAGCCTTCGTACGTCACGCGCTCGTAACTGTCGCCGCTGCCGCCGCCGAGCGCTTTTTCAATCGTCCTTTTGATGTTGTCGCTGGGCATGTTGTTCGCCTTTGCCTTGGCGATGGCGTTGGCAAGGCGCGTGTTATTCGCCGGGTCGCCGATTCCCGTCTCCTTGACGGCGACGATGATTTCTCTGGCGATTTTCGTGAAGATTTTCGCCCTCTTGGCGTCGACGGCGCTCTTCGTCCTCATGATGTTATGCCATTTGGAATGTCCAGACATAGATGACCTCTCCTTGACGCGGGATTAACTAATGCAGCTGACGACTGACCCTTAAAAAGGCGGAAAATATTTTACCACACACGGCGCCGCCTTACAAGTGCGCATTTGGAGCTGCCAAAGAAAAATTGCCGGATGCGTATAAATCTCCTGAAATGGTCAAAACTAGTACCGTACAATTTAACAGGAGGGCCTACAATGGGTCAAAAAGCCAACGAAAACCGCAACCGCAACCCCTCTCAGAACCAGCAAAACCAGCAAAACCAGCGGAATCAGCAAAACCAGCAGAACCAGCAGCAAAACCAGAGAAACCAGCAGCAAAACCAGCAGTACCAGAACAGGTGAAACCGCCGGAGCAGCTTATAGCTGCTCCGATTTTTTATCCCTTGGCCTTCCGCCGCAGCCGCATCAGGGCGCCTTCGCGCGCCTCCAGCCGCTCCCGGATGAGCACGGCGTAGACGATGGCGGCCATCGTCAGCAGGAAATCAAGCGCCGTGACGGTCCACAGCCGCATCACGCCGAGGATGACAAGCAGCCCGATGAGCGCCTTTGCGGCGATGGGCATCAGGATTACGCTGACCGCCGTCCGCCGGATGCTCCGCGCGAACATGACGGCGCGGGCGATTTCGGGGAGGCGGTCGTTTTGCAAAACGACATCCGCCGCGTCGCAGACCGGGTTGGCCGCGCCGCCCGTCGCGATGCCGAGGTCGGCGGCTTTCAGCAGCGGCAGGTCTTTTTCGTCCCTGACGATGTACGCCATCTTCTCGCCCTTTATCTGCATCTCGTGCAGGAGCTTTATCCGCTGTACGCGCTCCTCGCCGCGCAGCTCGGCGTAAAACTCGCTGATGCCGAGGCGCATCGCCGTCTCCGCGCATCCGTCGTGGTCGCTTTCGGAGATGAGCACGATGCGGTCGACGCCTTCGTCCGCCATCGCGTGCACGAAGGGGACGGCGTCGCCCCGCAGGGTGTCCGCAAAGCCGATTTCGCCGGCGAGGCTGCCGTTGACGGCGAGGTATTCCGTCGTCCCCGCCGGGCGCTCGGGGCCGACGTCAATTCCCAGGGATTCCATGCACGCGGCGGAGCCCATCACGAGCCTGAGCGGCCCGACCGTGGCCTCCACGCCGCCGGGCAGGACGTTGTAATCCTTAATCCTCAGCACGTCGGGCTTTTCGCCGGAGGCGGCAAGCACCGCTTCGGCGTTCGGCCCTTCGAGGTAAGCGTAGGCGTACGACGCGAGCAGGAGCAGCTGCTCGCGGGTGAGCGTGTCCGACCGCGTGTGGCTGATCTGCCGCCCCGTCGTCAGGGACGCGACGTCGACGGCGGCGGTCGTCGTCCGCGAGAGCGTGTCCACCGCGCCAAATGAGCGGAAGAGCACGCCGCGGCGCAAGCTCGCCGTCACGCCCGCGAAATACACGAGCGGCACGGCGAGGACGAGCGCGTTGTGGCCGGACGTGAGGAGCAGGCCGAGCGCCCTTTTCAGCCAGACGGGGTAGCTTGCCTTAAACAGCAGCGGCACCAGCACGCCGACGATTACGGCGGCGGCCAGGACAAGCGGCGCGAAAAGGCGGGAGAAAATCGTCGTGCGCCCCATCCGGTGCGGGTAAGCGCCGTCGTTGTCGCGGAACCTCTCCGCAAGGGAGACGACCGCGTCGTGCCGCGCGTAAAGCAGCAGCGTCCCCTCCACGACGACGCTCCCTTCGTCTACCGCGTCGCCCTCGTCCACGGTTCTGGGGCCTTCCCCGCCCGGCTGCGCGATTTTTGCCTTCCCTTCCGAGACGGTCCCGGCGACCGGCACCGTCTCCCCCGGATTAAACGCAAGCACGTCTCCGGAGACGACTTCGCTGAGCGGGACGGAAACGGTTTTTCCGTCTTCCACGCGGCGGACCGTCCTGCCCTCTTCCGGCACGGCGGCGCCGATAAACATCTCGGCCAGCGCCGCGGCAAACGCGGCGGCGATCGTGCCGACGCGGTAGACAAGCAGCGCCGCGGTCCCTTCCTCCCCGGCGCGCAGGGCAAAGGCGCCGGCCGTCGCGAGCACGAAGAGCAGCTCCTCGTCGATGCCGCGGCCGCGCAGGAGCTTGAGGATTGCCGACACAATCAGGTCGAGGCACAAAATGATGGCCGACGCGGCGAAAAAGAACGTGGCGCCGAGGGGCGGCGCGGGCAGAAACCGCCCGAGCAGAAACAGCGCGAGCGCGAGCAGCGCCGCGGAGAGCTTGGCAAGGCCCGCCTCCTGCGGCATCTTAAAGCGCATTCCCAAAGTGCTTTTTCTTTTCATGGCAAGCTCCTTCTCTCGGGCGGATTATTCTGGTTTTGCCGGCCTTGACGCACCCGTGTCGCAAAACGGGCGGATGCTGCACGCCTCGCATTTCGGCCGCCGGGCGGTGCAGACGGCGCGGCCGTGCAGGACGAGGCGGTGGCAGAAATCGTTTGCCTTTTCGGGCGGGAGGATGCTTTTCAGTTCTTCTTCAATTTTCACGGGGTCCTTCGTCGAGACGAGGCCGATGCGGTTTGTCAGGCGAATGCAGTGCGTGTCCACCACGACGGCGGGCTTTTTATGCACGTCGCCGAGGATGAGGTTTGCCGTCTTCCGCCCCACGCCGGGCAGCCTTAAGAGCTCTTCCATCGTGTCCGGCACGCGCCCGCCGAAATCGTCCAGGAGCATCTGCGCCGCGCGGACGATGTCCCGGGCTTTGGCCCGGAAAAAGCCGCAGGAGTGGATGATTTTCTCCACGTCGGCGACGTCGGCCTGGGCAAACGCCTCCAGAGTGGGGTACTTTTCAAACAGCGCGGGCGTGATTTGGTTGACGCGCTCGTCCGTGCACTGGGCGGCAAGCCGCGTGGCAAACAGCAGCTCGTAGTCCTTCGTATAATGGAGGGAACAGGCGGCTTCGGGGTAGTCCCTCTCCAGCCGGCTGATAATCTCGTCAATTGGTTTTTTTGCCTGCATAAACGCTCTCCAGACGGTCGAAAATTCTCTCGCTTACAGCATAGCACGAACATCGTCGAAACGCTACATTTTTGCGCTTTTAAGTGTTGAAAAGTGTTTTTTTCTTTTATATAATGTGCGTTGTATAAATTTTCATCAGATCGCTTACTGGAGGAACATTTCGTGTTAAGAGAGACGATGGCCTATATCTCAGGCTATGACCCGGAAGTCGGCGCGGCGATAGAGAGAGAATTTGCACGCCAGCGCCGCAACATTGAGCTGATTGCGTCGGAAAACTGCGTGTCCATCCCCGTCCTGCTCGCGGCCGGCTCAGTGCTCACAAACAAATACGCGGAAGGTTACCCCGGAAACCGGTATTACGGCGGCTGCGAAGAAGTCGACGCGGTCGAGCAGCTGGCGATCGAGCGTGCGAAAAAGCTCTTCGGCGCGAAATTCGCCAACGTGCAGCCGCATTCCGGCGTTTCGGCCAACTACGCCGCGTACATGGCCCTCACCGAGCCGGGCGACACCGTCCTCGGCATGAACCTCGACCACGGCGGCCACCTCTCCCACGGCAACCCCGCCAACTTCTCCGGGAAATACTATAACATTGTTTCCTACGGCGTCACAGCCGATACCAACCTGATTGACTACGACGAAGTGCGGCGCCTTGCCCTCAAATACCGCCCGAAGATGATTATCGCGGGCGCGTCGGCCTACCCGCGCGTCATCGACTTTAAGGCCTTCTCCGAAATCACGAAGGAAGCCGGCGCGTACCTCATGTGCGACATCGCGCACATCGCCGGGCTCGTCGCCGCCGGCGAGCACCCGTCCCCGATGCCGTACGCCGACATCGTCACCACCACAACGCACAAGACGCTCCGCGGCCCGCGCGGCGGCATGATCCTCACGAACGACCCTGAAATCGCCAAGAGAGTCAACAGCGCCGTCTTCCCCGGCGCGCAGGGCGGCCCGCTCATGCACATCATCGCCGCAAAAGCCGTCGCCCTCGGCGAGGCGCTCCGGCCCGAGTTTAAGGAATACCAGCGGCAGATCCGCAAAAACGCGAAGGCGCTGGCCGAGGCGCTCTTAGAGCGCGGCTTCAACCTCGTCTCGGGCGGGACGGACAACCACCTTATGCTCGTCGACCTGCGCCCGTTTAACATCACGGGGCGCGAGATGGAGCGCAAGCTCGATCAGGTCTACATCACCGCCAACAAGAATAAAATCCCGAACGACCCGCAAAGCGCCGCCCTCACGAGCGGCATCCGCCTCGGCACGCCCGCCGTCACGGCGCGCGGCTTTAAGGAGGAGGCCATGGTGAAGGTGGCGGAGCTGATTTACCTCGCCGCGTCGGATTTTGAAAACAAAGCCGGCTATATCCGCGAAGAAGTGCGGAAACTCACGGATAAATATCCGCTTTACGAATAGGCTGTTTTTGGGTACAATGGAATCAGACACCCCATGCGGGCGGGCAAAAGCCCGCCCTTTACGTTTCGGAGGTGAAGCCATGTACCGCCCCCTCGCCGACGAAATCCGCCCGACGTCGTTTGACGACATCGTCGGGCAGGAGCACATCATGGGCCTGCTCCGCCGCATCGTGGACAGCGGGAAAATCCCCAACATGATTTTCTACGGCCCGTCCGGCACGGGCAAAACGACGGTGGCCAACATCATCGCCGCGCAGTCCGGCCGCACGCTGCACAAGCTCAACGCCACGACGGCAAGCCTGTCCGACATCAAGGACATCATCGCCCAGCTCGACACTTTTCTCTCCCCCAACGGCGTGCTGCTCTACCTCGACGAGATTCAGTACTTCAACAAAAAGCAGCAGCAGTCCCTTCTGGAGTTTATCGAAAACGGGAAAATCACGCTCATCGCCGCCACGACGGAAAACCCCTATTTCTACGTCTACAACGCGATATTGAGCCGCTCGACGGTCTTTGAGTTCAAGGCCGTCCCGCCGGAACAGGTGGAAAAGGCCGTGCGCCGCGCCATCGCCATCCTCTCCGAACGCGCGGGCGTCGAGCCGGTCATCGAGCCGGGCGTGGTGGAGCATATCAGCGCCGCCTGCGGCGGGGACGTGCGCAAGGCCATCAACGCCGTGGAGCTGCTCTTTGCCGCCTCGGCAAGCAGCGATGGCGTCACGCTGCGGCTGGAGGACGCGCGCGCCCTCTCCCAGCGCAGCGCCATGCGGTACGACCGGGACGGCGACAGCCACTACGACATCCTCTCCGCCCTTCAAAAGTCCATCCGCGGCTCGGACCCGGACGCGGCCGTCCATTACCTGGGGCGCCTCATCGAGGCCGGGGACATCCTCTCCGCCTGCCGGCGCCTGCTCGTCACCGCCTGCGAGGATGTGGGGCTTGCCCACCCGCAGGCCATCGCCATCGTCAAGGCCTGCGTGGACAGCGCCCTGCAGGTCGGCCTCCCCGAGGCGCGGATTCCCCTGGGCATGGCGGCCGTCTTTCTGGCCACGGCGCCGAAATCAAATTCCGCCTACATGGCCATCGAGACGGCGCTCTCGGACATAAAAAAAGGGCGCTCGGGGGACATCCCCCGGCACCTGCAAAACGTCCACGCAGACACCACCGGCATGGAGCGGGAGCAGGGCTACCTCTACCCCCACGACTTCCCGAACCACTGGGTGGCGCAGCAGTACCTGCCCGACGCAATCAAAAACCGCGTCTACTACAGGTACGGCGAGAACAAGACGGAACAGGCGGCGAAACGCTACTGGGACCTCATCAAAAATCCGCAGAAAACGGAGGGATAAGGTTTGGACGTGCGGGTTGGCGACGTGCTCACGCTCAAAAAGAAGCACCCGTGCGGCTCTCAGGCCTGGCAGGTGCTCCGGATCGGGGCGGATTTCAAGCTCCGCTGCCTTGGCTGCGGGCATCTGATTATGAGCCCCCGCAGCAACATCGAAAAGCATATCAGGAAAATCACGCGCGACGGGGAAACCTTCTCCCCTATCGCATGATTTCGTCAAGAATATCGTGGACGCCCGGGTAGTATAGAAATGCCGTCTTTATCCCCGCGCGCAAGGCATGCATGAGCTTGCGCCGGATTGTCGCCGCGTTGTCAAACAGCACGAAGTGCGTCTGCCGGCCGTCGCGGTAGATGAAATACGACGCGCACAGGTCTTCGGAGTAGTGGATTTTCGGACTGTATGTACCAAACAGCGCCTCCAGCTCCTCCTGCGTCAGCTCCCGCCCTGTCCCCGTTTTGGCGGGCACGGTAAAGTCCATTCGCACGCGCGCGATCTCCAGGGCGACGTTTTCCGCCCCGTACCGCGCGGCCGCCTCCATCAGATGGCGCACAAGGCTCCCGCCGGACAGCGCCGTCTGGACGAGCACGACGGCGCCGGGCACGATCTCCGCCATCTCCTGCGGCACGTAGACGGTAAGCCCCGTCTGCTCCCGAATGGACGCCAGGCGCGCCGCCAGCGCCGCCACGCCGAGCCCCAGCCGCTCCCCCGGGGTGATGACGACGCCCGTAAACCCGCCCGCCTCGCACTCTGCGCAGATTTCGTCGATAAGGCCGGAGAGCGGGCCGCCGCCGGTGTAGCCGCTCGCGTCGAGCACCATCACGCCGCCGGCATAGCGCGGCGCGCCCTGCGCGCGGAAGAGGTGGTAGCCGCGGCCGATTTTGTACGTGATGTGGGCGACGGGGAGCCCCGTCCGCGCGGCCTGTTCAATGGACTGTTTCGGAGCGGCAAGGATAATGTTCGTTTTATTCTCCAATTGTCCATCCTTCCTTTTCTGTGTTAAAATCAAGCGGCGCCCGTCCGGCAACGCGGGGCCGGCACGCTTTTCGTACCAGTATTACAAATATGAACGCGGGAGGGCCGATATGAGCTTTTCTTTAATACCGGACTACTCCTTTCCCGATATCTGCAAGGTCACGCCGGAGTTCCTGAAGGAAAAAGGCATCCGCCTTTTGCTTTTGGACCTCGACAATACCATGGCGCCTTACGGCACCGTCGTCCCCACGCGGGAAATCGCCGAATGGGCTGAAAACATCCGCAAAAGCGGCGTTAAGACGTTTATCCTGACGAACAACAACGGCTCGGAGCGCGTCAAGGCCCTGTCGGAGGCGCTCGGCATGGGCTACATCATGGGCGCGCGAAAGCCGCTTGTGACGGGCATCAACCGCGCGCTCGAAAAGCTCGGCTATAGCCGCGAGGAGACGGCGCTCGCCGGCGACCAGATTTTCACCGACGTGCTCGCCGCCAACTGCGCGGGGATCACGTCCATCGTCGTGCGCCCGATTAAAATCACAAGTCCCCTCCTCAACCTGCGCTACTGGCTGGAGGCGCCTTTCCGCGCCCTGTGCCCCAACAAGATGGACTGTCCGCGGTGAGCGGCCCGCAAGGGCGCTTGCCGTTTTCTTAAAGGAGGAAACAAAAATGGACACCGTATCGAAAATCCGCGAAAAGCTACAGGAGTCTGGCCTCGACGCGCTCCTTGTCACGGGCGCGGCGAGCCGGCGGTACGCCACGGGCTTTGCCTCCTCCGCCGGCGCGTTTTTCGTCACGCGGCGCAGCGCCGTGTTTTTGACGGACTCGCGCTACATCGAGGCGGCGCAGAAAGCCATCCCGCTTGCCGAGGTGCGGTGCGTGACGGCCGCGGAGACGTACGCATGGCACATTAAGCAAATCATGGAAGCGGAAAGCATCGCCGCCGTCGGCTTTGAAGAGGAGGCGATGACGTATGCCGACTACCAGTCGTGGAAGGAGAAAATCGGGGACGTGCTGCGCCCGGCGCAGAAAATCCTCACGGAGCTGCGCGTGTCGAAAAGCCGCGAGGAGCTGGATGCCCTCAAAGCGGCGCAGGCGATCGCCGAGGAGGCGTTCAATGCCGTTTTGCCGCTGATTTCAACGGAAATGACCGAGCGTGAGCTTGCCGCGGAGCTCATTTACAGGCTCCTTCGCTGCGGCGCGGATGATATTTCCTTCGAGCCGATTGTCGTTTCCGGCGTCCGCTCGAGTATGCCGCACGGCGTTCCCGGAGATGATAAGATTCAGAAAGGCTTTCTCACGATTGATTTCGGCGCGAAAAAGAACGGTTGGTGCTCCGATACGACGCGCACCCTCTGCGTCGGCGAGCCGACGGCGGAGATGCGGAAAGTGTACGAGACGGTGCTGGCCGCGCAGGAAGCCGGCATCGCCGCCGCGCGCGCGGGCATTAGCGGGCGTGACGTGGACGCCGCGGCGCGGCGCGTCATCGAGGAAGCCGGATACGGGGCGTATTTCGGCCACGGGTTCGGCCACGGGCTGGGGCTCGACGTGCACGAGGCGCCCACGCTCTCGCCGTCAAACGCCGAGCCGCTGCCCGCCGGCGCCGTTGTGTCGGCGGAGCCGGGCATCTACATCCCCGGGCGGTTCGGCGTGCGCATCGAAGACGTGCTGTATCTCACCGAGGACGGCTGCGAAAACATCACGACTTTGCCAAAACACCTTATCATTGTGTAAATTTTTTCTTGCAATAGGCGGATTAATAGGATAAAATAACGCAGTTAGAAGACACTATACGGGAGGATAAATCATGATCTCAGCAGGTGATTTCAGAAACGGCGTAACCTTCGAATGGGACGGCAAGGTCATGCAGGTCATTGAGTTTCAGCATGTCAAGCCGGGTAAAGGCGCAGCGTTCGTACGGACGAAGATGCGGAACGTGCTCACTGGCGCCGTCACTGAGACCTCCTTTAGCCCTACGGATAAATTTGAAACCGCGTATATCGAGCGCCGTGAAATGGAGTACAGCTACAACGACGGCAACCTGTACTATTTCATGGACATGGAAACCTACGAGCTTGAACCCATAGACGGCAGCCTGCTCGGCGACAGTTTCAAATTTGTCAAGGAGAACATGCCGTGCACCGTTCTCTCCTATAAGGGCAAGGTCTTTAGTGTCGAGCCGCCGACCTTCGTCGAGCTCGTCGTCACGCAGACCGAACCGGGTGTCAGAGGCGATACGGCGACGAACGTCACAAAGCCCGCCATCGTTGAGACGGGCGCGGAAGTCAAGGTCCCGCTCTTTATCAACGTCGGTGATAAAATCCGGATCGACACACGTTCAGGCGAATACCTCGAGCGCGCCAAGGGCTAAAGCGCCCCGCCTGTTCAGTCACCGCGCCGCGCAAACACGACTGCTCATTACTAAGGAGGTATCGTTATGACAGTGACCGAAAAAGTAGCGTATCTGAAGGGCCTTGTCGACGGACTCGGGCTCGACACCGAGAAGAAGGAAGGCAAAATCCTGGCCGCCATCATCGACACGCTCGAGGACATCTCCCTGGACCTCGAGGCGCTGCGCGCGTCAAACGAGGATTTAAGCGAGCAGTTTAACTACCTCGCCGAGGATCTGTCCGAGCTTGAAGACGCCGTCTACGGCGAGGACGAGGACGGCGACGAGGACGACGAGGAGGAGGACGAAGAAGAGGACTCCCCCCGTTACCGCTACGGCCGCTGCTGCGATGACGAGGAAGGCTGCTGCGGGCATGACGACTACGCCTACGAAGTCACCTGCCCGTCGTGCAACGCCGAAATCATCATCGACGACGAGGACCTCGACAAAGGCAGCGTTGTCTGCCCCGGCTGCGGCGCAACGCTCGACCTCGAGTACGACGAGGGCGAGGACTACGAAGACGAAGAAGACGAAGATTACGAGGAAGAGGAAGACTACGAGGAAATCGGGGACGAGGACGTCGCCGAGCAAAACGACGAGGAATGAGGAATAAACAAAAGCGCCTCCTTTTCGGAGGCGCTTTTTCTTTGCGGTTGTACTCGTCTGCTTTGCGCTCAAATTCCCAAAGTATGGGTGGTCTTGTCTTTTGTTAATAGAACCCGTCTTCAACGAGAATCGTGTCCAGCGGGGGCAGCCCGCTTGTCAGGCCGATGGCATAGAGCGTATAGGCCACCCCGCGCTCGAGCGTGTACTCCTGCGTGATAAAGCCCGACTGCGTGCTGCCCGTCGGCCGGATGCGGAAAAGGTATGTTCCGGGCTCGAGCCGGGCGTAGCGCGTGTGCTCCGTAAAGCAGACGGAACGGAACAGGCGCGTCCCGTCCACCGGCGCAAACTCCAGCGCCGGCGCGTCCTGCACGAGATTGACGAAGCGGAGCGCCGCAAGGTTCGGCCGGCGCATGCGGGTGTAGAGCCGGTAGATCTCGGGGATGACGAGGATGGCCGTTTTCGGCGACGTGCAGACAATCGCAATCGTCATGACGGTCCCGGCCGTCACGGACAGGCACGCCTCCACCAGCGGAGGCGGGGGCAGGGCCGTCTCCTTCCAGTTGCCCGAGTTGGACGGGTACACGCTGATGCAATAGCTGCACGGCGTCACCGAGAAATAGTCCGTCACCTCCCCGTAGCAGACGCGCGATGCGACGCATTTGTCGTTTGCATAAATATCAACCGGCAGCTTGTCGGGCGAGGCGTTTAAGAACCGCACGTAGGACGGCCTCGCCGAGCCAGCTCCGGTAGAGAGCTTGCTGCACCATAAAGAACTCATAATATGTACCTCCTGCTGCTGACACATCCAGCTACACCATTGTATGACCGGGCCGCCCCCGTGGTGTGGCCGTACAGGAGGCAAAAAGAAAGCCGGGCGCTTAGGAGCGCCCGGCGCGTTTTATTTTATTTTCAGGCGCTCGGCGAGAACCTCGTCCGGCTCGACGATGCACGTTTTGTAGTTTGTGTACGTCACCATGCCGGGCCGCCCGCCGGGCATCTTGCGCACGTTGCGCACCAAAGTGTAGTCGACGGCGACCTTCCCGCCGCCGCGCGCCTGCGAGTACGTCGCCGCGAGGACGGCGGCCTGGTACAGCGTCTTGTCCCCCGCGGCGCCGCCATTTGTCGATATGACGACGTGCGAACCGGGGATCTTCTGCGCGTGCAGCCAGATGTCCGTCTTCGCCGCCGTTTTCAGCGTCAGGCGCTCGTTTTGCATATTGTTCCGCCCGACGGTGATGAGAAGCCCCTCGTCCGACCGAAAGCGCAGCGGCGCGCTCTCGGGGCGCTTTGGCTTCCGCTCGCCCTTTTGCGGCTTTAAGTAGCCCGTCTGCGCAAGCTCCTCGCGGATGTCCGCAAGGTCGCTTTCCGTATCGGCGCGCTCGAGCGCCTCCAGAACGCTCCTTAAGTACTCCAGTTCCGCCTCGCCCAGCGCAATCTGCTGCGTAAGCATGATTTCGGCGTTTTTGAGCTTGGCGTACTCCTTATAATACTTCGCCGCGTTCTGCTGCGGCGTTTTAAGCGGGTCGAGGGGTATTGTAATCTCTCCCCCGTCCTCCGCGTAAAAATCCTCGACGGTGACGGAAGAAGCACCTTTTTCAATCCTGTAGAGGTTTGCGGTAATCAGGTCGCCGAGCCGGCGGATGCGCTCACGGCCGGCTGTCTTCGCAAGCTCCTCGCGCTGCGCCGAGAGCTTCCTGAGCACGCGGTCGTGCGCCGTCTTGACGGTCTTTAAAAGCGCCGCGGCTTTCTGGCGCATCCTCTCGGCGCGCGCGCGGCGGGTGTAAAACCGGTCGAGAAGCTGCGAAAAGCTCTCCTGCGCCTGGCACTGCACGGCCGCGCCGTACTGCCGGATGGGCATGAACGTAAAGTCCCGCTCGCGCCCGCCCGCCTCGGTAAGCAGGATGGGCACGGCGCCGCTTTGCGCTCTCTTCAGCACGCTGAAAAACGCCTCGGAAAGCGCCCGCATCGCGCCCGGGTCGCAAAAGCGCCCGACGGGCGTGTCCGTATCCCCGCCGGCTAAAAACACAATCTCGCGCGCGACAAGGGGCGAAAGCCCCGCCATCGTCTCCGTGAGCCACCTGTCCGCCGGTCTGTCCACGGGCGCGGCGCGCACCAGGGCGCAAAACTCCTCAGGCGAAAGGTCAAGCGGGACGCGCCTGTCCTGCGGCGGCAGGCGGTAGACAAGCCCCGGGAGAATCTGGCGCTTTTCCGACATGAGCATGTCCACGCGGTTTATGGCGTCAATGATGTAGTACGATGCGTCCGTGAGGATGATGTTGGAATACCGCCCCATCATCTCCACGATAAGGTGCTTTTCCACGTTGTCCCCCAGCGCGTCGGAGCTTAAAAGGCGAAAGTCGTAAAGCCGCTCACAGGGCGGCTGGATAATCTCCTGAATCCGCGCGCCGGTCAGGTGCTTGCGCAGTAGCATGCAGAACATCGGGGGGCTTGCGGGGTTTTCAAAGGCGGCCTCCGTGAGGTGGCAGCGGGCGTCCCCCGTCCCCGCCGAAAGAAGCAGCCGGCACGCGCCCTGCCGCCCGCGGACGGCAAGCAGCACCGTGTCGCGCTCCGGCTGCTGGATTTTGTCGATTCTGGCGTCCGTCAATGCCTCCCGCAGCTCGTCCGCGAGCGCGGTTAGAAACAGTGCGTCAAGCGGCATATCCCTGTCCTTTCCGTTGCGGCGCGCCCGCCTAAAATCGGCGCGCCGGTTATATGGCTTTGCCGCCCTTGCGCTTTTAGCGGGCGGCTTTATTTCTCTTGTCCGTTACAGCTTTTGCGGCGCCCGGTCCCCGCCGCCTGATTGCGCGTCGATGCTCTTCACGCAGATTTCAAACAGCTCGCAAAGGCGCTCATGGCGGCCTTTGAGGTAGAGGTACCCGAACAGCGCCTCGAGTCCCGTCGCGGCGTGGTACTCCTCGTGGCTTGCGCTGCGCCGCCCGGGGACGGACTTCGTGTTCCGCCCGCGCCGGAAGACGGCCTCCTCCTCTTCCGTCAGGTGCGGCAGGCACGCCGCCGCCGCGCGCGCCTGCGCCGGCGCGGAGACGTAACGGATCGTGGCCGCGTGCAG
Source organism: Clostridiales bacterium (assembly GCA_012521555.1). Lineage (GTDB taxonomy): Bacteria > Bacillota > Clostridia > Oscillospirales > Oscillospiraceae > Sporobacter. Next base: position 33,123 of record JAAYMC010000052.1, read on the forward strand.
CCCCTTCGCCGTGGCGCGCCCGATGGCGCACAGCCACGAGCGGGCCATCAGCTCGTAGACGGCGTCGCCGAGGTGGGCAAGGCCGAGGGAGGAGATTTTCTTGATCTCCTCGTCCGGTATGTTCAGCGCGAAATAATCCATTCTTTTCTTCACTCCGTTATAGCATCGCGCGCCGTGTCCTCATTGCCCGGCCCGCCGCGCTGGAAAATGACGATGTTGAGCACGTTGCCCATGATGACGATAAGGCTGCAGATATACACCCACAGCAGCAGAATGATAAACGACGCGAGCGACCCGTACACAACCGGGTAGTTGACCGATTCCGTCACAAGGCGCGAGAAGACGATGCTCACGCCGACGAGTAAAACCGCCGCGATGACCGCGCCGGGCAGGCGGCGCACCTTTTTCCCTTCTCGCGGCGCGGTGATGCGGTAGACGAGGTAGATGGCCGCGAGCAGCATGATAAACAGCACCGCAAAGCGCAGCCACCGCCAGATATAAAAGACGGGCGAGATGTCAAAGTGCCTGTCGAGGAAGCGTATGAGCCACTCGCCCGAGACGATGATGATGCCCGAGGCGAAAAACGACAGGAGCAGCCCCACCGAGACGACGAGGCTGTAGACGTACCAGAGCAGCCCCGTGTACCGCGGCTTGCCCTGCAGGTCCGCCATGATGCTCATAATCGTGCGGAACATGGACGACGCCGAGGTGATCGAGGCCACGGCGCCGATGACGATCATAAACGTCGAGGTGTTGCCGCTGACGTAGCTGAGGTGCTCGGAGATGAGCTCGCGCACCCCTTCGGGCGCGATGGTGCCGAGCAGGTCGAACACCCCCATGGCCGAGAGGTTCAGGCTCGTCAAAATCGCGTAGGCGCAAATGAGCAGGGGGAAGAGCGACATGGTGACAGAGTACGCCATCGCCGCGGCGCTGCGGGCCACGTTCTGGCGTAGGTACACCCGGTATACCTCTTTCGCGTTTTCGACAAGCTTTTTCAGAATACTACACCTCTCGATAAAACCAGAATCGGGACGGGCGCGACAAGGCCCGTCCCGATCCGAACCGCCTCTGAGCGGCCGCTTTTATTTGGAGTTGAAGATTTTGAAGATCGTGTCGAACGGATCTTCCTCGGCAGGCGGTTCCGGCTGCGGCGCCGGTTCGGGCTTGGCCTCTTCCTTCTCCTTCTTTTCCACGGCGCCCGTGTACAGCCCGCCGCTCGGCAGGTAAATCTTCGAGTTGGATTCCTTCAGGTACGACTCGTCAAACCGCGTGGCGATGACCGTGACGCGGATTTCGTCCTCCATCGTCTCGTCGAAGGTGGCGCCGAAGATGATGTTCGCGTCCGGGTGCGCCGCCTGCTGGACGAGGGACGCCGCCGCCTCCACGTCCTCGAGGCCGATGTCCATCGAGCCGGTGATGTTGACGAGCACGCCGCGCGCGCCGTTGATGGACGTCTCCATGAGCGGGCTCGAAACGGCCGCCCGGGCCGCCTCTTCCGCCTTGCCCTTGCCCGCGGCGTGGCCGACACCCATGTGCGCAAGGCCTGCGTCCTTCATGATGGTCGTCACGTCGGCGAAGTCGAGGTTGATAAAGCCGGTGTTCTTAATCAGCTCGGCGATGCTCAGCACCGCCTGGCGGAGCACGTCGTCCGCGATGGCGAACGCGTTGGCGAAGGTGATTTTCTGATCCGTCACATGCTTGAGACGGTCGTTGGGGATAATCAGCAGCGAGTCGACTTTGCCGAGGAGGTTCTTAATGCCTTCCTCCGCCTGCTGCATGCGGCGCTTGCCCTCAAAGCTGAAGGGCTTCGTCACGACGCCGACCGTGAGGATGCCCGCCTCGCGGGCGATGTCGGCGACGATGGGGGACGCGCCCGTACCCGTTCCGCCGCCCATGCCGGCGGCAATGAAGACCATATCGGCGTTTTCCAGCGCTTTCGCGATGTTGTTGCGGCTCTCTTCCGCCGCCTTCTTGCCGATTTCGGGATTGGACCCGGCGCCCTGCCCGTGCGTGAGTTTTTCGCCTATCTGTATTTTCTGATCTGCGTTGGAGATGGCCAGAGCGGGCTTATCCGTGTTGATTGCGATAAATTCCACGCCCTGCGCGCCGCTTGTCACCATGCGGTTGACGGCGTTGTTGCCCGCGCCACCGACACCGCAGACCTTTATGACGACTACATTATCCGGACCGCTCTCGGGTGAAAACGACATGTTGTTTCCTCCTATATATCAAGTTTGGCAAAGGCGCCCTGAAACGTTTGCAAGTCAGCCAGTTTTTCCCTGCGGACATAATTCTACAGTTTGCAATATTGTATAACTAAAATGCTTTGCGGTCAAGTAGTGGCGTTATGTAAATTTCAATTTTTTGACTGTTTCCGCCTTTTTCTTCCGCAATATATGGTGTTTTCACGCATGTTTTCCCGAATTGCCGCGCACCGGCAAAACCTTACGAATCGGGGATAAACCGCGCCTCAAAATCGTCCGTCATGTCGATGCGCCCCGTCTCTCCTTCCTCAATCTGGTCGATGACGCCGACAAGGCGCACGAGGTTTTTGTCTATGTTATCTATCGTCCCGAGGACGACGGTGAAGCGGTTGTCGTAGCGCATGGTCAGCGCGGCGATGTTCGACACGTCGATCCACTCGCACCTGCCCATCATCCCCTCCCGCTCGAGCGCGATGAGCAGGCGGCTGACGGCCTCGCGCTTTTTCTCGTCCTTCTGCGAGACGACGAGGGCTTGTCCGGCCACGACGTTTTCGGGGGCAAGCCCTTCGACGCGGACTTTCCCGGCGATGTCGACGCGCTCGGCTTTTTCAAGGGCTCTCCCCTTCTGGTCGAGCAGCCACCACTGCCCGCCCACGTCGATGGCCGCGACGGGCCGGCTCTCCGTAACCGTCATGGTGATTTTGTCCGGGATGCGCTTTTCCACAACAACGTCGCTGATGTACGGCAGGCGCGTCGTGATGTTTTCCGTCACTTCCTTCGTGTCGAGCAACAGGAGGTTGTCCCCCCGGGAGACGCGGGAGGCGGAGAGGATCTGTTCGGCGGTGTACCGCTCCGCACCTACGATTTCAATGTCCGTCACCCGGAAAAAGACGCTGATCCCGAAATAGACCGCAATGGCGATCAGCACGACGGCGATGGGCGTGTAGAAAGTCGCCCTCCTTCTCTTTCGCTTTCTGCCTTGCGCCATGGCCGCTCCACCTCTTTCGTGCATTCTATATTTATTCTCTGTCGATACGCATTATATGAGCTCCCAGCGACGAAAGCGCGCCGACGATGTCGTCGTACCCCCTGTCGATGTGCGCGACGCCGGACAGGTCCGTCACCCCCTCCGCGCCGAGCGCGGCGACGATGAGCGCCGCCCCGCCCCGCAGGTCTGTCGCCGTCATGGGGGCACCGAAAAGCCTGTCTACGCCGCTGACGATCGCCACGCGGCCTTCGATTTTGATGTCCGCGCCCATGCGCCGCAGCTCGTGGGCGTGGCGGTAGCGGTTTTCAAAGATGTTCTCCACGAAGACCGTCGTCCCCTCCGCCTTGAGCGACGCGGCCATCAGCGGGGGCTGGGCGTCCGTGGGGAAGCCGGGGTACGGGCGGGTGATGATGGGCCGCCCGGCTTTCAGCCGCCGCGGCGCCCTGATCTCGACGGTCGTCCGCCCGACCTTGATGTCGCACCCCATTTCGGTAAGCGCGTCGGTCACGGTGGAGAAATGCGCGGGAACAACGTTTTCAAGCAGGATATGTCCCTGGGAAGAGGCGGCGGCCGCCAGGTACGTCGCGGAGACGATGCGGTCCGGTATCACCCAGTGCTCGGCGCTCTGGGCCGGCCCGTGCCCTTCGATGGTCACGACGGGCGTTCCCGCGCCGGAGACCTTCACGCCGAGCCGGCGCAGGTAGTTTTGCAGGTCCCAGATCTCCGGCTCGCGTGCGGCGTTTGTGATAATCGTCGTGCCTTCGCAGCGGGACGCGGCGAGCATGATGTTCTCCGTCGCGCCGACGCTCGGCAGGTCGAGGTTGATGCGGCACCCGCGCAGCTTCTTCGCCTTACAGATAATGTTACCGCCTTCTTCGTTGATCTCCGCTCCCATTTCCCGCAGTCCCTTGAGGTGGAGGTCGATGGGGCGCGGCCCGAGCTCGCAGCCGCCCGGCATCGACAGGACGGCCTCGCCGGTCCGGGCGAGGATCGCCCCGAGAAAGATGACGGACGAGCGCATCTCGCGCATGAGCTCGTGCGGGATTTCGCTTTTGTCAAGCGTGGAGGAATCGATAGCTACTTTTTCGCCGTCGCGCCAGACGCGACAGCCCAGATGAACGAGGATTCGGATTGCGGCGTCGACATCGCTCAGGTTCGGGCAATTATGTAAAATCGTCTCCCCCTCCGCGAGGAGCGACGCGGCCATAATCGGCAGGACGCTGTTTTTCGCGCCATGGATAGAGACGGTCCCTTCCAGCGGGTTTCCGCCTACAATGCGTATGATACTCATAGTAAACCCCCGAAACAGCATAATTATCTCTTTATGCCGTATACTATGAGTCTAGGCTGTCCTTCGTTAATCAGCAGGCAGAAAAGATGATTTCCGCTATTCTCCTCGCCGAATCCGAGACCCCTAAGCTCTTCATGGCCTGGCTCATCCTGATCAGGCCGGGCAGGTCGATAAGGAGGCGGCGGACCGTCTCATAGAGCTTTTCTCCCGACAAATCCTTTTCGTCCAGCACGACCGCGCCGCCGGCTTCTTCCAGACGGCGCGCGTTTTTTTCCTGGTGGTTGTTGGCCACGTTCGGCGACGGGACAATCACGGCGGGCTTGCCGAGGTAGGTCAGCTCCGCGATCGTCGAGGCGCCGGCGCGGCACACGATTAAATCGGCCGCCGTCATCACTTCCGCCATGTTGGCGATGTACGGCCGGATGTCAATCCACTGCGGCAGGGGCGACGTCACCTGGCGCGCCAGGAGCTTATCCTTAAACGCCTTGAGCACCATGTCGCCGCCGCCGGTGGCGTGTATATGGTTAAACAGACGGCTCCGCGCGTTGATTTCGATGAAATCGAGCATCATCTCGTTCATGTGTTCGGCTCCGAGAGAGCCCCAGAAGGAGACGACGAGGGGCCGTCCGTCGATTCCGAGTTTAAGGCGCGCGTCGTGTTTCGTGATGCGGCCGAAATCGCCGCGCACGGGTGTTCCGACGTGGACGGTTTTATGCGCATAGCGCCGCAAGGCGGGGATGGAATCGAAGGCCGTGAGGATTTTGTCCACCTTTCCGGCGAGCATCTTCGTGGCAAGGCCGGGGATGGCGTTCGACTCGTGGATAAACGTGGGGATGCCCATCTCGGCGGCTTTCGCGAGCACGGGATAGCAGACGTACCCGCCCGTACCGAGGACGACGTCCGGCGAAAAGCCGCGCAAAATCTTCTCCGACTCCGCGAGGGCCTCGCGGAGCGCCTTCAGGGCGCGGATATTGCTCATGACCATCGCGGGAGTCAGGCGCCGGTCAAAACCGCGGACGGTGATATTGACAAGGCGGTACCCCTCCTGCGGGATGAGGCGGTTTTCAAGCTGCCGGCCGGAGCCGACAAAAAGGATCTTCGCGTCCGGGTCCATGCGCTTCACTTCCGCGGCGACTGCCAGCGCGGGATTGATATGGCCGGCCGTGCCGCCGCACACAAATATCACACGCATTTTCTGACCACCACTCCCCTTCCCGATTCGATTCGCAGCCCGCCTGAGGCGGGCTTTTTATTTACCCGGCCTTCGTGATGGGTATATCGCGCGAGACGGACAGGATAATCCCCATCTCGGCCATCTGAATGAGAAGCGCCGTGCCGCCGTAGCTGAAAAACGGCAGCGAAATGCCCGTGCTGGGCAGGAGGTTCGTCACGACGGCGACGTTGAGGAACACCTGCAGGGCTAAAAGGCCGGTGATGCCCGTCACGACGAGCGAGCTGAAGCGGTCCTTGGCGTGCAGGGCAAGCCAGAAGCCGCGGATAATCAAAAGTGCGAACAAAAGGAGGATCAAAACGGCGCCGACGAAGCCGAGCTCCTCGCACACGACGGAGAAGATATAGTCGTTGTGCTCCATCGGCAGGTAGAGGTACTTCTGCCGTCCGTGGCCGAGCCCGAGGCCCATGAGGCCGCCGGAGCCGATGGCGTAGAGCGACTGCATGATCTGGTAGCCGGTGTTGCTCGAGTCGGCCTCCGGGTTGCGCCACGCCGAGATGCGCGCGCCGGCGTATCCGAGCTGGCTGACCGCGAGGTACCCCACGGCGGCGACGGCGATGGCCGCCACGGCAAACCATCTCAGGCGCGTCCCGCCGGCGAACATCATGATGGCGGCGATGCCGATAATGATGACCGACGCGGACAGGTGCGGCTCCAAAATGAGCAGCCCCACGAGCACGACGACCGTCACAGCAAAGGGGAGGACGCCGTACTTAAACGTCTTCATCTTGTCTTTAAAAGTGCAAATCATCGAGGCGAAGAACAGCACCTCGGCGAGCTTGGCGATTTCAGACGGCTGGAACGTGGTGAAGCCGAGGTCAATCCACCGCCGCGCGCCGTTTTCCTCGACGCCGATAATCGGCACGACGGCCAGCAGCAGCACGGCGAGAATCATCAGGTGCAGCGAAAAGCGGCGGAACAGCGAGACGGGAAAGCGCGAGATGACCATCATGACGAACACGCCGAGCGTGGCGAAAACGAGCTGGCGGATGAAGTATTTCATCGGGTCGCCCGTCGTGTAATACGCGCGGGCGAAGCTCGCCGACAAAACCATGATGACGCCGATGGTGAGGATGACGAGCGTGAGAACCAAAAAAGGCAGGTCGACGCCGCCGCGGCGCACCTGGACCTCCGGCAGCTCGACCGGTCCCGGCTTGCCGCCTTCGAGCACGGTGAAGTTGGCCGTCGGCGATGCGTACGTGCGTTGCGTTCTCTGCATGGTCCCGCCTCCTTTTTTGCGATATGGGTTAAGCACGGCGCGTTACGGCACCGCGTAGCGCCCAGCCACCGAGAAGAAGGAAATCACGGCAAACAGGAGCGACACGCCGGAGAAAACGAAAAAGAGCTTGTATTCGCTCCAGCCGCACATTTCAAAATGGTGGTGCAGCGGCGCCATCTTAAAGACGCGCTTGCCTTTGGTGAGCTTGAAATACGTCACCTGGATGATGTCCGAGAGCGTCTCGGCGATGTACACCACGCCGAGGGGGACTAAAATGAGCGGAACATCGAGCGCGAAGGCCATCGCGCAGACCATCCCGCCGAGAAACAGCGAGCCCGTGTCGCCCATAAAGACGCGCGCGGGGTAGAAGTTAAACAGCAGAAAGCCGAAAAGCGCCCCGCACATCGCCGCCGCCAGGACGCCGATGTGCACCGCGCCCCACAGCGAGGCCACGGCGCAAAAGCACGCGGCGACGGGGATGGTCACGCCCGTGGCCAGCCCGTCGGCCCCGTCGGTGATGTTGACGGCGTTGACGGTGGCGACGATGATAAATGCCGCGAGGACGAGGTACGCCGGCTCCGATATCGGGACGGTAACGTTAAAAAACGGGATATACAGGTTCGGCGTGAGATGCCCGGTAAACCTGAGCAGGAGCACGAACACGATGGCGACGACAAGCTGCAGTATGAACTTTTGCGACGCCGTCAGTCCCAGGTTCTGCTTTTTCAGAAGCTTTTGAAAATCGTCGAGGAAGCCGATGGCGGCGAAAAACAGCGCGAAGATATACACAAACAGGTGGCTGAGCTCCCCCTCCAGCATTTCGGGGTAGCCGACGGCAAGGAGCGCCGCCAGAATCCCGACGATAAACATAAGTCCGCCCATCGTCGGCGTTCCCTCTTTTTTGCGGTGCCATGAGGGCCCGATTTCCAGAATAGACTGCCCCGCCTTTTTGCGCCGCAAAAACGGGATCAGCACAAGGCCAAACAGGGCTGTCACGCCCAGCGCCGCGACGAAGGCGGTGATATAGCGTACAATCATGGTGTTTGTTCTCCCAGGCTCAGTTTCAGTGCGGCATCTTTACGCCGAGATGCTCGAAGACCACTTCGCGCTCGTCGAAATGGTGTTTTTCGCGCCCGATAATCTGGTACGTCTCGTGGCCCTTGCCCGCCAGAACGATCAGGTCGTCCTTTTGCGCCGTGTCGAGCGCGTAGGCGATGGCCTCGCGCCTGTTTTCGATGACGGTGTACCGCGATTTCGGCGCCGACACGCCCTTTAGGATGTCCTCGATAATCCTGCCCGGCTCTTCCGTACGCGGATTGTCCGAGGTGATGATGGTAAAGTCCGCAAGGCGCGTGGCGATCTCGCCCATAACAGGCCGCTTCGTCGGATCCCTGTCGCCGCCGCAGCCGAACAGGCACACAAGCCGCCCCTTCGTCAGCTCCCGGCACGTCTCCAGGACTTTTTGCAGCGCGTCGGGCGTGTGGGCGTAGTCGATGATAACGGTAAAGTCCCGCCCCGTCGGCACGACTTCCATGCGCCCCTTCACGCCGCGGCAGTTTTTCAGGGCCCTGACAGCGCACTGCAGGTCAATCCCCAGCTGCGAGGCCGCCGTGACGGCGGCGAGGGCGTTTTGCACCGTAAAGCGGGAGGGGATGCCCACTTCCACGTCGATGAGCAGACCGATTGTCAGGACGCAAAACTCCACCTTGTCGGCCGAGAGCTTGATGCGCTTGGCCACGATGTCGGCGGTCACGTCGTGCTCGGAGAATGTCTTGACGGGGCATTTGGCGTTTTCAATGAGATACTGCGCGTGCGGGTCGTCGAGATTGATGACGCCCTTTTTCGACTGCGAAAACAGGAGCGATTTCGCTTTGAGGTACTCCTCCATCGTCTTGTGGAAGTCGAGGTGGTCCTGCGTGAGGTTTGTGAACACGCCGACTTCGTACTCGATGCCGTAGACGCGGTCGAGCGCGAGGGCGTGGGAGGAGACTTCCATCACGACCCACTTGCAGCCGGCGTCCGCCATGCGGCGGAGAAGGTGCTGCAGGTCGTAAGACTCGGGCGAGGTGCGCGAGGCCTCCTCCTCGACGTCGCCGAAGACGTTGGCGTTCGTCCCGATGAGGCCGACCATGTCGCCCGTGCACGTTTCGATGATGGTCTTGATAAGATGGGTCGTCGTCGTCTTCCCGTTCGTGCCGGTGACGCCGACGATCTTCAGCTCCTTTGCCGGGTGGCCGAACCACGCGGCGGAGAGGATCGCCAGGGCGCGCCGCGCGTTTGGGACGAGGATGTACGGGACGTCGATTTCCGGCTTCTCCTCGCATACTACGCAGCGGGCACCGGCTTTGACAGCTGCCGGAATATAGCGGTGCCCGTCCGTCTCAAAGCCGCGGATGGCGACGAACACTTCCCCCTCCTTCGTCCGCCGCGAGTCGAAGCTCACTCCCGTGACGTCAAGCTCTGGGTCGGCGTGGCTTTGGAGAATATCCAGTCCGGCTGTCAGCTCTCCCAGCTTCATTGTGCGTACCTCCGTGTTGCCGCTTTTGCAATTAGTAGAATCCGAGAATGGTCGGGTCGACGAGCGTCACGCTGATGATCGTCCCGGCGGCCACTTCCTCCCCGCTCGGAATCGACTGCGTGGAGACGACCGCTTTGTCGGTCCTGACGAGCGCCCCGCTGGAGCGGACGAACAGCCCGAGTTTCTCCAGCTGCGCGCGCACTTCGGACAGGCGCTTGCCGTAGAGGTTCGGGACCGTCACGGTGCCAGTTGGCTTTTCCGCGCCGGCGTACAGGATGACCGTGCTGCCCGGCGAGACGACGGCGTTGGCGCCGGGGAGCTGGTCTGTCACCGTGTCGCCGTCTCCGACGACCTTAAACTTCAGGCCCTGCGACTGCAGGAGCGCTTTCGCTTCGTCCACCGTCCTGCCCGTGACCTTGGGAACGGAGACGTCCAGAACGGCCTTCTCCTCCTCCGTATACACCGGCTCCACGCCGAGATACGGAAGGACTTCGGAGAGGATGTTGCCGACGACGGGCGCGGCCATGTTGCCGCCGCTGATGTAAATGCCCGACTTGCGGCTGGGGTTGTCGAGGATGAGGAGGACCGCGATCTGCGGGTCGTCCATCGGCGCGATGCCGAGGAACGAGACGATGTACTCCTTCTCGCCCTCGTTTCTCAGGTCCTGCGCGACTTTTTCGCTCGTGCCCGTCTTGCCGCCGACGCGGTATCCCGGGACGTAGGCGTTCTTGCCCGTTCCTTCGTCCTCGCAGACGATGGACTCGAGGATTTCGCGGATCTGGCGCGACGTGTTTTCGCTGATGACCTGCCGCACCACCGTCGGCTGATTGACGACTTCCGCCGTCCCGTCGGCGGGGTTTGTAATCTCCTTGACGATATACGGCTTCATGAGCTTGCCGCCGTTGACCGTGGCGGACACGGCCATAACCAGCTGGATGGGGGTGATATTAAAAGTCTGCCCAAAAGAAGCCGCCGCTAGCTGCGAAAGGTTCTTTTTGTCCTCAAAAGTTTTCTTCGGCCACCAGATGCTGCCGCTCTCGCCGGGCAGGTCGATGCCCGTCTTGTCAAAGAAGCCGAACGCCTCGACGTACTCGTAGAACTTCTCCGCGCCGACGCGCAGCCCGATGTTGACGAGCGCCACGTTGCACGAGTGCTGCATCGCCTGCTTGAGCGTCTGGCTGCCGTGGCCCTGCGTCCTCCAGCACTTGACGGGCGTGGTGCGCCCGAGCACGGGGACGGAGCCGCCGCAGTAGAACGTGTCGCTGGGGCTGACGACGTTCTCCTCCAGCGCCATGGCGAGCGTAATAATCTTAAAGACGGAGCCCGGCTCGTACGTGTCGGCAATCGCCTTGTTGCGCCACTGCTCAACGCGCGCGGCCCGCAGCTTCTCGCTGTACTCCTCCTCGTCGGTGATGGCGGACAGTTCCTCCTGCTTTTCCACGCTGATGGCCAGGTAGTTGTTCGGGTCGAAATTGCCGTAGCTAGCGAGGGCCAGAATCTCGCCCGTCGTCGGGCGCACGGCGATGCACGCCCCGCCGTTTTGCACGTCGTAGTCCTTAATCGCCTGGGCGAGGTACTTTTCCACGTAGAACTGGATGGTCGAGTCAATGGTCAGGGTGACGTCCTTGCCGTCCTGCGCGTCGTAGTAGTCCTCGAAGTCGGTAAAGAGCATGTCGGTGCCCTTGGCGTTTTTCAGCCGGATGATGCGCCCGTTGACGCCTTCCAGATAGGAGTTGTATTTAAGCTCCAGCCCCTCGAGACCCTTGTTCTCCGTGCCCACGAAGCCGAGGACGTGGCTGGCGAGCGTCCCGTAGGGGTAGTAGCGCTTGCTGTCCGGCTCGAGGTGGACGGATTTGATCTTGTTCTCCTTGATAAACTGGCGCACCTGCGCGGCGACGTCGCTTTCGATCTTCGTCTTGATGGTCTTGTACCAGGACTTGGTGTCCTCCATCTTCGTAAGAATCCCCTGCTTGTCGACGCCGAGGATCTCCGAGAGCTTCGAGGCGATAAGCTCCTTGTCCTCCTTGTACAGGTTCATCTCGTACGGGCTGATGAACACCGTCTCGACCGACGCGCTCATCGCGAGCACGTTTCCGTTGCGGTCGTAAATCGTCCCGCGCGACGCCGTCACGACGGACTGGCGCGTCTGCTGCTCAACGGCAAGCTGCTCGTAATAGTCGTGCTTGACAATCTGGATATCGTACAGCTTCCAGATAAGAACGGCAAACGCCACAACACCGCACATTGTCATCAAGATCAATGTGCGGCGCAAAATCATCGTATTGGGGCGCAAGGCGGCCTTACCCGTGCGCGCCCTTCCGCTACCAACGCTTGACATTTGCGGCCCCTCCAGAACTTAAGACAAACCTGGTTTCAGTCAAAACAGTATATTATTTGCCTGTTTTGAAATATGCCAGAACGGACGAGATAAACGCGGACAGCCGGCTCTGCTCCGGCGCGTTTTCCGCGACGACCTGCGCCCTGTCCAGGGCGGGGGCCTGTATGGTGCCGGCGCGGCTGGTGCTCGCGGGCTTTGTCATCCCGAGCACGTTCGTGGCGTAGTCCTCCACGCGTGTGACGTCGAAGGCGTCTTCGTATTCGATGCGGAGGCGGCGTTCTAGTTCTGTGAGCTCCTGCAGCTGCGCCTGCAGCTGGACCGCTTCGCTGCGGACTTCTTCATACCGGATCTGGAGCAAAAGCACAAACACAAGCATGACGGCGACGGTCATAAATCCGAACACCGCGAAAAGAGACACGCCATGGCCCCTTTTCTCTTTCGGCGCGACGCGGGGTGCCGGCTTCGGCGCTGCCTGAGGCTTCGGGCGGCGCTGGGGAGCCTGTCTCGGGCGTCTCGGCTGCTCCGCCGGCACGGCGGCGCCGTAGCGGGCATAATACCGGGGGTCAAGCGCGCTTGTTCCGCTGACGGCTTTCGCCGCGTAATGCGCCTGCGTCCTTCTGGCCATAGCGTCCCTTCCTTTCTTTCGTCGGATGTATCTCTAAACTCTCTCCGCCACGCGCAGCTTCGCGCTGCGGGCGCGGGGGTTTGCCTTTATTTCTTCTTCCGTTGGAACAACGGGCTTTTTCGTCACGATGCGGAGCGTCTGCCTAAACCCGCAGACGCACACGGGAAAGTCCGGCGGGCAGGTACACCCGCGCGCGCGGGCTAAAAACGCCTCCTTCACGAGGCGGTCTTCAAGCGAGTGAAAGCTGATGACGCACAGCCTCCCGCCGGTGCTGAGCCTGTCCGGCGCCGTCTGGAGCATTTCCCGGATGGCGCCGAGTTCGTCGTTGACGGCGATGCGGACGGCCTGGAACGTCCTTTTCGCCGGGTGCTGCTTTTCGCGCAGCGCCTTCGCGGGCATCGCCGAGCGGATGACCTCCACGAGCCGGAGCGTCGTCTCAATCGGGGCTTTCTCCCGCTCCCGGCAGATCCGCGCCGCGATGGACGCGGCGTAGCGCTCCTCCCCGTACTCGCCGATTATCCGGCGCAGCTCGCTCTCCGGCCATGTGTTGACGACGTCGTACGCCGTAAGGCGCTGCTGCGCGTCCATGCGCATGTCGAGGGGGGCGTCCGCCATGTAGGAAAAGCCTCTTCCGGCGTCGTCGAGCTGCGGGGACGAGACGCCGAGGTCAAACAGCATCCCGTCGACCTTGTCGATGCCGAGCCGGTCGAGGATGGCGCCGACGTTGCGGAAATCGTCGCAGACGAGCGTGACCTTATCCGCGTACGGCGCAAGGATATTCCCGGCGTTTTCAATCGCCGCGGCGTCCTTGTCCACGGCGATGAGCCCGCCGCCTTCAAGCCGGCGCGCGATTTCAAGGGAGTGGCCGCCGCGGCCGAGCGTGCCGTCGAGATACACGCCGCCGGGTTTTATGGCAAGCGCCTCGATGCACTCTTGCAGCAGGACGGGGATGTGTTCCATCAGAAATCAAGCTCCATAAAGACCTTTGCAATATTCTCAGGCGTCGTTTCCTTCGCGTCGACTTCATCCCAGGCGGCCTTATCCCAGATTTCCACGCTGTTGCCGATGCCGACGATGGCCACGTCCTTCTTCAGGTTGGCAAAGTCGCGCAGCTTCTGCGGCAGCAGGATGCGCCCCTGCGCGTCCAGCTCGCATTTCGCGGCATGCGCGAAAATCGGGCGGGCCAGCTTCTGCTCAAGCCGGCTCATGGTGCTGACCTTTTCTTTCATTTTTTCCCAGGTCTCCGCCGAATATGCCGACAGGCACGGCTCGGAGGAAATGGTGACGTAAAACGTCTCGCCCAGGTCCTGCCGTAATTTGGCAGGGATGAACAGGCGTCCCTTGGCATCAATGGTGTGCTCATAGATGCCCGTCATCCATTTCCCTCCTTTTTCGTGGGATTTTAAAACACTTTAAACCACTATCCCCCACTTATGCCTCAATTATAAGGGCGTGCTCCGGAAATTGCAAGTGCTATTTTCATCGAAAACTCAGTATTTACCAAGATTTCGACACGCTGTGTCTCAGTTTTTGCCATTTCCAGGGAGTGCAACAAAAAAGGAGCTCTCCGGCTTACCGGAGAGCTCCTTTTGCGGGCTGAAATTTCTGGATTATTTGGTGTTTTTGGGTAAGGAGGGCTAATCGTCCATCGGGACGTCGAAGCTGCTGCTGTCTCCTCCGCGGGGGCGCGACGTGGCCGTTGCGCTGCGGAAGCGGGCGCGCGTTTTGCGGATCTCCTCGAGCGAGGCGGCGAGGGATTCTTCCGAGCGGCGCATCGCGTCGTCAACGTACTCGCTGGCGGCGCGTTTGAGCTCCGCGGCGGCGGCCTCCGCCTGCGCGATGATCTCGCTTGAGCGCATTTTCGCCATGCGGATGATTTCCTGCTCCTCGACGAGCTTGCGGGCGCGCTCCTCCGCCGTCTTGCGGATCTGTTCGGCCTCGCGCTTGGCGGCGCTGATGAACTCGGCGCGCGCCTCCACGAGGCGGCGCGCCTCCGAAAGCTCGATGGGGAAGTTTGTCTTGATTTCATCTATGAGGTCGAGCGCCTTGTCGCGCTCAATGACGCATTTTTCCGCTCCAAGCGGGATGCCCCATGCCTCGTTGATCATGTTGTAGAGCATTTCAAGCAGCTCTTGCACGCGGTTGCCCATGGGGTCTACCTCCTGCCTTGTACCTTGCTGATGACGTCGTCGATAATCTCCCGCGGGACGAATTCCCGCAGGTCGGCGCCGTACTTGGCCATTTCCTTGACGACGGTGGAGCTTAAATAGGTGTATTTCTCACTGGAGGCGAGGAAGAGCGTATCGATGCTCGGGTCAATTTTCCTGTTTGCCAGCGCCATCTGAAACTCCCAGTCGAAGTCGGACACAGCCCGCAGGCCCTTGACGATGACGGTAGCGCCCTTGCTGCGGACGTATTCGACCAAAAGCCCGTCTGACGATTCGACGACGACGTTCGGGTAATGGCGCACGCAGCGCTCGATGAGCTCCACGCGCTCTTCACGGGAAAACAGCGGCGTCTTTGCCGAGTTTGTCATGACGCACACATAAAGTGTGTCAAAAATCTCCGCGGCGCGGCGGATGATGTTGAGGTGGCCCAGCGTGATCGGGTCAAAACTGCCGGGATAGACGGCTGATTTCATATTCACTCCATGCCGCCGCACAGGCAATATCACGCGATACGCAGCGCCATACTCTCCCGTGCGGCCTGCCGCTTTGCGGCAAGCGGCGTGCCAAATATGTGCGGCGGGCCGTTCCCGCCATAAAAAATCAGGCGCCGCGCCTTATATAAAGCGTTATTTTGACGCGCCCGTAATGGTACTCGCGCCCCTTTTCGTAAGGGGGCAAGGGCTCAGGAAGCGGAGTATCCGCCTGAGTTTCACAGAGTATTATACCATTTTCCGTCATAATGTCAATTTCCATAATCATTCGCAGGATTTCGCCGATGACGCCGGTGTGGTACGGCGGGTCGAGGAAGACGAGGTCGAATTTCTCCCCGCTCCGGACGAAAGACTGCGCCAGGGTGCGCACGACGCGCACGTTCGGGCCGTCAAGCCCCGCGCTTTTCAGGTTCTCGCGCACAAGCCTTATGGCCGCGGGCGACTCGTCCACGAAGACGGCGGACGCGGCCCCCCGGCTGAGCGCCTCGATGCCGAGCTGCCCCGTCCCGGCAAACAGGTCGAGGACGCGCCGGCCTTCGATGTCGAACTGGATAATGTTGAAAATCGACTCCTTGATCCTGTCGGACGTCGGACGAATGTCCATGCCGGCGGGCTCCTTAAGCTTTCGCCCGCGGGCGGTGCCGCTGATGACTCTCATGTTGACCTCCTATTCGCCCTCTGATGCGGCCGTCTCCTCCTGCTGCTCCTTCTCCCCACTTTGTCCGCCAAGTTGCTCCCTTATCCGCTCGGCGACGGGACGCGGCACCACTTCGGACAGCTCCTCCACGCTCGCACCGGCAATCGCCCTGAGGCTCCCGAAACGCTTGAGGAGCTTTTCCCGCCGCTTTTTGCCCACGCCCTCAATCGCGTCAAGTTTGGATGCGACGGTGCTCTTCGAGCGCAGGCTCCTGTGGTACTCGATGGCGAAGCGGTGCGTCTCCTCCTGAATCGTGCCGATGAGCGCGAAGACGGCCGGGTTTGCGGCGATGCCGATTTCCTGCCCGTCGGGCAAAACGAGCGCGCGCGTCCTGTGCCGGGCGTCTTTCACCATGCCGCACACGGGCACATTAAGCCCCTCCTGAATGAGGACGCTCTCGGCCGCGGCGGCGTGCGCCTGCCCGCCGTCGATGAGCATGAGGTCGGGAAGCGGAGTAAACTTTTCGTCCCCCTCCTTGTAGCGGGCGGCGCGGCGGGAGATAACCTCCATCATGCTGTGGTAGTCGTCCTGCCCTTCGAGGGTTTTGATTTTAAACCGCCTGTAGCCGCGCTTGAGCGGCTTGCCTTTGACAAACACCGTCATGGACGCGACGATGTCGCTCCCGCCGGTGTTGGAGATGTCAAACGCCTCGATGCGCTCGGGCGGCGCGGGGAGCCTGAGCGCCTTTTGAAGCCATTCGAGGGTCTTGAGCGTCTTTTCCTCGCGCGTCGTGGCGCGCTCCGTCTCCTCGCGGGCGTTAATCTGGGCGCGCTCAATCAGCCGCGCCTTGTCGCCGCGCTTGGGCGCCTCGATGTACACGCGGTGGCCGCTCGCCTCCGAAAACAGCCGCTCGAGCGGCTCTTTGTCGGGCAGGTCTACCGGGACGCAGATCGTGCGCGGGTAGACGCCGCGGGTCGCGTAATACTGCCGGAGAAGGCCGGAGACGGCCTCCCCCTCCTCCTCGACGGGCGTTTCGATAATATCGAAGTCCTTGCCGAGGAGGTTGCCGCCGATGTAGTGGAGCACGACGAAGCAGCTTTTCGCCTCGCCGGTGTAAAAGCCCACGACGTCCGTGTCGGCTTTCGAGCCGGCGACGACGTACTGCCGCTCCGTCACCTGCAAAACGGCGCGGATGCGGTCGCGCAGCTCGGCGGCGCGCTCAAACTGCAGCGCCTCCGCCGCCGCGTTCATCTCCTCGGTCAGCTGCGCGACAATCTCGTCGAGCTTGCCCTCGAAAACGGCGACGGCCTGACCGATCCGCTCGCGGTACGCCTCCTTCGACGCGCCGGGGCGGCAGAAGGCGTCGCACGTGCCGAGGTGGTGGTTGAGGCACGGCCGCCCCTTGCCGATATCCCGCGGGAACCGGCGGCTGCAGGTGGGCAGGCGGAAGGCCTTGAGCACGGCGTCGAGCGTCTGGCGCGTGAACGTCCTGCCGCCGTAAGGCCCGAGGTATTTTGCCCCGTCGCCGGCCGGGCGGGAGACGATGGTGAAAACGGGGTACTCCTCGCGCAGGTCGATGCGCAGGAACGGGTAGGTTTTGTCGTCCCGCAGGAGGATGTTGTAGCGCGGCTGGTGGTGCTTGATGAGGGAGTTTTCCAGCACCAGTGCCTCGAACTCGGAGCTGGCGACGATGACGTCGAAACTGTGGATTTTCGAGACCATCGCCGCCACTTTCGGCGGGTGGTCGCCGTGGAAATAGCTGCTGACGCGGTTTTTCAGCGCCTTCGCCTTGCCGACATATATAACATCTCCCGAAGCGTCCATCATAATGTATACGCCGGGCAGAAGCGGCAGGGACAGCGCCTTATCGCGCAGCTCCTCAAACGTCATCGCGCGCACCTCCTTTCATGGCTTTCATGTAAGTTGTTATTATGGCACAATTTCAGGAAAAAGTGAAGACCGCGGCATAAAGTTTTCCCGGTGGACAAGGTTTTACGCCGCCGTATATAATGAGCTCATAAAATTCCGCCCGGTATACGGGCGAAAGCGGTGAATACAATGACGACCGTGTCGGCAAAGCTCACCTTTTTCATCCCACACGCCCTGACCCTAAAGGACAAGCGCCAGATTGCCCGCAGCCTCATGGACAAGGCCCGCAGCCGCTTTAACGCGTCCGTCGCGGAGGTGGACACGCTGGACCTCCACCAGACGCTCACCGTCGGCGTTGCGGTCGTCTCCGGCGACTTGAGCCACGCGCGGCGCTGCATGGACGAGATCATCCGCTTCATGGAGGCGCACGCCAACGCCGAGCTCATATCCTGCGAGCGGGACGAGGCCGCGCTTTAGCGCCGGAGGGACGCTCAAGCGACACGCGTTTTAACGGAAGGGCGGCATCTCATGGAAGACGTAAAGATCTATAAAAACCCGAACTGCAAGAGGGTCAGGGGCAGCCACATCCTGGAGGTCAGCTGCGCCTACTGCGGGTGCTTTATCGCGCGGTACCAGAAGGTCGGCGAGAGCAACCTTGTCAAAATGTATAACGAGCGGATTATCGAGGGCTCCATCGATTTCTCGCAGTACCACGGCGCGCTGTTTTGCCCCCGCTGCGGCCGGCAGATCGCCACGCGCTACATCACGAAAATGGACAAAAAGGAAGCGTACCGCCTCATCCGGTCGGCGTTCCACAAAAGAAAGGTGCAAAGCGTATAGCCTCAAGGTCACCGCGCCGCGCCGTCCGCCGCGCCTTATAAACACGCAAAAACAGGTCTGCCTTTTGAGCAGACCTGTTTGTTGCTTTCTTTATTATTCGGCGAAATCCGATTCAATCAGCTTGCACAGGGTTTCGACGGCCTGCACCTCGTCCGGCCCGTCGCCGATGATGTTGATGGTGGCGCCTTTCGCCACGCCCAGCGAGAGAACGCCGAGCAGACTCTTCGCGTTGACTTTTCGGTCGTCTTTTTCGATCCAGATGCTGCACTTAAACTCATTGGCTTTCTGGATCAAGAAGGTTGCAGGTCTGGCGTGCAGCCCGACCTGATTGGTCACTGTCGCTTTCTTAATGTACATGCGCGTACCTCCCCAATATTACCGAAGAAAAGACCAACGGCTTTCTCCCTACACTTTACCAACGTTTCCTGTGAGCGTCAAGCTGATTTTTCAAAAATCATGTTATTTTACCAAAAATCATTTCCAGTTTATGGTTGTTGCCAAAACCTATTTCAGCTCGACAATGGTCACGCCCGTCTCGCCTTCGCCGAACCGCCCGAGGCGGAAACGCGCCACGCCCGGCTCGTTGCGAAGCGCCGCGTGGACGGCCGCGCGCAGTGCCCCCGTCCCCTTCCCGTGGATGATGGTGACGGTGTTGAGCCGCGCCATGCGCGCGCTGTCGAGGTATTTCTCCAGCACCGGGATGGCTTCGTCGGCCGTCATGCCCCGCAGGTCAAGCTCCGGCGACACGCCGGCGGACGGCTCCTTTGCCGCGGCCGACGCGATGAGCTTTTTGATGTTCTTCTCCGTATGCCCTTCCAGCAGCTCCACCTCGTCGGGCCTGGCCGTGACCTTCATGACGCCGGCCTGAAGCGTGAGCGCCCCGTCGGGTCCGATCTCGATGACGTCCGCCTCCACGCCGAGGGCCAAAAGGCGCACGCGGTCGCCCGGGACGATGGCGCGCTTGGGCTTCTCCCCCGGGCGCGGCGCGTCGTCCCGCCCGGCAAGGCGGCTTTCCGCTTCGTTGAGGCGGCGGAACACTTCGGCGCGCTTTTCGTTCGCCTTCTGCCAGTTTTCGTCCTTTACGGCGCTGCGGCGGATCTGGCGGATGGCGCGCATGGCCGCTTCCGCCTCCCCGCGGGCAAGACGCAGGATACTCTGCGCCTCCCGCCGCGCCACGCTCGCCGCCTTTTCCCGCTCCCGCGCGGCGGCGGCGCGGTCCTTTTCGGCTTCGGCGGCCTTCTCCCGCGCCTCCATGAGAAGGCGCTGCGTCTCGGCGCGCTCGGCTTCAATCGCCTGCCGGGTACGCTCGAGGCTTTCCAGGATGTCCTCAAAGGCGGCGTTTTCTGTGCCGACGCGCGCCCGCGCGTCGTCGATGATTTCCTTCGGCAGCCCCAGCCTCTCCGAAATGGCAAAGGCGTTTGACTTGCCGGGGATGCCGATGAGCAGCCTGTATGTCGGCCGGAGCGTCTCCACGTCAAACTCGCACGAGGCGTTGACGACGCCCGGCGTGGTCAGGGCGTAGGCCTTCAGTTCCGCGTAGTGCGTCGTGGCGGCGACGTACGCGCCCATCGCCCGCGCCCGCTCGATGATGGCGACGGCGAGGGCCGCCCCCTCCGCCGGGTCCGTACCCGCCCCCAGCTCGTCAAAGAGCAGCAGGGAGCCGGGCACGCACTCTTCAAAGATGCCCGCGATGTTGACGATGTGGGAGGAGAACGTCGATAGCGACTGCTCGATGGACTGCTCGTCCCCGATGTCGGCAAGGATTTTCGGGTAGACCGGCAGGCGGCTGCCGTCCCCGACCGGGATGTGCAGCCCGCAGTAGGTCATGGCGGAGAGGAGCCCGAGCGTCTTGAGCGTGACCGTCTTGCCGCCCGTGTTCGGGCCGGTGATGACGAGCGTGTCAAACCCGTTTTCCTCCGGCTTCCCGCCGAGGCGGATGTCGATGGGCACGGCCGTTTTCGGATCCAAAAGCGGGTGCCGCGCGCGGTAAAGCGCGAGCCTGTCGTCCGCGGAGAGCTCCGGCGCGCAGGCGCGCAGGCGGTACGAGAGCTTTGCCTTCGCGAATATCAGGTCTAGCTGCACGAGGATTTCGTAGTTTCGGATAATGTCCTCCCCGAAATGGGCGCACTCGGCGGACAGCATCGCGAGGATGCGCTCGATTTCCTTCTTCTCCCGGGCCTGCAGCTCGCGCAGCTCGTTGTTGAGCTCGACGACGGCCATCGGCTCGATAAAGAGCGTCGCGCCCGAGGCGGACACGTCGTGCACGAGCCCCGGCACCGCCCCTTTCTGCTCGGCCTTGACGGGGACGACGTAGCGGTCGCTGCGCATCGTGACAATCGGCTCCTGAAGCGCCTTCGAATACGCCGGGGAGGCGATGATGCGCTGGAGCGTCTGGCGGATTTTGTCCCCCGCTATGCGGATGTGGCGGCGGATGTCGGCAAGCTCTGAGCTGGCGCTGTCGGCGATTTCATCCTCCGCCACGATGCAGGAGGAGATTTTCGACTCGAGGTATTTGTTCACCACGATGGCGTCAAAAAGCCCGTCGATGACGGTGCGCTCGGCCCTGTCCCCCGCCGCGAAGGCGCTCGCGTCCGCCGACGCGCGCAAAAGCGCGGCGATGGCCAGCAGCTCCGTTGTGCTCAGCACGCCGCCCATGTCGGCGCGGCGGATGGACGCGCGCACGTCGGTCACCCCGCCGAAGGAGGGGCTGCCGCGCACCGCCATGAGATGTTTCGCCGCCGTCGTCTCGGCAAGGCGGTATTCGATTTCTTCGCGCGTCCCGGCGGGCCTCAGTTCCCGCGCCGCCGCGCGCGCCTCCTCGCTCACCGCTTCGTTTGCCAGCATCTCCAAAACGGCCGGCAGCTCAAGCGTGACAAGCGATTTTTCATAGAGCGTCATTGTCTAAAATTCCCTTTCCAGCCCGGCGCCGCTTACGGCGCCGGGTTTTTATCTGTATCTTCCGGCTTTTTTCCCTTTTCGGGCGGCGTTTTCGCCCCATCCGCCGCTATTCCTTCGGACACGCTTTTGTAGTACTCCAGCGTTTTAAACCGGCGGCCGAGCTGATGCATGGCGTACGCCTCGCAGGCCGCCGAAAAGCGCCTGAGCGCCGGCTCCTGAAGCCTAAACGAGAATACGCGGCGCGGCGCGGCGTCCAGCACGAAGCGCATCGCCTCAAGCGAGCCCTCGCACAGCTTCTCGTACGCCTCCCCCGGCTTTTTGCAGCGCAGGCAGGAAAGCGCGCCCTCGTCGAGGAGCAGCACAGGGTCATTTGCCGGCTCCCCGCAGCGGGCGCAGGCGGCAAGGGACGGCGCGTAGCCGGATATGAGCATGATCCGCAGCTCAAAGACGGCTTTGACAAGGCGCATGTCGCGCTTTCCTTCGCTGAGCAGATACAGGGCGTTGAGGCCAAAAGACAAAAGCTCCGGATTGGGCACGTCCTCGTCCGCGACGGCCTCCAGCAGCTCGGCAAAATACGCGCCGAGGGAATAGCGGGCAAGGTCATGGGTCAGCCCCGGGAACAGCTCGACGGGCTGCGCTTCCGTCAGCGTGTAGCGGTCGCGGTGGACGAAAAGCGTCATCTCCGAGAGCATCAGCGGCTGCGCCGCCGCGGCGATGCGGCTGCCCCGCCGCCGCGCGCCCCGGGCGGCGACGGTGATTTTCCCGTGCGTGGACGTCAAAACGGTGAGAATCTTGCTCGACTCCCTGTACGGCGCTTCCCTGAGCACAAGGCCCGTCGTGTTTATGTACATGGCCGCTCCCCATTCCGGTGTTGAGTTTCCGCTTTTTAGCCGCCCCGGCCGCATGGCCGAAAGGCGGCTTTGCTTATCCTATTGCGCCGCGTCCTTGTCGGCTTTGCCGTCCTCCCGCTCTTTCTCATCGGCGGATGCGGCTTTTTTCGCGTAAAGGAGATAGTACGCGATGTCGCCCGTCTCGGCGAACAGATCCCAAAACTTATCGGCCGACATCTTCATCCCTCCGATGTCTTAAAGTTTCTCTGACCTTTAGTGTTCATCTGTCCGCCGGCGAATATTTGCGGTAATATTTGCGCTGGTTTGAAAAAGTTTAAGCGTGAAAGACGCGCGTTTATTAAATCTTTTCCAGTTTGAAGTCATTATAGCACGTCCCGGAAAAGTCTCGCAACAAGGTTTGCGCATGCCGCCGCGGCTGCAAAGGCTTCTTCATGCGCACTATCCAATAGAAAAAGGAAGCGCCTTGAGTCAAAGCGCTTCCTTTATTTTGCGAGAAAACGTGCCGGAAAACGTTTAGCCTGTCTCGGATTTTGGCTAGCCGGCCTTCAATAGCGCGGCGCTTTCGTCGGTGCTCTTGGTTTTGAATGCCGCGACCATCTGTTTTAAGGATTCGGCCTGGCTGGACAGCTCCTCGCTGGCCGCCGCGCTCTCTTCCGACGTCGCGGAGTTTTCCTGCACGACCTGCGACACCAGGCTGATGCCCTCGTTGATCTGGGCGATGGCGGCGGCCTGTTCGTTCGAGGCGGCGTTGATCTCTTTCATCAGATTGGACACAGCGTCGACGTCCTTGATAATCCTGCCGACGGCTTCGGCCGTTTCGCTGGCGATCCGGCTGCCGTCCTCAATCTTTTTAATCGAATCTTCGATGTAAGCCGTCGTGTTCTTGACGGCTTCGGCCGACCGCGCCGCGAGGTTCCTCACTTCCTCCGCGACGACGGCAAAGCCCTTGCCGGCGGCGCCGGCGCGTGCGGCCTCCACGGCGGCGTTGAGCGCGAGGATATTCGTCTGGAAGGCGATATCGTCGATGACCTTGATGATTTTGCCCACGTTGCCCGACGACTCGCTGATCTTTGTCATCGCGTCCAGCATTTCCTGGATGTGTCTGCTCACGACAGCCGCATAATTTTTGACTTCTTCCGCCGCCTTGTTGGCGTGGCTCGCGCTCTCAGCGTTTGACTTCGTCTGGGACGCGACTTCCTCGATCGACGCCGTCAGCTCCTCGATGGAGCTGGCCTGTTCCGTCGCGCCCTGAGAGAGCTGCACGCTGGAGTCGGCGATTTGCCGCGCGCCCGCCGAAACCTGGTCGGCCGCCGTCATGATGTCCCGCACGAGGCGGTTGAGATTCCGCACCATCTGGGCGAGCTTCTGCCCGAGCAGGTCTTTGTCGGAGCGGATGCGAACGTCTACGGTCAGGTCGCCGTCGGCAATCCGCTCAATCGTCTCGGCCTGTTCCTTCGTGCTGTCGATGACCTTGGAAAACGAGTCGGCCATCTGTCCGATTTCGTCCTTCGTGTAGATGGTCCTATGTATTTCCGTGTCGCCCAGGGCAAGCCGTTCAGCCGCCGCGGCGATTCTCCTGATCGGGACGGTGATTCGTCTTGACAGCCAGATGCCCGTCACAACGGCCAGAATAATGCCGGCCGCCATGAAGGCGACCATGAGGATTTTGGATTCATTCGCCAGTCTGGCGTTGCTCTCCGCCCTGATGCCGGCGTTCCGGCTGTTGTACTCCATGAGCTTTGTCAGGCCGTCGCGCATCGCGTCTCCGGATTCCTTCGCGTCTTCGAGCAGCAGCTTCTCGGCTCTCGTATACTGCCCGCTCTGGATATACCCGACCGCCTGCTGCACGTAAGACTTAAACGTCCCCCAGCTGGTATTGACCGCATCAAAGAGCTGGCGGTCTTCCTCCGTGATGATGTCCTCTTCGTACGCCGCAAGGTCCGTGTCGATGGTCTCGATAAAGGCGTTAATATTCCCCGCGTATTCGTCCGCCAGACTGTCGTCTTTAAGCATGATGATTTCCGCGAGGTTATATTTGAGCCTCTGGTAATAGATTGCCGCGTCGTCCGCGCTTTTGATGCCCAGCGTGTTCCCTTCATACAAAAGATTGTCGGCAGCCGAAATCCTGCTGATGCTGTATAAACCGACACCTCCCACAACCGCGCAAAGAAAGGCGATGAAAAGGAACCCGAGTATCAGCTTGGCCGACAGCTTGAGGTTGTTGTACGACTCTCTCAATTTGCTCATTATGCTTTCCCACTACTCCTTCTTCTTTAAGCTTTTTCCTTACAAATCAGCCGCGTCGGGGGATTATTTTCTATCGGAAGTTTCCAACGGTATCACAACGCGCTCACCTCTTCCTCCAAACCCTTTTTGCATCCCATATTTTTATCGGGTCAATTGTAAATCGCTAACAGTGAACAAAACCGTGAACATTTGTTTATTATTTTATTTTAAAATCTCCAGAAACGCACCGTTTTGTCTCAATAAATGCACCGTTTTAGTTCCTGAAAGCCCGCCTGCAGCGGCCACTTGCCTTTCGCGCCGGCCAATAAAAACAAAAAAGCCTGAGATGCATTATGCATCTCAGGCTATAGGGCACGGTGCGGCGTTTGTCCCGCCGGGCGGGGCAAACGCCGCTTTATTCCGTGAAGCCGAAGTTGCGGATCATGGCGATGTTATCGCGCCACTTATCCTTCACTTTGACCCAGGTTTCCATAAAGACTTTTGTGCCCAGAAACGCCTCGATCTCCTCGCGCGCCATCTGGCCGATTTTCTTGAGCATCTGGCCGTTTTTGCCGATGATGATGCCCTTGTGGCTGTCCTTTTCGCAGTAAATCGTGATGTCCAGCTCGACGACGCCGTCTTCCCGCTCGGAAAAGCGCGACACTTCCACGGCGGTGCCGTGCGGCACCTCCCGCTCAAGGCAAAGGAGCAGCTTTTCGCGCACGATCTCCGCGATCATCTGCCGCTCGGGCTGGTCCGTCACCATATCCTCCGGAAACAGCGGCGGCCCATCGACGGCGAATTTCTCAAGCTCGTCTAAAAGCTCGCCGATGCCGTCGCCCTTGAGCGCGGAAATCGGCACGATGGCGGCAAAATCGTGCGCCGCGCTGTACAGCGCGATGATTTTGAGCAGCTCCGGCTTTTTGATGGTGTCGATTTTATTGATGACGAGCACCGCCGGCACGCCGTTTGCCTTAATCTGCTCGATGAGCATCTGCTCCTGCGTGCCGATATTATCCACCGGCTCGACGAGCAGCGCCACGGCGTCCACCCCCGCGACGCTCTCGCGCACGACGCCCACCATGTACTCGCCCAGGCGCGTGCGCGCCTTGTGGAAGCCCGGCGTGTCGAGCAGCACGAACTGCGTTTCGCCGCGGTTGACGATGCCGTAGATCCTTGTCCGCGTCGTCTGCGGCTTAGGCGTCACGATGGATATCTTTTCGCCGACGAGCGTGTTGACCAGAGTCGACTTGCCCACGTTCGGCCGGCCGGCAATCGTGATCATTGCGGTTTTCTTTATCATTCCCATATCCCCTAAACACAAAGTAAGCAAAACCCGGCGCGGCGGCAAGAGCAACCACCGCGCCCAGCGGGTGCGCGCGCACGTTTGCGGCAAGGCGCTGGAGCGTCCCCTCCGCAAAAAACACGCTGGCGCCGATGAACACGGCCGCTATGGCGAGCACGAAAACGCCGCCCGCCGCGAGGTCCTTGACCTTGCCGATGAGCTTGTCCCACCCGGGGCTGACCGCGTCGGCCAGGCGCTCGATGGCGGTGTTGAAAATCTCCGCGGACAGGACGCCGCCGATGCACAGCAAAACGGCCGCCCACTGCCAGGGCTCAAAACGCGCGTACGCGCCGGCGGCGATTGTATAAAACGCCGCCGCCAAATGTATCCTGAAATTCCGCTCCTCCCGCACGCATACAAGCACGCCGCGCGCGGCGCACTTAAAGCTTCTCTTCACGTCCCTCACCGATTTTCGCCATAATCGCCTTCTCGCGGCTGCGCATGAGGCGCTTGTCCGCCCCTTCGTCGACGTGGTCGTATCCAAGAAGGTGCAGCACGGAGTGGACGCTCAGGTACGCCGCCTCGCGGCTCGGGCTGTGCCCGAGCTCCCTTGCCTGCGCCTTCACGCGGTCAAGGGAGAGCACGATGTCCCCCAGCATGAAACAGCCCGTCTCCGGGTCAAACCCGCTTTTCACGGGCTTAAAGCGGCCGGGCGCAAGCGCGTGCAGGGGGAACGAGAGCACGTCCGTGGCCTTGTCGACGTGGCGGAACTTCCTGTTGATGGCGCGGATGTCCTCGTCGTCCGTGAGCAGCACGTCGACGCGGCAGGGGCAGCCGACCTTCTCCTCGTCGAGCGCCGTGCGGATGCTGCGCCGCAGCAGGGCGACGTCAATCACCCGCCCCGCCGCGGGGATGCGGCTGCGGACGAAAACACAGTGCTTCATCGCTTTTTCTCCTTCGTACGCGCCGGCGCAGGCGCTCCGCCCTTCGATTTTTCAAAGCGGTCGTACGCCTCGACGATTTTCGACACGAGCTGGTGCCGGACGACGTCCGCCCCCGTCAGGCGGCAGATGGCGACGTCCTCAATCCCCTCCAGCACGCGGACGGCTTCCTTCAGGCCGCTCGTCTTGTCCGGCGGCAGGTCGATTTGCGTCAGGTCCCCCGTGATGACGATTTTCGAGCCGAAGCCCAGACGCGTGAGGAACATCTTCATCTGCTCGCGGGAGGTGTTTTGCGCTTCGTCGAGGATGATGAAGGAGTCGTCGAGCGTCCGCCCGCGCATGTAGGCAAGCGGCGCGACTTCGATGTTGCCCCGCTCGAGGTACTTGTGGTAGGTGTCGGGGCCGAGCATGTCGAACAGCGCGTCGTACAGCGGGCGAAGGTAGGGGTCGACCTTGCTCTGCAGGTCGCCTGGCAGGAAGCCCAGGCGCTCGCCGGCCTCCACCGCCGGGCGCGTGAGGATGATGCGGTTGACCGCCTTGTCCCGAAACGCCGCGACGGCCGCGGCCACGGCCAGATACGTCTTCCCCGTCCCCGCCGGGCCGATGCCCAGCGTGATGGTGTTTTTCGAGATGGCCTCGACGTACGCCTTCTGCCCGAGCGTTTTCGGCTTGATGGGCTTGCCCTTGGCCGTAATGCAGATGACGTCCCGCGCGAGGTTTTGTATCTGGTCGTCCTTCCCGCTGCGGACGAGCCCGAGGACGTACCGCACGCTGCCGGAGTCGATTGTCTCGCCGCGGGCGGCGAGCGACAGGAGCCCCTCCACGGTGCGCTCGGCGAGATCAATCTGTTCCACGTCGCCTGATATGCTGATTTCGGAATTGCGGTCTGTGATGCGCACGCCAAGTTCGTTTTCTATGAGGCGCAGGTTCTCGTCGAATGAGCCGAAGACGCTGATGATGTGCTCGAGCCTGTCAACACTCATAGTTGTTTCCGCCATACAAGTCTTCTCCGTTTCTTTCGTATAAATTCCGCACGAGGCGGTTTAATTTGCCTTTTTCTCGTCCGGCGTTCTTGCCTGCTGCAATTCCTCCGGCGTGAAGGGCCGCTCCGCGGCAATCTGCTCAAGGCACTCGGCCGAGAGGGTCACGGTGAGGACGCCGCCATTGAGCGTTGAGGTAAAGCGCGTGGACGTGATCTCCCCGTCGCCAATCAGGCGCGCAAGGCGCGCAAGCAGGCGCTTTTGGAGCATCCGCTCCGCGTCGAGGAGGGCCATCTCGGCCTCAAGCGGCTCGTACTCGCGGTACGTTTCGCGGACGACGGCGATCGGCAGGACGTTTCCCGTCGGGAGGGTGAGCTTTTTTACCGTTGTCATCTTATCATAATTTGTAAATGCAATTCCACTGTTAAAATATAAATTTACCCGCCCGCCGGCAAAAAACAAGGCGGTTTTTGTCTTTTCCCGGCCGGTGAACCTTTTTTCCGTCATCCTCAGCGGGACGGACGCCGACAGGTCGTACCACGTGCGCGCCCAGACCTCCGCCATCGCGTGGACCGTGCGCTTTCCGGAGGCGATGGAGTCCATGATGCCGGTGACGAGCAGGTCCCCCGCCTGCACCGTGTCGCCCACCTTGACGACGCTCTTTCCCTCCAGCACGCTCATGCGCTTGATGACCCCCGACTTGACGGCGTAGACCATAATCGGCTCCGTCTTGTCGAGAATTTCCGGCTTGTCGATCCGCTCGCGCACCAGCACGTCCGCCCGGCTGCCGCGCACGTTCACGGCAATCCACTGCAGCTTCGGGATTTTCAGGAGCATGTCGTTTGCGATCGCCTCGGAGGAAATCGTCGGCCCGAACGAGCCGATGCCGACGCCCAGCTCGTCGAGCGCCTCGAGGATTTCGCGGGCGGAGAGCGTCTCGTTGCCGCTGACCTCGATTTCCCAGACAAACAGCGACAGCGTCCAGACGGCAAGGAGCATGACGATAAGGCCGGCGAGCAGCGCGTACCGCCGCCGCAGCCGCCAGAGGAAAAAGGGCACGCCCGACTTCCGCGCGCGCTCGATGGAAAAGCCGCCGCGCTCGGCAAGCTCCCCCAGCTTGCGGTAGCCGGTTTGAAAAACGGAAAACTCCACGGTGGTGGGGCCGACGCGCTCGTAATCCCAGAAGGCGATGTTGTTGAGCGCGCAAATATTCATCACCCGCTCGGGGTACGGGCACTCCGCGCGGACGCGGACCGTTCCGAGAAAGAAGTTCACAGCACGTTTCATCATAAGTCCCTCTATTCAAACTCAATGGACAAGATGGTGCCGCGGATGAGCATCTCCTCGGCACTCATGGCGGCAACCTCAAGGTTTTCCCCGCGCAGCTTGAGGATGAGCTTCCCGCCGTTTATCGCGATGAGGCTGCTGTCGTACTCCAAAATCCCTTTGTGGCACTCGATATGCAGCCGGCTGTTACCGACGAGCGTGAGCTTCGGCAGCCCGGCTATCACCTCGCCGGGCAGGTCGAACACGTCAATCGCGCGGGTGACGATTCCCTTTCTTCTTTCTTTCACCGGTGCACCCCCTTGCCTATTCCGTTTATATTTATGCGGAAGGGGGAAAAAATACGCCGCCCCGCGCATAAGCTTTTCCGAGGCGGAGGTGATTGTATGGTGAAAGCCGGAACCATCAGGCGGTACGTCTACGACTTTGCCGTCCTCGCGGGGCTTGCGCTGTGCGCCGCGGGGCTCCTGCTCTACCCGCAGCAGTCCGTGAGCGCGGCGAAAAACGGGCTGACCCTGTGCCTGAACGTGATTATCCCGTCGCTGTTTCCCTTTTTCGTGCTCTCGTCGATGATCGTCAACCTCGGCTACGCCCGCTATTTCGGGCGCGTTCTGGAGCCCGTCATGCGCCCGCTGTTTAACGTGGGCGGGGCGTGCTCCACGGCGTTCGTGCTGGGGTTTATAGGAGGGTACCCCGTCGGCGCGCGGACGGTCATCGCGCTGTACAAAAACGGCGTCTGCTCGAAGACGGAGGCCGAGCGGATGCTCTCCTTCTGCAACAACTCCGGCCCGGCCTTTATCTTCGGCGTGGTGGGCGCGGGCGTCTTCGCCAGCTCCAGCGCGGGGCTGCTCCTGTATCTGGCGCACACGGCGGCTTCCGTGTGCGTGGGGCTGCTCTTCCGCAACTGGGGCGCGGGGCGGGAGGACGAAAAAGGCGCGCGCCGCGCCATCGCCGCCGCCGCGCAGCCCTTCGCGCCGGCGTTTACCGACGCGGTGAAGTCCTCCTTTATGTCGATGCTCAACATCAGCGGGTTTGTCGTGTTCTTTACGGTGCTCATCAGCCTGCTGACCCTCACGGGGTTTATCCCTGCCGTCTCGGCCGCCCTCGGCCGCGTTTTCGCCCCCGTCGGGCTCGACAGGGACTGGATTGAGCGGCTTATCACGGGCATCATCGAGCTCACGTCCGGCGTGGCGAGCCTGCGCGGGGCGACGGCGTCGCTCTACCGCTCCATGGCCGCGGCGGCGTTCATGCTCGGCTGGGCGGGCCTTTCCATCCACGCGCAGACGCTCTCCTTCATCGCCGACAGCGGCCTGTCCGTCAAGACCTACTTCTTCGGCAAGCTCCTCCACGGCCTTCTCTCCGCCGTCTTCGCCACGGCCTTGGCGCGCATCTTCGTGTTCAGCCTGCCGACGGGGGTGTACCTCGCCGAGCAGGTCCGGGCGATGGCGTCGCTCAATTTCGGCGCGGCGCTGCAGCTGTCCTGCCTGAGCGCGGGACTTGTGCTGATTTTCTTCATCATCGCCGCCCGCCGCGCCAAAACGCGCAAGGGCGCGCGCCCGAAAAACGCCGTGAAAAAGCGCTCCGCCCGGTAAAGGCAAAGCGCGCAAAAGCACAAGCGGCGCAGGTTACATAACGCAAAAAGCGGGCGCGCTGCGCCCGCTTTTGTGCTATGACGTCTGCCCGACTGCCGGCATTAAGTACTGCCGGCATTAAGTATGATTCTGCATAAAGAAAAAGCGCGCCAAAAGGCGCGCTTTCGTCTCAGGTGCGTTTGCCCGACGCACGCCCGCGCGACGCCGCTTTGACAAGCGGCGGAGAACCTTACACAAAAGCACCCAATTGTCCGCCGCGCCCGCACGACGCCGCTTCATCCCGACGCCGCCATTATGGCGGCGGGGCGCTTAAAGCCGCGCCCCGCCCTCGCCACGCAAAACGCGGTTATTTGTCGCACAGCCCGCATTCGTCGCATTCGGAGGCGGCGCAGCCGGCGGCGGCGTTGGGGTAGACGATAAACTCGTCCTCAAAGGTGTATTCGGCCGCGCGCCCGTCCGGAAGGAAAATCGCCACTTTTTCGGCGTCGTAATCAAACTGAAGGCGCAGCGGAATCTGCTGCTCCCCGGACAGGTCGGGGACATATTCGGCGTAATGGCTTCCGGTTATCGGGCGGACGTAGACGCGGTCCCCCGCCGTCGTCACGGCGGTGACGCGCGCGAGCGTGTCAAACCGCAGCGACCAGTGTTCGCCCGCCGTCTTCCCCGCGTTCGGGTCGTACGCGTCGTACGTGCCGCACGGCGTAATCGCCTTGACGGGGTGCGCCGGCTCGATGGACATAATCTCCCCCGACTCGTGGAGCGTCACGCCAAACCGCGCGCGGACGCGCCAGTACTGCTCCGGCCACACGTCGGCGTGCGCCCCCTCGGCGAAAACAATCTCGCGCAGCGCGCCGCTTTCATAAAACTTCAGGCCCTTTACGGCAACGGCAAACGGCTTATACCCGTGCTCAAACTCCCGCACCGCCGCCTTACCGCGGCCTATGCGCACGCTTTCAATCGCGCCGGACGGGTAAAACGTCACGCCGTCGGCCAGAAACGGACCGGCCGGCGTCTCAATTTCCTGCGGGCTTTCCATCTCGACGGACAGCACCGCCCCGTCGGCGCCGAGCGTCAGGGACACAAGGTCGCCGCCGGTGTACAGCGGTATAAGCGGGCCGGTGTCCGTTTGCAGCACGTTCGTTGCGACAAGCCGGATGCTTCCGCTTTCCGGCTCGTCTCTCTCCGCCGCGGCAACGCCGCGAATCCCCCCAAAAGGCATGCGCCGGCTCTGCTTTTCCATATCTATCCCCCCATCAACGCCCGCGCGCCTGTGCCGCGCCCGCCGGGCAAAGCGGCGGGCGCGATATTATTGCAATATTTCTATATCTCTGTAATAAACTCTTAATTTTTTATTCATTATACCACATCCTCCCTGCAGTGCCAACGCGCGAAAAGGCCTTTTCTCACGATTTTACGCGCTACGGCGCGCAAGATTGTTAAATTATCTTCATTTTTAATTAATCGCGGCACTTTTCGTTGCGCCGCGGCGTCATAATAATATAAAATCATGGCCAAATACGCCGCTTCCGGCGCGCGGCAGGATACGCCGCGCCGCATGCGGCGGCATTATGCAACGGTGGAGTAATACGCAAATGAAAAAAATCTGCTTTGTCATCGGCGCCGCGCCCTGCAAGGGCTTTCCCCTCCCGCTTTGCCCGGGTGACGCCGTCATCGCCGCGGACGCCGGCTTCCTGCGCCTTCCCGACTTTTGCGCGGACGCCGACGTCGTCATCGGCGACTTCGACTCGCTCGGCGGGATGCCTTCGCACGAGCACGTCCTTGTCGCCCCGTCTGAAAAGGACGAGACGGACACGTTCCTTGCCGTGCGCGAGGGGCTTCGCCTCGGGCACGACGCGTTCGTCTTTATCGGCGGCATCGGCGGGCGGTTTGACCACACGCTCGCCAACATCCAGACGCTCACCTTCCTCGCCGAATCGGGCGTGCGCGGGATGATGCTCGGGGACGGCTTTGCGATGACTGTCCTTCAAGACGGCGCGCTCCGGTTCCCTCCGGGGAAGGCGGGCGGCGTGTCGGTCTTCTGCCTCGGGGAGCGCGCGGAGGGCGTGACGCTCAGGGGGCTCAAATACCCTCTCGAGAGCGCGGAGCTGACGTACTCCTTCCCCCTCGGCGTGAGCAACGCCTTCACCGGGGAGGCGGCGGAAATTGCCGTCGAAGCCGGAACGCTTCTCGTGTACTGGGAGGATGCGCCGGAGGCGGCCATCGCGTTTTTCCGGCAAATCTAAGGGCGCGGGCCAAAAGCGGAAAAAGCGGCGGGCAAAAGTGCCCGCCGCTTTTTTGTTTTTTATGAGACCTGCTCGAACTGGCTGTTGTACAGCTCGGCGTAAAACCCGCCCTTGCGGAGCAGCTCCTCATGCCGGCCGCTTTCGATGATGTCGCCGTCTTTCATGACGAGAATGATGTCGGCGTTGCGGATGGTCGACAGGCGGTGGGCGATGACAAACGACGTGCGCCCTTTCATGAGGGTGTCCATCGCCTGCTGGACGAGCAGCTCCGTGCGCGTGTCGACGGAGCTTGTCGCCTCGTCGAGGATGAGCAGCGGCGCGTTTTCCACCATCGCGCGGGCGATGGTCAGCAGCTGCCTCTGCCCGGCCGACAGGGCGGCGTTGTCGCCGAGAACCGTGTCGTACCCCTGCGGGAGCGTCTTGATGAAGTGGTGCAGCCCGACGGCCTTGCAGGCCCGGACCACGTCCTCGTCCGTCACGCCCTTTTTGCTGTAGATGATGTTCTCCTTAATCGTGCCCTCAAACAGCCACGTGTCCTGCAAGACCATGCAGAACAGGTCGTGCACGTTCTCGCGCGTGAGGTCCCGGATGTCCACGCCGTCGATGTAGATGGCGCCGCTGCCGACCTCGTAAAAGCGCATGAGGAGGTTGACAAGCGTCGTCTTTCCGGCGCCCGTGGGGCCGACGATGGCGACCTTCTGGCCGGCCTTGATGTCCGCCGAAAAGCCCTTGATGACGGTCTTGTCGGGCGTGTAGCCGAAGACGACGTTGTCAAACTTCACGTCGCCCTTGACGTCGGTCAGGCGCGCCGTCTTGTGGGACTCGTCGTCCAGCTCCTCCTCGTCGAGGAACTCGAACACGCGCTCGCTGGCCGCGGCGGTCGACTGCAGGCTCGTCGCCGCCTGCGCGAGCTGGTTGAGCGGCTGCATGAACATGCGCACGTAGATGATAAACGCCACGATGACGCCGAAGTCGATCACGCCGTTTTTCGCCAGCGCCGCGCCGACGATGCACACGGCCACATAGCCGATGTTGCCGATTGTCGCCATCAGCGGCATCATCAGGCCCGAGAGGAACTGCGAGCGCCAGCCGGCGTTGTACAGCTGGTCGTTGATCTCCTCGAACTTCCTCCGCGCCTCCTTTTCGCCGTTGAAGGCCTTGACGATGGTGTGGCCGGCGTAGATCTCCTCGATGTGGCCGTTGATTTCGCCCAGAAGGTCCTGATTGAGCTTAAAGTACTTCCGCGAGCGGCTGATGATCATCCGCACGAAGACAAAGCCGATGAGCGTGGAGACGACGGCCGTCAGCGCGAGGATGCCGTTGGTGATGATCATCATGATGAGGGACCCGAAGAGCATGACGACGGACGTGACAAACTGCGTCAGGCTCTGGTTGAGCGACATGCCGAGCATGTCGACGTCGTTGGTGATGCGGCTTAAAATGTCGCCGATCTGGTTTGAGTCGAAGTACCTGAGCGGCAGTCTGTTGATTTTCTCCGCGAGGGCGGTGCGCAGCTGCTTTTGGAGCTTTTGCGTGATGGTGACCATCGAGTAGCCCTGCGTGTAATTGAGCAGCGCGCCCGCGCCGTACAGGATGCCGAGTGTGACGGCGATGCGCACGATGCGGTCGATGTCCATCGTGCCCATCAGGCCCGCGGAGATGACGTTGGTGATCTCCTTGATATACTGCGGGCCGATGAGCGTGATGACGCAGCCGGCGATAGCGCACACGGCGGCGAGAATCATAATCGGAACGTATCTGCGCGCAAACTGGAAAATCTTCAGCCAGCCGCCCTTAAAGTCCTTCGGCTTTTCCATAAACCCCATCGGCGGGCCCGGAGGGCCGGGCGGGCGTCCGCCGGGGCCGCGCCCGGGACCGCGCCCGATTTTTGCCTGGCCGAGTTCGTATTCGTTCGGTTTGCTCATTGGCCCAGTTCCTCCTTCGACAGCTGCGAGTAGGCGATCTCCTGATAGACGGGGCAGCTTTCCATCAGCTCGTCGTGCGTGCCGATGCCGACGAGCCGCCCCTCGTCGAGGACGACGATTTTATCGGCGTCGCGGATGGTGCCGATGCGCTGGGCGACGATGAGGCACGTCGCGCCTTTCATCTCGCGGCGCAGCGCCGCGCGCAGCGCGCGGTCCGTCTTGTAGTCGAGCGCGGAGAAGGCGTCGTCGAAAATGTAGATCTCCGGCTTGCGCGCGATGGCCCGGGCGATGGACAGGCGCTGCCTCTGCCCGCCGGAGAAGTTCGTGCCCCCCTGCGCGACGTGGGCGTCGTACCCGCCCTCCATCTGCTCGACGAAATCCGCCTGCGCGATCCCGCAGGCTTTTTTAATCTCCTCGAGCGTCGGCTTTTCGCGGCCGTTGTCGCCGTAGGCAATATTTGAGGCGACGGTCCCCGTAAACAGCAGCGCGCGCTGCGGCACGTAGCCGATTTTGTTGTGCAGCGCCTCGAGCGTGTAGTCGCGCACGTCCACGCCGTCGATGAGGATCTGGCCTTCCGTCACGTCGTAAAAGCGCGGCACGAGGTTGATAAGCGTCGACTTGCCGCTGCCCGTCGAGCCGATGAAGGCCACCGTCTCCCCCTGCCTGACGGTAAAGCTGATGTCGTGCAGGACGTACTCCTCGGCGTCGGGGTATTTAAAGCTCACGTTCTTAAACTCGATCTCGCCGGCTCTGCCCTCGGGGGAGCTTGTGACCGTCCCATCGACAATCGTGGGCTTCGTGTCGAGCACTTCATTGACGCGCCGTACCGACACCATCACGCGCGGCAGCTGGATGAACAGGATGGTGAGCATCATAAACGCCATGACAATCATCATCGCGTAGGTGGAAAACGCGATCATCTCGCCGAAAATCGCAATTTTCGCCGCGGCGCCCGCCGCCCCTGCAATCAGGTAGGCGCCGACGAGGTAGATGCCGAGCGTCAGGCCGCTGTTGATGAGCGTCATCCCCGCCGGGAACACGCTCATCGCGCGCATGGCCTCGAGCAGGTTGCGCGTGATGTCCATGTTGGCCTTCTCAAACTTCTCAAGCTGGTAGCTCTCGGCGTTGTACGCGCGCACGACGCGGATGCCCGAGAGGTTTTCGCGCGCGACGCGGTTGAGTTGGTCCGTCAGCCACTGCATTTTCCGAAAGCGCGGGACGGCAAAGCTCATCGTCGAGAGGATGAGGATGAGCAGGCAGGCGACGGCGCCGCCCGTCAGCGCCGTCCAGCGCCAGCTGGCCGCGGAGATTTTCCCGAGCGCCCAGATGGCGATCACCGGCGCGCGGAGGACCATCTGCAGCCCGATGACGAGGAACATCTGCAGCTGCGTGACGTCGTTCGTCGAGCGGGTGATGAGGCTCGCCGTCGAAAAGCGGCTGACCTCCTCCATGGAGAAGTCCTCCACGCGGTTGAACACCGCAAGGCGCAGCCGCTGCCCGAACCGCGCGGAGATGCGCGCGCTCATGTACCCCAAAAGCAGCGTCAGCAGCGCACTCGCCAGCGTGCACAGGAGCATCAGAGCGCCCGAGCGGTAGATTTCCGACATCGGGCTGCCCGGCGTCTGCACGTTCCTGGTGATGTCCTGCATGAGATCCGGCAGCTTGAGCTCAAAGTAAACCTGTGCCACGACGACGCACAGGATCACCAAGATCATGACAAGTTCCTTCCACTTTAGATACCTGAGGATTTTTATCATGCACATTGCTCCTTCAATGTTTTTTACGTCTCATCCTGCGCCCGCACGTCCATTTCGGCAAGGACGCCGAGCATCTTCGTGAGAATGCGCAGGTATTCCCGCGTGTCTTCCAGCCCGACGGCCTCGACGACGCGCTCGATTTTCTTTCTCACCCGCCCGCGCTCGGCGGAGACTTCTTTTTTCCCGAGCGGCGTGATCGTCACGATGACGCGCCGCCTGTCCTTTTCGTCCGGGCGCCGCGCGATCAGGCCCTTGGCTTCAAGGCTTTTGAGCGCCATCGCCACGCGCGCGGAACTTGACTGCATCTCGGCGGCCAGTTCGCTCGGGCGCGCCCCGTCCCTTTTATCGTAGAGGGAGTTGAGGATAAACCCCTCGCCGAGCATAAAGGAATTCGTCTTCTTCTTCAGCCCGCTCCGAAGAAGCGCACCTGTCTTGATCAGGATCTCTTCCGCAAGGCGGGATGTGTCCATTATGCCGCTCCTTTCTCCGCAAACGCAAAGCTAAACAATTTACATAACGAAATTAGCTAAAAATTTTAGATATCGTATTTTAGCATGACGACGCGGCGCTGTCCAGCCTCAGGAGAAAATCCGCGAAAGATTTTCGCTCCCGCGCGCGCCCCGCGCGGATGCGAAAACGGGCCAAGCGCCGAAATTGCGCGGAAAATCGCCCTTTTAAGACCTTGCCTTACGGGGCTTTGTCGTGCTATGATGAGCGGAGAAAGGCGGTGCTGCAACATGTCGGTTTTCTCCAGCAACGATCACGTTCTCGACTCCGGCACAGTCGGCAAATACGAGGCTCTGGCCATGCTCTACCTGCACAAGCAGGACCTCACCGGCATCACGCCCGAGGAGGTTGTCCTGCGGTATATCGAGACGGAAGAGCGGATTAAAAAGGAGTTCCAGCGGCAGAAAGAGCTGAGAAAACGCCAGCTCAATCCCCTGCCGCTGTAAGGGGCGCGCCATCATGAAGGTGTCAGACCTCCTTGCGGCAGGCGGCGCGTCCCTCGCCGCGCAGTCCCTCCTGCAAAGCGGCAGGGCGAGCTCGCCTTCATCCGGCTTTCTGGACACGTTTAAAAAAACGCTCCAAAGCCGCGCGTCCGAAGACCTCGCCCCGATTTTCAGGGAAGCGGCGGAAAAGTACGGCATCCCGCAGGCGCTCCTTGAAGCCGTGGCGAAGGCGGAGTCAAACTTCAACCCCAACGCCGTCTCGCGCGCCGGCGCGATGGGCGTCATGCAGCTCATGCCCGGGACGGCGCGGTCCCTCGGCGTGACCGACGTGTTCGACCCGTACCAGAACATCATGGGCGGCGCGCGGTACCTGGCGGACATGCTCCGCCGCTACGACGGCGACGTCCGTCTCGCCCTCGCCGCGTACAACGCCGGCCCCGGCAACGTCGACAGGTACGGCGGCATCCCGCCGTTTCAGGAGACACAGTCATACGTCGAACGGGTCATGGGGCTGTTTGAGTCGGCCGGCGCGGAAGGCATCTACAAAGGCTCGGCCGCGCACATTTCGGCCGAGGGCGGGGAGATTTCAAACGAGGCGCTCGCGGAGCTGATTAAAACGCTGCTCCTGTCCGGCATGCTCGACTCGGCGCTCGGCTCCTCCTCCCTCTTCGGCAGCGAGGAGAGCGGCGAGCAGCACCTGATCGGCACGCTCCTGCGCATGCAGCTGGGGCTGACAGACGCGTCCGGCGGTTTGCCCTTTTAAACGAAAGAAAGCCGATACCTGGCTTATCAGTCAAGTATCGGCTTTTTCTTCATGAAAGATAAGCGCGCAAAAAGCGCGCGCTAGGGATAAGGGAACTTTGCTCTCTAGTTATTCGTCATCTTCCGGGAGAACGGCGTCCTCGCCGGAGGCGGCAAGCCCCTCTTCCGCTTCAAAGAGCATCTTCATGTACGCGTTGTAAACGGTTTCAAGCTCCAGATCATCGTCGATGGTGGTGAGGATTTCCTCGCCGTTTTCTTCGATGACCTTGAGGATAATCAGGCCGTAGTTTTCGTCCTTTTCGTCCATGTCGGCCGGGAGGAAGACCATGTACAGGTCGTCTCCGTGCTCAAAGGTATCGAGATGCTCAAGCTCAAACGCGTTGCCTTCGTCGTCCGTTATGGTGATGTAATCGCTGCCGAATTCTTCGCTCATAATAAACCCTCCGTCAGCGGGCCCTACCCCGCCGGTCTTTTGACCGGAATTCTCCGCGCCCGCCTTTATGAAGGGTTCGCGCGTCAAAATCCGCTTTTGCCTATTATACACGATGGGTGCGCCATTATCAAGCAAAAAGGGCTTTAAGAATTGAAATCTTCAAGCAGCTGCAGCACTTCTTCGTACGTTTTCACATAGATGCCCTTTTCGAGCTTTTCCCGGTCGACGGCGCGCAGCATCGCGATGTCGATCCCCGTCTCCGCAAGGGGCTGAATTTCGCTGTCGTCCTTGAAGACGGCAAGGCGCCCGTTTACCGCGCGCAGGCAATACCCGCTCTCCCGCGGCGCGGCGGCAAGGGCCTGAGCCGGCGTCTCCTCCGCCGCGGCAGGCTCCGGCGCTCTCCGCCCGGCCCACGCGAGCATGACCCCCGCCGTGACGAGCAGCACGGCCAGCAGGAGCGCCCTCAGACGTGTCTTCATTCCATATCCTACCTTTCAACACATCGGTTTCTTCCGTTTTTATACCCATTTTTCCGCGTTTTCATGCAGTTTGGCGCACTTTTTCCAGATATTTTAAACTTTTTTCGCGTCCGATAAGGATTTGACATACATGATACAATATGTATCGTAGACTAACCCTGTCCGGCCGGGCGCAGAGCTTAGGCGGACGGAGAGGTGGAAATAATGGCACATAAGAAAAAGCGCACCGCCGGCCAGATTACGCTCACAGGCGCGAAAGCGGTCGGCAGGATTGTTGCGCTTGTCCTGAAGGTTCTCGGAACGCTGATTTTAATCGGCATCACGTCGGCCCTCATCTTTACCTGCATCTTCCTTATCTACGTTAAAACGAACCTCACGTCCGAGCTTGGGCTGAGCCTTGAAAACTTCACGATGAACGAGTCGAGCATCGTCTATTATCTCGACCGGAGCACGGGGGAATATAAGGAGCTCGTCACCCTCCAGAGCGGCGAGTACCGGATCTGGGTGGACTACGAGGAGATCCCCAAATACGTCGAGCACGCGCTTGTGGCCATCGAAGACAAGCGCTTTTACAAGCACCACGGCGTGGACTGGTACCGCACGTTCGGCGCTTTCGTCAACATGTTCCTGAGCATGAAGGACAACTTCGGCGGCTCCACCATCACGCAGCAGCTGATTAAGAACGTCACGGAGGACGACGAAGTCACCGTCCAGCGCAAGCTCACGGAAATCTTCCGCGCGCTCGACCTGGAACGGCGGTACGATAAAAAGGAAATCATCGAGTGGTACCTCAACGTCGTCTACTTCGGGCACGGGTGTTACGGCATCGGCGCGGCGGCCAACTACTATTTCGGTAAGGAAGTCAAAGACCTCACGCTCGCCGAGGCGGCCAGCATCATCGCCATCACGAACAACCCGTCCATGTACAGCCCGTATCTCAACCGCGAGGCGAACAAGCGCCGCCAGACGGATATCCTCTACGAGATGCGCGACCAGGGCTATATCGACACGCAGGAGATGGAGGAGGCCAAGAGCCAGACGCTCCGCTTCCAGAAGGGCTCGGAGAGCTCCACCATCCACACCGTCTATACGTGGTTTGAGGACGCCCTCATCGCCGACCTCATCAAATTCCTGATGGAGGAGAAAAACATCTCCTACCGCATGGCGGAAACGCTCCTGTTCACAAACGGCTACCGCATTTACGCCACCATCGACCCGGCCATTCAGGAACTTGTCGACAGCGTGTACGAAAACCTCGACGAAATCCCGAAAGTGACCGGCTCCGACCAGCAGGTGCAGTCGGCCATCGTCATCGCGGATCCCTACACGGGCGAAATCGTGGCCCTCTCCGGCGGCGTCGGCGAAAAGAAGCAAAGCCGCATCATCCTCCGCGCCACCGAGGCGCGCCGCCCGCCCGGCTCGTCCCTCAAGCCCCTGGCGGTCTACGCGCCGGCCATCGAGATGCGGCAGATTACGCCGGAGACGCGCTTCCTCGACAGCGAGGAAGTCCGCCTGACCGGCACAAACTGGATGCCGAAGAACGACGACCTTAAATACAACGGCGTCGTCGACGTGCGCTACGCGGTGCGCCGCTCGCTCAACACCATCGCGGCGCAGATTGTCGACAAAATCACGCCGCAGGCGTCATACGATTTCCTCACGCAAAAGCTCGGCGTCAGGCTCGCGCCGGAGGACAACGACTACGCGCCGATGGCCCTCGGCCAGCTCACGTACGGCATCACCGTCCGCGAAATGGCGGAGGCCTACACCATCTTCCCCAACTCCGGCATCGAGACGAAGCTGCGCCTGTTCACGCATATCACCGACGCGGACGGGAAGCTGCTCTTCGATAACCCGAAGAAAAACGTCGTCGCCATCAGCGACGTCACCGCCTACTGGGTCACCGACATGCTCCAGGAGGCCGTCCGGTCCGGCACCGGCTATGAGGCGCGGCTGCAGAACATGCCCACCGCAGGCAAGACGGGCACGAGCTCCGACCGCAAGGACCGCTGGTTTGCCGGCTTTACGCCGTATTACGTCGCCGTCGTCTGGACGGGGTACGACATCCCCGCGCGGATGACCGTTTCCGGCAACCCCGCGGCGCAGCTGTGGAAGAAGGTCATGGAGAAAGTCCACGCCGACCTGCCGTACAAGGACTTCCCGAAGCCGGCCAACGTGGAGCTTGAGCCCATCCCGGGCGTCGAACCGGAGTTTAACTACGTCGTCCGCGGAATCACGGTCGACGGCGAGGTGCTCTACGAGGAGACGAAGAAGGCGCAGCGCGGCTCCGTCGTCACCGAGCAGGCGCGCGAAGTGGAAGGATACCGCCTCGCCGGCAGCGCCGATAAGGCCATCACCATCACAGGCGACGCGGCCAGCGACC
Source organism: Clostridiales bacterium (assembly GCA_012521555.1). GTDB lineage: Bacteria > Bacillota > Clostridia > Oscillospirales > Oscillospiraceae > Sporobacter. Next base: position 74,531 of record JAAYMC010000052.1, read on the forward strand.
TCATCGAATTCTTCTACCAGGTCAAGGAGGAGCCTGTCCCGCCGCCGGATATCGAAGGCCCCATTATACCGCCCATACCCCCCGGCGACGAGGACGGCGATGAAGACGATATGCCCGCCGTCCCGCCATGGGAGAGCCCGTCGCCTTCCCCCAGCGCAAGCCCCGTCCCGCAAAACCCGCTCGTCTACAACTGGGGCGCGTAGATAAAACAAAACCGCCGGATTTTTCCGGCGGTTTTTTGTGACTTTAAATCTTCCCGCCCGCTTTCCCGGGGCGCACCCCCTTGCATAGTCCCCGCTTTTTTGCTTATGCTATTGGCAAGGGGTGGAAGAATGGGTTTTCGGTACAGAAAAAGCATCAATCTCGGCGGGGGCTTTCGGATTAACCTGAGCAAGTCCGGCGTCGGGTACAGCTGGGGCGTCAAGGGCTTTCGCGTGACAAAAACGGCCCGCGGCACCACGCGCAGGACTTACTCTCTCCCCGGGACGGGCATCTCCTACGTCCAGGAGACGGGAAAAAGAAAAGGCTCTCCGGCGTCATTTCCGTCTCAAAAGCCTGCGGCAGGCAACCGCTATGACACGCAGTCCCTGCTCAACGCCCAAGCGACTCAGCTTGTCTCGGAGGGCCTTGAGGCGATGCTGAAAGCGGCAGGGCGCGCGCTCGTACTCCGCCGCGCCGCCCTCATCGGCCTGATCGCCTCGGTTGTCCTGGGGATGGCGTACCCTCTCTTCTTTCTTCCGGCGGCTGTCTTTGCCATACTGCTGATTGTCGTCGGCACAAAAGGCGTGATACGCCTTGAGTATTCGATCGACGAGGACGAAAAGGCGGCCGTCGAAGCGCGCATGGGGATTCTTCTTCGCATCGCGGGCTGCGCGAAGGTCTGGCGCGTGATTGAGACGAGCCGGGTCATAGACCGGAAATACGCCGCGGGCGCGGGCGAAACGGTCAAAAGAATGCCCTGCGCCGCGAAGACGGCGCCGCCCTTCCCGTTTAAGGCAAACGTCCCCGTCGCGGCGTTTAAGTCGGGCAAAGAGACGCTCGTGTTCCTGCCGGACAAACTCCTTATCGTGCAGGGCGTGCGTGTCGGCGCCCTCGCGTATGAGGATTTTTCCGTCAAAACCGGCACGACGCGGTTTGTGGAGAGCGAGGCCGTCCCGCGCGACGCGGCCGTGGTGGGCCACACGTGGAAGTACGTCAACAAATCCGGCGGCCCGGACAGGCGCTTTAAGGACAACAGGCAGCTGCCTATATGCCTTTACGGGCAGCTGGAGATAACCTCCCCGAAGGGGCTGCGCACCGTCCTGATGTTCTCGGACGTCTCCGTTCTATAAAGCCGCCCTTCGGCGCGCGCCGCCATGCTTCTGCGGGACGGAGCGCACTCAGGGGCGGGCGAAAGCAAACGCGCGAAACAGCCTGCGGGCGTGAAAGGGCTCTTTGAAACGAAAGAAAGGCGCGATTTAAGCGCAAAAAGAGCGGGCAGCTTAAAGCTGCCCGCTTAAATTTTATCCGTCTTATTTGGCCTTGATCTCCTTCGGCTTGCGGAACGGGATGGCGATGAGCATAATCACCACGAAGATGATCAGGTAATACACGACGGCCATCCTGTGCGCGACAATCGCGGCGTAGACCATAAACACGCAGCTGAGAATCGAGAGAATCGGCATCACAAAGCGCCTGAACACGCCCATTTCCTTCTCCTTAATCATAAAGCATACGAAAACGGGGATATACGCGGCGTAAAGCGTGATAATCGGCAGCTCGGACGTGTCGAAGCAGAACGGGCCGAACCACGGGTCCGTGAGGTTGGCGCCGTAGAAGTACATCAGCCAGAAGCCTGCCAGGAGAATGCCGAGAAGCGAGGAGTTCGTTGCCATATTCGTGCTCTTGTCGACCTGCGAGAACATCTTCGGCGCCGGGCCTTGTCCGCGCACGGCGAGGGCATACATGCCGCGGCAGTTGCCCATCATCAGGCCGTTGAGCGTGCCGAGGCAGGAGATGATGACGAAGACGAAGATGAGCGTACCCCAGACGTTGCCGAAAATGTTCATGAACGCGACCTTCGCGCCGTTCTGGCCGCTTTCCATGAGGGTCTCCGTCGGGACGGCGCCGGCCAGGCCGATGTAGTAGAAGATGTAGATAAAGACGACAATCAGCGCGCCGACGGTCAGGGCAATCGGGAGATTCTTCTTCGCGTCTCTCAGCTCCGCGTTGATGGACGTGGCGATAATCCAGCCTTCGTACGCGAACGCAACCGCCACGACGGACGCGAGCAGACCGCCGCCGGCCGACGTGCCTTCGACGGCGGCTTTCGAGAAGTTTTCAACCGTCATGCCGTTGGCAAGGCCGACAATCGTGCCGACGACGGCCATGAGCAGGAGCGGGACGAGCTTGATTACCGTCGTCGTGACCTGGAACTTGCCCGCGAGGATCGGCGAGAGCGCGTTCATCACGTAGCTGGCGATGAGGAAGAACGCGGCAATCACCATACAGTTGCCGCCCGTAATGTCCCAACCAAGCAGGACGCACAGGTACCGCGCCGAAACCCACGCGAGGACGGACGTGAGCGTGGGGTTGTAGATAACCGCCATGAACCAGCCGATGTAGTAGGCGTACCCCTTGCCCACCGTCATTTCCGAGTAGTCGACGATGCCGTTGACCTTTTCATACTTCGTGGCGAGCGTTGCGAAGGAAAACGAGCAGATAATCATAATCAGTCCGACGATAGCCCAGGCGGCGATGCCGAGCGGCATATTCCCGCCCGTCGCCTTGAGCACCGCTTCGGCCTTAAAGAACACGCCGCTGCCGATGACGATGCCGACGACCATGGCGATGGCGGTTATAAGGCCATACTTCTTTTTTAACTCACTCTGCATGGAACTCCATCTCTCCTCTTTCGATTAAATGCAACAATAGTCTATTAGCGCTTTGACGCAGTAAATAATACTCTGCCGAGTATAACAGATTCCCGGCCTGAGAACAAGTGCGCGTATCACCGAAATATTTGTCGGTCTTTTGTAGACTTTTTCGCTAAAACGGAGAATTTTCGTTCCGATTTTGTGCAAGTCCCGGCGCGCGGCGGCTTTCAGCGGCCTTTAAAAACGGGAGTCCTCTTCTCCCGGAAAGCCTTGACCGCCTCCTTGAAGTCTTCCGTGCGCATCAGGTCGACAGCATGCCGGCGCTCGACGGCCAGCGCCGCGGCGTGGTTCGCGCCGTTGCGCACGGCGGCGGCAAGCTCCTTGAGCGCCCGCACCGCGACGGGCGGCTTTTTCATGATGTCCTCGCACAGCGCGCGCACGTCGTCGTCGAACGTCTCCTTTGGGTAGACGCGGTTTATCAGGCCGAGGCTGAGCGCCTCGTCCGCCGTTATTCTCTGGCTGAAGAGGATCATCTCGAAGGCCTTGTTCGGGGCAATGCGGCTGAGAAGCTGGATCGCGCCGCCGCAGCCCGGCACGAGCCCGATGTTCATCTCCGGCAGCATGAACTTCGACCCTTCCGCCGCCACGATCATGTCGCAGCACAGGGCCACTTCAAGCCCGCCGCCGACGCAGTTGCCCTTCACGGCGGCAATGACGGGCTTGTCCAGCGCATGCAGCGCCTCGCGCAGCTCCAGGCCGCAGGCGTAGATGAGCGCGGCGTCCTCGTCGTCCTTTAAATTGTCGAGCATCTCCATGGACAGCCCGGCGGAAAAGGCCCGCTCCCCCGCTCCGGTGAGCACGACGACCTTGACGGTCTCGTCCACCCGCGCCTTGCGCAGCTCGGCCGTCAGCTGTTTCCACATGTCCGTCGTAAACTGGTTCATGGGCGGATTGTCAAAGATAAAATAGAGGATGCCCGGCTGCCCGGGGAGCCGGTTTACATGCAGTTTCCCTTCCGACATCGTAAAAACCTCGCTTTTTTCTTTAGTTTCCAGGGCGCCGCCGCGTCTGGAATTTATTTGCTCCAGTATAAACGCTTTTGAAAAGCTTGTCAAAATTAAACAGCCGTTGTATATTTTCTTGCAATAATGCCTGATTCATGGCGCAAAATTTTATGAATAAAAACCATATTTGCATAATTGACAAATGGAAATTGCAAGACTATAATGATAGCAACAACGGCAATGGTGCCATTGGTTCAATGGCGACCACTGCCGTTATTTTTGTTTTAAAGTTCTTGAGGATATGAGATTCTAAGTTGGGAGTATGAGTTATGGCAACTTTAAAAGAATTGTTCGGATCAATGGTCTTTAACGACTGCGAAATGCGCCAGAGGCTTCCGAAAGAGACATACAAGGCGCTGAAGAAGACAATCGACGAGGGCGCGCCGCTTGATATCAGCGTGGCCAACGTCGTGGCCAACGCGATGAAGGAATGGGCGATTGAAAAAGGCGCGACCCACTTTACGCACTGGTTCCAGCCGATGACGGGCATCACCGCCGAAAAGCACGACTGCTTCATCTCTCCCATGAATGACGGCCGTATCCTCTTGGAGTTTTCGGGGAGCGAGCTCGTCCGCGGCGAGCCGGACGCGTCGAGCTTCCCGTCGGGCGGCATCCGCGCCACGTTCGAGGCCCGCGGCTACACCGTCTGGGACCCGACGTCCGCCGCCTTCGTCAAGGGCACCACGCTGTACATCCCGACAGCCTTCTGCTCCTACACCGGCGAGGCGCTCGACCTGAAAACGCCGCTTCTGCGCTCGATGGGCGCGCTGAGCAAACAGGCCGTGCGCATCCTGCGCCTGTTCGGCAACGACACCGTCAAATCCGTCAAGTCCACCTGCGGCCCCGAGCAGGAGTACTTCCTCATCGACAAGGATATGTACCTAAAGCGCAAGGACCTCATCTACACGGGGCGCACGCTCTTCGGCAACAAGCCGCCGAAGGGCCAGGAGATGGAGGACCAGTACTTTACCTCCATCAAGTCGCGCGTGGCCGCCTTCATGGAAGAGCTCAACGCGGAGCTCTGGAAGCTGGGCGTCCTCGCGAAGACGGAGCACAACGAAGTCGCGCCGGCGCAGCACGAAATCGCCCCCGTCTTTACGTCGACGAACATCGCCGCGGACCACAACCAGCTGACGATGGAGCTGCTCCAGCGCATCGCGAAGAAATATGACATGATCTGCCTGCTGCACGAAAAGCCCTTCGAGGGCATCAACGGCAGCGGCAAGCACAACAACTGGTCCCTCGCCACGGACACGGGCGTAAACCTCCTCGACCCGGGCAAAACGCCGCATGACAACGCCCAGTTCCTCCTGTTCCTCACGGCCGTCATCAAAGCCGTCGACGAGTACCAGGACCTGCTGCGTGCGTCCGTCGCCTCCGCGGCCAACGACCACCGCCTCGGCGCGAACGAAGCGCCGCCGGCCATCGTGTCCGTCTTCCTCGGCGAGGAGCTGACTGCCATCGTCGACGCGATTACAAACGGCACATCCTACGACGCAAGCCCGCGCACGATGATGCAGATCGGCGTGGACGTCCTGCCGCCCTTCCCGAAAGACGCGACGGACAGAAACCGCACCTCGCCCTTCGCCTTTACGGGCAACAAGTTCGAGTTCCGGATGGTCGGCTCCTCCATGTCGATTTCCGAGGCGAACGTCGCCATCAACACGGCCGTCGCCGAGGCGCTGCGCGAGTTTGCCGACCGGCTTGAAAAGGCCGAGGACTTCCAGGCCGAGCTGCAAGCGCTCATCCGTGAGACGCTGAAAAAGCACAAGCGCATCATCTTCAACGGCAACGGGTACGACGAGGAGTGGGTCGCCGAAGCCGAAAAGCGCGGCCTGCTCAACCTGCGCACGACGGCCGACGCCGTCCCGTACCTCATCAGCGAGAAGAACATCCGGCTGATGGCCACGCACGGCGTGTTTACGGAGACGGAAATCCGCGCGCGCTACGAGGTCAGCCTCGAGAAGTACTGCAAGACGCTCAGCATCGAAGCGCTGACCATGCTCGACATGGCGAAAAAGGATATCCTCCCCGCTGTTTCGGCGTACGCAAAAGAGCTGGCGGAGACCCTCTCGGCAAAGAAAGCCGTTTCCGGCGAAGTGGACGCCTCGTTCGAGACCGAGCTTCTGACGGAAATCAGCGCCCTGACGGCGACGCTTCACGGCAATGTCAAAGCGCTGGAGAAAGCCGTCGAGGCGGCCGAGGCCGTCCCTGAAATCGGGGAAAGGTCCATGGCGTTTAAGGACACCGTCATCCCCGCGATGGAAGCCCTCCGCGAAACGGCCGACAAGCTCGAGCTGATAACCGCAAAGAAGTATTGGCCGTTTCCAACTTACGGCGATCTTCTTTTTAGCGTTATCTAAATTCTCCCCGCAGGCGGCGCCACCCCAACGGCGCCGCCCCTTTCTTTATAAGGTGACGGCGATACCTCCTCCCTAGATTGGCGGCAGGTCTTGCACCATCGACGTTTCAATTTTCCTCCAAACGCAAAAGGCGCGCCGGTTTCCCGGCGCGCCTTTTGCGTTTTCACCTTTGCAGGGACGTTTTTGTCAGGCAGGTGTCGCCCCGGCGCTCTAGACAAGGGGCGTTTCGAGCGTCCCGATGCCCTCGATGGTCACGCGCACGACGTCGCCCTTTTTCAGCCACACGCGCGTGCCCTTGGGCTTTCCGAGTATGACGCCGGCGGGCGTGCCGGTGAAGATGAGGTCGCCGGGGCCGAGCCTGAAGTACCGCGACGCGGCGCTGACAATCTCGGCGCAGTCGAAGATCATGCCGGAGGTGAGATCCTCCTGCACCACCACGCCGTTGACTTCGCAGGCGATGCGGTTGTCGGCGCTCGGGTCAAACGCGTCTTTCGTCACGACGCACGGCCCGGCCGGGGCAAACCCGGGGAAGGATTTGCCCGCCAGCCACTGGCTGGAGAGGAACTGGCTGTCCCGCGCGGACAGGTCGTTGCCGCAGGTGTAGCCGAAGACATAGTCGAGCGCCTCTTCCTTTGAGACGTTCCAAGCCGTCTTCCCCATGACGATGACTAGCTCCGCCTCGTAGTCGTAGCACCGCTGCCACTCGGGGAGCACGACGGGCCGCCCCGCCGCTTCCAGCGCGTCGTTGAACTTGGAGAAGAACACGACGTATTTCGGCGGCTCCCCGCCCGTCTCCTCGGCGTGCTTTTTGTAGTTGAGGCCCACGCACACGATTTTCTGCGGCGTCGTGACGGGCGCGTACTCAACCGCCCCTTCCAGAACGGGAAGGCTCTCGTCCTTGACGGCGCCGGCGATGCGGGCAAGCAGCGCCTCGCCCCCCGCGATGACGTCGCCGATGCTCTCCGCGAGCCCGAGCGCCGTGATGTCCACGACGCCCCGCGCCGTCTCCACGCCGCAGCGTGTCCGGCCCTCCGAGATGAAGTTGATCAGTTTCATCGTATCACCTTTCGTGTTATTAAAGTCAGTCCTCTCTCCCGCGCGGGCGCCCGCCGCCCGTCACGCCCCACTTCGGGCGCAGCGTAATCAGCGCGTCAATCTGCGCTTGCGTCATGGGGCGCAAATTTCCCAGCATGCGGGCGTACAGCGCGATCATCGCGCAGTGCTCCATGCTCTCGATGCGATACAGCGCCTGCATCACGTCGCATCCCCACGCGACCGCGCCGTGGTGCTCCAAAAGCGCGCCGTTGTACTCCAAAGCGAGCGGCGCGACGCCCTCGGCCAGCTCCCGCGACCCCGGCATGGCAAAGGGCGCGACGGGTATGACGCCGAGGGAGACGACGGCCTCCTGCACCAGCGCCGTGTCGATGGGCAGCCCCGCCGCGGCAAAGGCGGTCGACGCCGGCGGGTGCGCGTGCACCACGCCGCCGATAACGGGCGAGGCGCGGTAGATTGCAAGGTGCATCCGGATTTCGGAGGACGGGCGCATATTCCCTTCCAGGATGTTGCCCTCCAGATCGAGCTTTACGAGCATGTCCTCCGTCATGAACCCTTTCGAGACGCCGGAGGGCGTCGCCCATATCTCGTTTTCCGAGACGCGGGCGGAGATGTTCCCGTCATTTGCCGCGGCAAAGCCCTTTTGGTACAGCCGCCGCCCCGCCTCTATGATGTCCCGCCTTGCCTGCTCGTCGGTCAGATACCTTATATCAGCCATGCTTTCCCTCCGCTTTGCGCAAACAGCCGCCTTAAGTTCTCCTCATACGGCGGGCGCACGATGCCCTTTTCCGTCACAATCGCCGTGATGAGACTGTGGTCCGTCACGTCGAAGGCGGGGTTGTAGCACTTTACCTCCGGCAGGGCGATGGGCTTTTCAAAATACAGCTCCTTGATCTCTTTCGGGTCGCGCAGCTCGATGGTGATGTCCTCGCCCGTGCGGCAGCCAAAGTCGATGGTGGAGGAGGGGCAGAACACATAAAACGGGATGTTGTAGTACTTCGCTAGAATCGCAAGGCCGCTTGTGCCGATTTTGTTGGCCGTGTCGCCGTTTGCCGCGACGCGGTCACACCCGACGAAAACGGCGCTCACCTTCCCCTCTTTCATCACAAGGCTTGCCATGTTGTCGCAGATGAGCGTGCAGTCCACCCCCGCTTTTTGCAGCTCGTAGGTCGTCAAGCGCGCCCCCTGCAAAAGCGGGCGCGTCTCGTCGCAGTATGCGCGCAGGCGGATGCCCTTTTCCTTTGCCAGCAGGAGCGTGCCAAGCCCCGTCCCGTACCGCGAGGTGGCCAGCGCCCCGGCGTTGCAGTGGGTGAGGATGCCGTCCCCGTCCCTGACAAGCTCCAGACCGTAAGTGGCGATGGCAAGGCACATTTCGATGTCCTCCCGGTGAATCGCCAGGGCCTCCTCCTTCAGGCGCTCCACGATTTCTTCGACGGGCTTTTCCCTGCTCGCCAGCACGACGGCTTCCATCCTGTCCAGCGCCCAGCGGAGGTTGACCGCCGTGGGGCGGGAGGAGTCGAGGTACGCCTTGTTTTCCTTAAACTCCGCGTAAAAGGCGTCGAAGTCGCGGCATTTTGTCTGCGCGGCGAGGACATAGATTGCGTATCCCGCGAAAATGCCGATGGCCGGCGCGCCGCGCACCCGCAGCGAGGCGATGGCCTCGTAAAGCTCCTCCCGGCCTTTGAGGGTGAGCATGACTTCCTCATTGGGAAGCCGCGTCTGATCGAGGATTTCAACGGCCGCGCCGTCTTCCGTGAGGTGGACGTTCTCCGTGTAAACCGCCATATCTCCCGCTCCCGTCTTGTCTGTATGATGGTTTTCATTATATCACGCCATAGCCCGCGCGCAAGCGCGGCGCGCCTTCCTGCCCCCATTTTCCGGAAAACGCCGCATATATGACGGGCGGGATAAAAACAAAGCCGCCAAATTGTCAATTCTCCGATTGACAAGCCTTTCCACGGGATGATACGCTCTGAGTAGGAAAACAAAGGGAGGTAAAGCATCATGAACAAAAAAGAGCTCTTTCTCTCCGTCATGCGCAACGAAAAGCCGACGAAGTGGATGGGTTACGCGTTCGACGCGTTCCCGCCGTATAAGTTCCACTGCGTCATCGACCCGATTTCCGTCTGGGACATCCTGCAGTTCTCCGGCGAACGGTTTGTCGACAACTGGGGCGTCGTTCACCGTTACCTCCCGGAGGACCCCGGCATCATCCCGATGGTCAACGACGAAAACAAGGTCATCAAGGACATCACCAAGTGGCGCGACTACGTCCATTTCCCGGAAATCCCGGAACTCGACTGGTCCGACGCGAAAAAGCAGATCGACCAGCTTGACCGCGAGAACACCTTCGTCATGGTTCCGACGTTCCGCGGCCTCTTCGAGCGCGCCCACTGCCTGATGACGTTTGAGGACACGCTCGTGTACATGTACGAGGAGCCCGAGGCGATGTACGACCTCTTCGGCGCCTACACCGACTGGAAAATCAAAGCCGTCGAGCAGCTCATCGACAACCTCCACCCCGACGTCATCCACTCGCACGACGACTGGGGCTCCAAGACAAGCCTCTTCTTCTCCCCGGCGAAATTCCGCGAGCTGCTCAAGCCCCACTACGAGCGGTTTTACGGCTACATCAAAAAGCGCGGCGTCCTCATCCAGCACCACGCCGACTGCTACTGCCAGGGCCTCGAAAAGGACATGGTGGACCTCGGCGTCGACATGTGGCAGGGCGTCCTCCCCACGAACGACATCAAGGCCATCCAGAAGAACGTCGCCGGCAAGATGCTCCTCATGGGCGGCCTCGAGCAGGCTGTCATCGACCGCGCCGACGCCACCGAGGAGGAAATCCGCGCCGAAGTGCGCCGCGCCATCGACGAGTACGCGCCCGGCGGCTCCTTCCTGCCGTGCATCGGCAGCATCGAGTGCATCAACGAGTGGGTCACGCCCATCGTCATCGACGAGTGCAACCGTTACGGCGCCGAATGGGTTAAAAAGAACAGCTAAAAGGCGAAAAAGGCGCATCCACGGGCCGCAGCACGCGCTGCGGCCCGGTTTTGCGCACGCCAAAAGCGACGGGAACATCTCCGTGCGCGTGCCGCGGAACCCGCTGACCGAATGAAAAATGTTGCCATTGCGGCGCATTGATGATATATTTTGTTCGCCTGATACGAGAATGTGGAGCGTGATAAACGTGGAATACAGGCATATATTCCGCCCGCTGAAAATCGGCCCGCTCACCGCGAAAAACAGGATTGAAGTCTCTCCGGCCGAGCCGTTCCTCTGCACGAAAGAGGGCCTTGTGACGGACGCCTTCATCGCCTTCACCGCGTCCATGGCGCGCGGCGGCGCCGGCATCGTCACGGTGGGAGACAGCCCCGTCACACAGGCGTACGCGGACGAAAACCACTACGTCGTCAACCTCGCCGACCCCTTCGTGGTCCACGGGCTGTCCGCGCTGACGGACGCCGTCCACCGCTACGGGGCGCTCGCCTCCATCGAACTGAACCTGCGCATGCACAAGCTGCCCGCCGACATGACGAAGGACGAAATCCGCGAGATTATCGCGTCGTTTGCCCGCGCGGCCGAGCGCTGCAAAAAGGCCGGCTTCGACATGATCATGATTCACGGCGGCCACGGGCACACCGTCGCGCAGTTTTACTCGCCCCTCATGAACAAGCGCACGGACGAGTACGGCTGCTCCACCTTTGAAAACCGCTGCCGCTTCGCAAACGAGCTTTTAGACGCGGTGCGCGCCGCCATCGGGCCGGACATAGCCATCGAGTGGCGCATCTCCGGCGACGAGCTGACGGAAGGCGGCGTGGGGCTTGAGGAGGCCATTTTGTTTGCCCGCGCGATTCAGAAGAAAATCGACCTCATCCACGTCTCCGCGGGCAACATGTACAACCCCGCCTCCCTCTCCTACGCCATGCAGCCGGCGTACCTGCCCATGGCGACGAACGTCCGCTTCGCCGAGCAGTTTAAGCGCGCACTTGATATTCCCGTCACCTCCGTCGGCTCGTTCAACCTCGACCTGGCGGAGGAGGCCGTCGCCTCCGAAAAGGCGGACATGATCGCCATGATCCGCCAGTTCATCGCCGACCCCGACTGCGTGAACAAGGCCCGCCGCGGCAAGGGCGACGAAATCCGCCCCTGCATCCGCTGCATGGTCTGCACGGGCTCGGACCCCCACGGCTGCCCGAAGCCGCTGCGCTGCACGGTCAACCCCGTCATGGGCCGCCACCCGCAGTTTGACAGGTTCATCCGCACGCAGCCGAAGAAGAAAGTCGTCATCGTCGGCGGCGGCGCGGCCGGCATGGAAGCGGCGCGCCGGTGCGCCGAGCTGGGCGACGAGGTGGTGCTGTTTGAAAAGGAAAACGAGCTGGGCGGCACCCTCATCGCCGCCGGCGCCAACGCCCTCAAGGGCGACATCGCCCGGTACGCGGCGTGGTCCGTCCGGATGACTTATCGCACGCCGGGCATTGACATCCGCAAGGGCACGCCCGCCACGCCGGAGCGCGTCAAAGCGGAAAACCCGGACGCCGTCATCGTCGCCGTCGGCAGCGAGCCGATTATCCCGGACATCCCGGGCATTGGCCGCGAAAACGTCTGCCTTGCGACGGAAATTGACCTCGGCACAAAGAAAGCCGGGCGCCGCGTCGTCCTCATCGGCGCGGGGCTGACCGGCACCGAGACGGCCGTCGCCCTCGCTCGGGACGGACACGACGTCACGCTCGTCGACATGCGCACCCTCGAGGAAATCGACAGCCGCGGCGCGGCGATGCCGTCCGTCGTGCGTTTCCTGCGCGCCATGGCCGAAGAAGCCGGCGTGAAAACGCTGACGGGCCTTGCGGCAAAGGAAGTGACGGACGAAGGGCTTGTCGTCGCCTCGGCGGACGGGCAGACGCGGCTGATTCCAGCCGACACGGTCGTCCTCTCCGTCGGCGTGCGCCCGCGCGCGGCGGAGGCCCGGAAGTTTGCCGATTGCGCGGAGGAAGTCTATTTCGTCGGCGACTGCGCGACAAACCTCGGCAACATCACCACCGCCGTGCGGGACGGCTTCTTTGCCGCCATGAACATCGCCGGCGTGTAAACAAAGTTCATTTCAGAATAATTTGCCCGTTTGCCAGCAAAAACCGCGTGTTTCTGCCGGCAGACGGGCATTATAGAGAATATGGAGTTGCAATGAACATCGCTTCCGTTTTCAGCCAGATGGCGGTTTTATTTCTGGCGCTCGTTGTGGGATATGTCACCGGCAGGCTGAAAGTCCTGCCGGACGGGGCGGATAAGACGCTTTCAAAGCTTGTCATCCACGTCACCATGCCCTGTACGATATTAAACTCCGTTCTGGCCGCGGACCTTACTATGTCGCGCGCGGACGCGGCCGTGTTTTTCGCGCTCGTGCTGCTCTCTTTCCTCATCTTTTTCCTCATCGGGCTGCCGCTTGCGCGCCTTTTGCGCGCGCCGGAAAACGAGCGCGGGCTCTACGCGTGCCTGCTCGCGTTTTCCAACGTCGGCTTTATGGGCTTTCCCGTCGTGGAGTCGATTTTCGGTCCCCAGACGACGTTTTACGTCACGCTGTACAACATCCCGTTCAACCTGCTGCTTTTCAGCGCCGGCGTCCTGCTCATCTCCGGCGACCGCCGCCGCATCCGGCTGCGGCAGATTTTCTCCACGACGGTCATCGCCGCGCTTTTGGCCATCGTCATCTTCGTTTTCAACATCTCCCTGCCGGGCGTGCTGACGAAAACGATCTCCCTCATCGGGCAGGTGACGACGCCGCTGGCCATGATTGTCATCGGCCTGACGCTCTCGCAGATTCCCTTCGGGAGCGTCTTTACGGAAAAGCGCCTTTATCCCCTCATTTTCACGCGGCTGCTTCTGATTCCCGTTGTCGTCGCGCTCGTCTCGAGGCTCTTTACCTCGGACCCGGACATGCTCGGCATCCTCACCGTCCTTGCCGCCATGCCGACGGGAACGGTCGTCGTCATGTTCAGCCTCGAGTACGGCTCAAACGACAAGGTCGCCTCGAAGTGCATCTTCCTCTCGACGCTCTTTTCCATGGCCACCATACCGGTTGTGTCATACTTAACGTCGCAGTTTTTGACCAAAATTATGTAAACTAATTGCTGGCTGGGCTAACAGTATTTACTTGAATAGATGAATTGACGGCGACAGATGATATTAGCGAAAGGTGCTGAACGTACCTCAAAATATATCAGAAGGAGTTGTCAATATGCCTAGCAGAAATCAAGTTCTCAACCCGAGCGCTCGCGAGGCACTCAACCGGTTCAAGATGGAAGCCGCCAGCGAAGTTGGCGTTAACCTGAAACAGGGTTACAACGGTGAACTCACCTCTCGTCAGGCCGGCAGCATCGGCGGCCAGATGGTCAAGAAGATGATCCAGGCCTACGAGAACAGCCTGGCAGGCGGCGCTCAGTAACACGCACTCTTAGGGCGCGGTAAAAGTGCCTGTTTGCAAGGGAAGGCACAGCATCCGCTAAAAAGCGGAAGCTGTGCCTTTGCTATTTGCTCTCACGGCGCGCGACGGGCGGCAAAGGCCGGCCCGGCCAGCGCGCTTTACCAGCGCGCTTTATTAGTTTTTAAGGACAGCTTTTTTAAACGTCTTTTTCCCGCGTTTTACGACAAGTCCTTCGCCCATAAGCGCCTCCGCGGGGAACACGGCGCTAATGTCCGTCACCTTCTCGCCGCCGACCTCGACGCCGCCCTGCTGCACGGCGCGGCGCGCCTCGGACTTTGACGGGCAAAGCCCCGTCTTCACGAGCAGCGTGAGCACGTCGATGGCGCCGCCCTCGAGGTCTGCCTCCTCGATCTCGGCCGTGGGCATCCCGGCCGCGCCGCCGGTGGAAAACAGGGCGCGGGCCGTCTCCTGCGCCTTTTCGGCCTCCTCCCTGCTGTGGACGAGGGCGGTCAGCTCATACGCGAGGATTTCCTTGGCGCGGTTGAGCTCGGCGCCTTCCCATTTTTCCATCTCGGCAATCTGCTCGAGGGGCAGGAAGGTGAGCATTTTCAGGCACTTGATGACGTCGGCGTCGTCCACGTTGCGCCAGTACTGGTAAAAATCGTAGGGGCTTGTTTTGTTCGGGTCGAGCCAGACGGCGCCGCTGGCCGTCTTGCCCATCTTCTTGCCCTCGTGGTTGAGGAGCAGGTTGATGGTCATGACGTGGGCGTCCTTTTGCAGCTTGCGGCGAATCAGCTCCGTGCCCGCCAGCATGTTCGACCACTGGTCGTCCCCGCCGAACTGCATGTTGCAGCCGTAGCGCTGGAAAAGCTCGAAAAAGTCGTAGGCCTGCATGATCATGTAGTTAAACTCGAGGAAGGAAAGGCCCCGCTCCATGCGCTGCTTGTAGCACTCGGCGCGCAGCATGTTGTTGACGGAAAAGTGCGGGCCGACTTCCCGGAGAAACTCGACATAGTTGAGCTTCATCAGCCAGTCGGCGTTGTTGACCATGATGGCCTTGCCGTCGGAAAAGTCGATAAACTTGCTCATCTGCTTCTTAAAGCACTCGCCGTTGTAGGCGATCGTCTCCGGCGTCATCATCTGGCGCATGTCGGTCCGGCCGGACGGGTCCCCGACCATGGCCGTGCCGCCGCCGATGAGGGCGATGGGGCGGTTGCCCGCCATCTGCAAGCGCTTCATCAGGCACAGCGCCATAAAGTGGCCGACGTGCAGGGAGTCGGCCGTCGGGTCAAATCCGATATAGAAAACGGCCTTCCCGGAGTTTACCAGCTCGGAAACGGCTTCCTCGCTCGACACCTGCGCAATCAGGCCGCGCGCTTTCAGTTCTTCGTAAATCTGCATCTTTCTGACTCCTTTCCTTACCCGCTTCGGGATATAAAAAACGCCCCCTCCGAACGCATCCCGTTCGGACAGAGGGCGAAATGACTTCGCGGTACCACCTCGTTCTCCGGCCCCTCGCGGCGGCCGGACTTATGGCGTTATGTAAACACATAACGCCCGTGCTTAACGCGCACACATTCGGCGTGCCTTACGCACCTAAAGCGCCTTGCGGCACGCGGCTCCGGAACCGTATTCAGGGCGTCTAGCCTCCGGCTTGCACCGACCGCCGGCTCTCTGCGCGCATCAAGCGCCCCTACTCTTTTCCTTCACAGCCATTATGACCCGATTCAATTCGTAATTGCGATATTATCATAACCCGTTTTGGCTGTCAACACCCGCTCATTTTTTGCGCCTTGCGCGCCATAGCCGGCGGTGATATAATCACAGTTATGTGATCGGGGGTACGCAATGAAACAGCTTATCATAGACGAGATAACGGGGCGCCTGAAGGCGCTTCAAATCCCTTACGCGCTCAGCGGCGACTCCGTCACCGTCGGCACGGAGTTCGTGGAGATCGGGGAAAGCTCCGACCTGAAAAAAGTGCGCTACGACCTGACCATCACCGTCGACGAAACGAGCCGGAGCGTCGTGGTGTACGTGAGCACGGTGGACAAGTACATCATCACGGCCGACGGCACCCTCCCTCCCGGCGAAAGCGGCAAGCCGGCGCATGTCTTCCGGAAGGTCAAGCACATCATGATCGGCCCGGACGGCGAGAGCACCCTCGTCACGCTCGACCTGGCCGACATCCCCAACACGGCGAAAGCGTGCGCCGTCCGGTACGGCTGGAAGTTTTCCACCGTATTGAACATGTCGAAAAAGCCGCCCGTCCTCCTGTCGGCGTCGGAGCGTGTGAAGGAGCTACGCATCAATGAGGACATGGACCTTTCCGACGTCTACGGCCTTGTCGACGAGCTGACCGTTCCAAAGCGCCCGCGCCGGAAAAAAGGCGGATTTTTTTCGCGCCTTTTCCGGAGAAAAAAGTAATCTCCGGCAGGAAAACAACGAAAAGCGCCCGCACGGGCGCTTTAATTCTATGCGTTACTGCGGGTGCCGCTTATAAGGCACCGCGGCGGCTGAGTTTTTACGCCCGTCTTGCGCGATCCCTCGCCGCACAAAAGACACCATATAAACGCGCGCAAAAAACGCGAAAGCCGCATGGGACGCCATGCGGCTTATGTATTTTTCTGTTTTCGGAGTGCGGTCTTAAACCGCTCGGCGGCTTCGAGCTGCTCGCCGGCGGAGGCGAGCGTCGTGATTGTGACGTTTTCGCCGCCGATAAGGCGCGCGATTTCGCCGCGGCGCCCTTCGCCGTCGAGGAGCCTCACGGACGTGTACGTCCGGCCATCGTGCGTGTCCTTTTTGATTTCAAAGTGCGTGTCCGCCATGGCGGCAATCTGCGGCAGGTGCGTCACGCACAGCACCTGACGGCGCCCCGAGAGCGCCGCGAGCTTTTCCGCCACGCGCTGGGCGGCGATGCCGGAGACGCCGGCGTCGATTTCGTCGAACACGAGGGTGTCGATGCCGTCGTTTTCGCTCAGGACGTTTTTCAGCGCGAGCATAATGCGGGACAGTTCGCCGCCCGAGGCGATCTGGCTGATGCGCCCGAGCGCCTGCCCGGCGTTGGCGGACATGAGAAACCGCACCTCGTCGCACCCGAAGGCGTTGAGGCCTTCTTCCGTACGCACGGGCGAAAACTGGACCTGAAACTGCACGCCCGGCATACTCAGGTCATTGAGCTCCTCGCGGATGCGCGCCTCAAGGCGCTTTGCGGCCTCGCGCCGCTTATCGGACAGCGCCCTGGCCTTCTCCCACGCCGCTTTCCGCAGGGCCTCCACTTCCGCCGCAAGCTTCTCCACGCGCAGGTCGGACGTCTCAATCGCCTCGAGCTCTGCGCGGATTTTCTCGCGGTAGGCGATGAGCTCCTCCTCGCTGCCGCCGTATTTTTTCATCAGGCGGCGCAGCTGGTCAAGCCGCGCGTCGAGCCTGTCCATCTCGTCGGGTGAAAACTCCAGAGACGCGAGCACGTCGCGGATCTGCTCGGCGACGTCCTCGGCGTCGAAGGCGAGGGAGCGCAGCCTCTCCCCCGCGCCGGTAAGGCTTTCTGCAAACTCCTCCGCGTCGCGCACAAAGTCCGCCGCGTCTCGAAGGAGCGAGACGGCGCCGAAGGCGGCGTCGCCCCCCGAAAGCGCCTCGAGCGCGCCGGCAAGGGACTGCGTCAGGCGGGCGGCGTTTTTCAAAAGGGCGCGCCGCTGGGACTTCTCCTCGTACTCGCCGGGCTGGATCTGCGCGCGCTCGAGCTCCTCAAGCTGGAACGTGAGCGTATCGGCGCGCCGCGCCTTCTCCCCCTCGTCCATCACGAGCGCGTCCATTTCCGCCTGCTTGTCCCGCAGAGCGGAAAACATGGCGGCGTAACCGGCGATTTCTTCCCCGAGCCCCGCGAAGCTGTCGAGGTAGGCGCGGTGGCTGCTCTCGTCGAGGAGCTTGCGCCCGTCGTTTTGCCCGTGGATGTCGAGCAAAAGGTCGCCGAGCTGGCGCAGCTGCCCGACGGACACGGGCACGCCGTTGACGCGGCAGACGGTTTTCCCGTCCGCGGTGATTTTGCGCTGGATAAACACGTCGCCCCCGTCGTCCGGCTCGATGTCGTTTTCCCGCAGCCACTCAGAGGCCCTGTCGCCGGAGAACACCGCCGTCACGACGGCGCTGTCCGCGCCGGTGCGGATAAGGTCGCGCGTCACGCGCCCGCCCGTGACGGCGGTGAGCGCGTCGATGACGATGGACTTGCCCGCGCCCGTCTCGCCGGTGAGCACATTGAGGCCCGGGCCGAACGCGGCGTCCGCCTTTTCCACAACCGCAATATTCTCTATGTGCAGCAGCTTAATCATAACAAACTCCCGCGGCGCTGCAAGCGCCGCCCCCCATCAGAGCATGCTTTCAATTTCCGCGCAGAACTCCTGAGCCGCGGCGGCGTCCGTCATCGCGAGGAAGGCGGTGTCGTCCCCGGCGATGGAGCCGACGAGGTTTTTGATGTTCATGGAGTCGATGGCGCTGCAAGCCGCCATGGCAAGGCCCGGCAGCGTCTTGATGACGACGATGTTCTGCGCGCAGTCAAAGGACGTCACCGATTCTTTAAAGATCGTCTTCAGACGCGCGGCGTAGTTTTGCAGGTCCTGCTTCTGCCCGACGACGTAGCGGTACTTCCCCTGCGGCGTCAGCTCCTTAATCAGGTGGAGCTCCTTGATGTCGCGCGAGACCGTCGCCTGCGTGCTTTTGACGCCGGCGGCGTTGAGCGCCTCGATCAGCTGGTTTTGCGTTTCGATCTCCTGCGTCTGAATGATCTTTAAGATGGCCTTCTGGCGTTTATTCTTCACACTTTTCACCCAATTTCTCGCTCACTTTCCTGTAGAAGCCTTTTTTTCCAACGCGGGCGAAAACCGCCCGCATTTTCGATTTCGTGACCTCAATCAAGTCGCCGCATTGCAGCTCCACCGTCCCGCGGCCGTCGACCGCGAGATACGCGGGATTGGGTTTTTCGTGTCCCACCACGACGGACACGCGCCGGTCGGCCGACAAAACGAACGACCGCGCCGCCAGAACGTGGGGGCACACCGGCGTGATAATCAGACTCTGCTCGCACGGCTCCACGATGGGGCCGCCGGCGGCCATGGAGTAGGCCGTCGAGCCCGTCGGCGTGGCGATGACGACGCCGTCGCCGTGAAAACGGGTGATAATCTCCCCGTCGCCGTAAATACTCAGGTCGATGAGCTTCGTCACGCCGCCGACGACAACGTCGTTGAGCGCGAAATCCGTGTGGACGACGGCGCCGTCCCGCAGGAGGGACACGTCGGCCATCATGCGCCGCTCCACCTGAAACTCGCCCCGAACGGCCTTCGGAACCAGCTCAATCTCGTCCGTTTCAATATCGCTCATAAAGCCCTTGCTGCCCATGTTGACGCCGAGAATCGGCACCGAGTACGGCGCGGCCTGGCGCGCGACGGAGAGGATCGTCCCGTCTCCCCCGAACGTCACGGCAAGGTACGCCCCGGGCAGGGCCTTTTCCAGCGGCATCGTGAGATATTCCGGCAGCTCTTCCGGCGCGGCGCCGCCTTCCTCAAACATCGGGCAGACAACCACCTCCGCCAGACCGCGGATGGCGCGGGCCACTTTCAGCGTTAAGGCGTAGCCCGGATCTCTTTTGACGTTCGTGCAGAGCAGTACGCGTTTCATGTCCTGTCCTCTCATACTCTGTTGGCCGGCGGCTTAGCGCGCCGCCCTATCGCGCGCGGTAAGGGCTTCGTGGGCCGCCTTCACAACCTCGCCCGGAAGGATGGGCGGCTTGTCGGCCTTCACAGTCGTCAGATGCCCTAAAAACTCGATGTTCCCGTCCGAGCCCATGATGGGCGAGTGCGTGAGCCCCGCGACGAAAAAGCCGGCGCTTTCGGCATCCTCCATCCACCGGCGCAGCACCATCTCATGGACGGCGCGGCTTTTGACGACGCCCTTTTTGCCGATGTTTTCGCGCCCGGCCTCAAACTGCGGCTTGATAAGGCAGACCGCCTCGCCGCCCTCGCTCAGCAGCGCGCGGACGGGCGGCAGAATGAGGCGCAGCGAGATAAACGAGACGTCGATAACGGCAAGGGACGGCCTCTCCGGCAACGCCTCGGGCGCCAGGTCGCGCACGTTCATGCGCTCCATGACGACAACGCGCGCGTCTTGGCGCAGCCGCTCGATCAGCTGCCCGTACCCTACGTCCACGGCGTAGACCTTCCGCGCGCCGCGGCGCAACAGGCAGTCGGTAAACCCGCCCGTGGAGGCGCCGCAGTCGACGCACACGCGCCCGCCTGGGTCGACGCCGAACGTGTCGAGCGCTTTTTCGAGCTTGAGCGCGCCGCGGCTGGCGTAGTCTGTCGCGTGGCTGACGGCGATGTCGCAGTCTTCCTCCACGAACGCGCCCGGCTTTGTGACGGTCTCGCCGCCGACTCTGACGCGCCCTTCCCGGATGGCCGCGGCGGCGCGGGCGCGGCTTTCAAACTCGCCGCGCTTTAGTAAGAGCGCGTCAAGCCGCACCTTAGGCATGGCAGTCCTTCATCGCCGCCTCGTACAGGGAGTTCGCGTCAATCCCGTACAGGCGGCGCAGCTCATCGGGCGTGCCGTGCGGGATAAAGCGGTCGCCCAGGTTCATCAGGCGCGCCGATTTCAATTCAACGCCCTGCGTCATAAGCCACGCGAGAACGCGCTGGCCGACGCAGCCCGTCTGGGCGCACTCCTCCAGCACAATCACGCGGCCCGTCTTTTTGGCGGACGCTTCAATATCGGTAAAGTCAATCGGCTGGATGCAGCCGAGCTTGACGATTTCGGCGGAAACGCCGTCCTCCTCGAGTCGGTCGGCCGCGTCGAGCGCGTCGTTGACCGAGATGCCGTAGGTAATTATTGTTATATCCCCGCCCTCGCGGAGCACCTTGCTGCGCTCCGTGCCGCCGTCCGTATACCGCCCTTCGCCGCTTTTGGGGTAGCGGACGGCCACGGGGCCGTTTAGATGGAAGACGGCAAACCGGAGCATATCGCGCAACTCGGCGAAGCTTGCCGGGCAGTAGATGCGCATGCCGGGAACCGACGACAGGTACGCCACGTCGTAGATGCCCTGGTGGGTCTCGCCGTCGCTGCCGACAAGCCCCGCCCGGTCCACCGCGAACACGGCGTGCAGACCAGAGAGGGCGACGTCGTGGATGAGCATGTCGTACGAGCGCTGCAGGAACGTGGAATAGACGGCGAAGACGGGGATGAGCTCCTGCGAGGCCAGGCCCCCGGCCATGGAGACGGCGTGCCCCTCCGCGATGCCGACGTCGAAAAACCGGTCGGGGAACTTCGCGGCAAAGCCGGTCAGCCCCGTCCCGCGCGTCATCGCGGCGGTGATGGCGCACACGCGGTAGTCCTGCTGCGCAAGGCTCTCCATCTCCTCGCCGAAGACGGTGGAAAAGCACTTGGCCTCGCCGCCGAGGACGCCCGTTTTATAGTCGAAGGGCGCGACGCCGTGGTACAAGTCCGGCGTCTGCTCGGAGTAGGAGTACCCCCTGCCCTTTTGCGTGATGACGTGGACGACGACGGGCTCGTGCTGGTTTTTCGCCCAGTTGAGCGCCTCGATCAGGCGGTCGATATTGTGCCCGTCGATGGGGCCGGCGTACTGCAGGCCCATCTCCTCGAACATGCTGCAGTGCAAAACGGTCTTTTTAATCCCGCTTTTGAGGCGGTGCGTGAAGCCGTAAATCTTCTGCCCGCCCGGGATTTTCTCCATCAGGCGGCGGTAGCGCTTTTTAAACGCCGCGTACGAGGGCTTCAGGCGCTGGCGCGAGAGGTACTTGGCGATGCCCCCCACGTTCGGCGTGATGGACATGCCGTTGTCATTGAGGATAATGATGAGCGGCTCGCC
>JAAYMC010000053.1 GCA_012521555.1 Clostridiales bacterium
AGGTTTTCAAACAGCACGGTGCCGAGCTGCTTCGGGGAGTTTAAGTTAAACTCCTCGCCCGCAAGCGCGTAAATCTCCCGCTCAAGCGCCGCGATTTTCTCCGAGAGCATCGCGCCGAACTCCTCGAGGGCCTGCCTGTCCACGAGGAAGCCGACGTGCTCCATCTCCGCGAGGACGGCGCAAAGCGGGATTTCAATTTCCTCAAGCAACCGGCGCATGCCCGCCTCGTCGAGTGCGGGCCCAAGCCGATTTGTTAAGTCCCATATTGCCTCCGCTTCGGCGGCAAGGCGCCCTTCCGCCTCGTCGCCGAAAAGGGCGATCTGCCCGCCTTCTTCCCCGCCCTGACGCAGCCTTCCGGTGCCATACCGGTCGTCGAGCTTGTCGAGCGCGTAGCCGCTGTCCGTCGGGGAAAGCAGGTACGCGGCGATCGCCGTGTCAAACCGCCAGCCTGAGGACACGATGCCGCGCTCTAAGAGCAGGCGCTGCGTATCCTTGATATCGTGCCCCGCCTTTGGCACGCCCTCGCCAAACACCGCGCCAAGCAGCGCGTCGTAAGCCGGCGTGTCCGCGCGGGACAGAATATACACCGTCTCCCCGCCCGGGTAGACGGCAAGCATGTCAAGCCCCATATCCCGCGAGACGGCGGCGATTTGCGCGTCCTGCGCCTCTTTCAGCATCCTTTGCGCCGTCTCCTCATCGCAAACGCGGCAGACGGCGTGCATTTCGGGCTTTTCCGGCGCGGTCTGCCGCGCCGCCTCCGGCGCTTTGAGCCCGAGCCGCTCAATCAGGCGCGCAAACTCAAGCTTTTGGAACAGCTCGAAGAGCCGCCCTTCGTCATAAGGCTGACGGAGCGCGTCGCCGGGCTTAAACGCGATGGGGGCGCAGCACTGAATCTGCGCGAGCTTGTACGACAATTCCGCCGACTCCCGCCCGGCGATGAGCTTATTGCGCACGCTGTCTTTTATCTCAGGGCTGTCGATATTCTCATAGAGCGCCTTGAGCGACCCGAACCGCTGGATGAGCGCCATGGCCGTCTTCTCGCCGACGCCGGCAACGCCGGGGATGTTGTCGGAGGCGTCCCCCATGAGGGCCTTGAGGTCCACCATGCCCTTCGGCGCAAAGCCGTACTCCGCCATAAAAGCGCCCGCAGTGTAGCTGACCGTCTCCGTCTTGCCCATGCGCGTTTTGACGTACAAAACGCGCGTCGTATCTGAAATCAGCTGGAGGCTGTCCCTGTCGCCGGTGACGACGACGCACTCCCAGCCCTCGCGCGCGCACGATTCGGCAATCGTGCCGATGAGGTCGTCGGCCTCCCACCCCTCGCACTCGTAGCGGGGGATGCGCATCGCGTCCAGCACTTCCTTTAATATAGGTATCTGCGCGGCCAGTTCGTCCGGCATGCCGGTGCGGTGGGCCTTGTACCCTTCAAACTGTTCGTGGCGGAACGTGGGCGCCTTGAGGTCAAACGCGACGCACAGCGCGTCCGGCTCCTCCTCGCCGACGAGCTTGAGAAGGATGTTTAAAAACCCATAGACGGCGTTCGTCGGCGTGCCGTCCCGCGTCGTGAGCATGCGGATGCCGTAAAACGCGCGGTTGACGATGCTGTTGCCGTCAAGCACCATGAGTTTCATCCCGCCACCTCCTTTTGCGAATGATGCCTTTACGCCCTTCTCCAGCGGACGCCCTGCGGCGTATCCTCCAGAATTATACCCATTTCCTTGAGCTTGTCGCGGATGCGGTCGGCCTCCGCCCAGTTTTTCGCCTTGCGGGCCGCCTGCCGCGCCGCGATAAGCGCCTCCACTTCCTCGGCAAGCTCCGTGTCCGCGTCTTTTTCGGCATAGAGAAGCCCCAGAACACCCGTGAGCTCGTCGAAGAGGCTTAAATACCTTTCCGCCTCGCGGCGCGCCATCGTGCCGGAGGAGACGAGGGTGTTGGCCTCGCGCACCAGCTCGAAGATGACGGAAATGGCGTCGGCCGTGTTGAAGTCGTCGTCCATCGCTTCGATATACCGGCTGCGGTAGACTTCGAGCTTTTTGTCAAGGCCGGCTTCGTCGATCTCCCCTTCCCGCCCGTTTTCCTTGACGAACAGGAGGTTTTTGCGCGCCTGCTTGAGCCGTTCGAGGGCGTTTTTCGCGTGCGTGAGCGCCTCGCCGGAGTAGTTGAGCGGGCTTCTGTAGTGGCTCATGAGCATGAACATGCGGATGTTCTCGTACCCGTACGCCGCCGCGGCGTCGCGGACGGTGAAGAAGTTGCCGAGGGACTTGGACATCTTCCTGTTGTCCACGTTGATATACCCGTTGTGCAGCCAGTAGCGGACGAACGTCTGGCCGCTGGCACCCTCCGACTGGGCGATTTCGTTTTCGTGGTGCGGGAAGGTGAGGTCCTGCCCGCCGCAGTGGATGTCAATCGTCTTGCCGAGGTAGCGGCTGGACATGGCCGAGCACTCGATGTGCCAGCCCGGGCGCCCTTCTCCCCACGGGGACGGCCACGACGGCTCGCCGGGCTTGGCCTTCTTCCACAGGGCAAAGTTCATGGGGTTTTCCTTGATTTCGTTCACATCCACGCGCGCGCCGGCTAGCAGGTCGTCGAGCGACTGGTGGGAGAGCTTGCCGTACCCGTCGTACCGCTCCGTGCGGAAGTAGACGTCCCCGCCCGACTCGTAGGCCAGGCCCTTGTCCATCAGAGTCTGGATGAGCTCGATAATCTGCGGGATGTTCTCCGTGGCGCGGGGGTGCACCGTCGCCTCGCGGACGCCGAGCCCCTTTGCGTCGACGAAGTACTCCTCAATGAATTTTTCAGCCAGCTCGCGGCTTGAAATCCCCAGCTCGTTCGCGCGCCGGATGATTTTATCGTCGATGTCCGTAAAGTTCTGGACGAACGTCACCTCGTACCCGCGGTACTCAAAGTAACGGCGCAGGGCGTCGAACACGATGATGGGGCGCGCGTTGCCGATGTGGATGTAGTCGTACACCGTCGGCCCGCAGGCGTACATGGTGACTTTGCCCTCCACCAGGGGGACAAACTCTTCCTTTTGCATGGTCATTGAATTATACAGCTTCATACTCAAACCGCCTTATCCTTTTGTTTTGCTTCGGGCGCCTGGCGCTTTACGCGTCCTGCTCCTGCTTCGGAGCCTGCTCGCTGTCCGCGCCGCCCGGCTCCCGGGGCGCGCCCGCGCTCTCCCCTTCCGGCTCCGGCGCGCCTTCCATTTCGTCGAGCCGTTCGTAAAGGGTGGGGTCGTGTGTGACGAGCTGGCGCTCGAGCATCTGCATCTGCGCCGTAATGGCGGACAGTTCCACGTCGATGGGGTCCGTCACGCTGATATGGTCGATGCTTTCGACGTAGTTCGTGCGCTTTCCGGCGACGCGCACGATGCGCGCCGGCACGCCGACGGCCGTCGAATCCGGAGGCACCTCTTTGAGGACGACGGCGTTTGCCGCGATGCGCGCGTTGTCGCCGACGGTAAACGGCCCTAAGACCTTCGCGCCCGCGCCGATCATGACGTTGTTGCCGATTGTCGGGTGGCGCTTGCCCTTGTCCTTGCCCGTTCCGCCGAGCGTCACGCCCTGATAGAGGAGGACGTCGTCGCCGATTTCAGCCGTCTCGCCGATGACGACGCCCATGCCGTGGTCAATCACGAGCCGGCGGCCGATTTTCGCGCCCGGGTGGATTTCAATACCCGTCCAGAAGCGCGACCACTGCGAGACGCACCGGGCGAGAAACCGCAGCCTTTTGTTGTAGAGCCAGTGGGCGATGCGGTGATAGATGATGGCGTGAAAACCGGGGTAGAGCAGGATAATCTCAAGGCTGCTGCGCGCGGCCGGGTCGCGGGCCTTGAACGCGTCGATTGTCTCCTTCAGGCGTTTGAACATCGCCACCACCTCGCTATAAGTCTTAGGCAAAACCGCCGCCGATTATGAGAAGAAAAAATAAAACCGCCTCCTGCGCAACAAGAGGCGGCGCTGTAGCCGCGGTTCCACTCTTTTCACGCAAGCCATCGTTGG
>JAAYMC010000054.1 GCA_012521555.1 Clostridiales bacterium
CGGAAACACAGCCGGGCCAGCCAGTCCGTCATCCTGCGCTCGCTCACGCGCCTTGTGCAGGTCATCGGATTTCTCATCATCCCGCTCGGCATCGCCCTGTACATCCAGCAGTCGGCCGTCCTCTCCCGTCCGGTGGTAGACAGCGTCGTGTCCACCGTCGGCGCCCTCGTAGGCATGATCCCCGAGGGGCTTTATCTGCTCGTGTCCATCGCCCTGACGGTCGGCGTTTTGCGCCTTGCGCAGAAGAAAACGCTCGTGCACAATATGGGCTGCATTGAGACGCTCGCCCGCGTCGACGTGCTGTGCGTGGACAAGACGGGAACCATCACGGAGACGGCGATGTCGGTCTCCGACGTCATCCCCTTGAGCGCCGCGCGCGAGGACGCCGAGGCGCTGCTTGCCGATTACGTCGCCGCCATGGAGGCCGACAACGAGACGATGCGCGCCCTGAAAAACCGCTTTTCGGGGAAAGCAAAGCGCCGCGCCGTTGCCGTGATGCCGTTTTCCCCGGAAAAGAAATTCAGCGCCGCCTCGTTTGCGGGCGCGGGGACGTTTATCCTCGGCGCGCCGGAAAAAATCCTCCCTGACCTGGGCGGCGAGGCCGCGCGCCTTATCACGGAACACTCCGAGCGCGGCAGCCGCGTCCTGCTTTTCGCGAAAAGCGGCGCAGCGATAAAGGACCTGCCGGATGCCGGCGCGGCCCCCCTCGCCCTCGTAGTGCTCTCGAACGCCGTCCGCCCCGACGCGATAAAGACGTTTGAATACTTCACCAGACAGGGCGTCACAATAAAGGTTATTTCAGGGGACAACCCCGTCACCGCCTCGAGCGTGGCGCAGCAGGCGGGCATCCCCGGCGCGGAGCAGTACGTCGACGCCTCGACGCTCACGACGCACCGCAAGCTCGTGCGCGCCGCGCAGGAGTACACGGTGTTCGGCCGCGTCACGCCCGACCAGAAGCGCCGCCTCGTGCGCGTTTTGAAGTCGCTCGGGCACACCGTCGCCATGACGGGCGACGGCGTCAATGACGTGCTCGCGCTCAAGGAGGCCGACTGCAGCATCGCGATGGCGTCCGGCAGCGACGTGGCCTGCCACGTCTCGCAGCTCGTCCTGCTCGACTCGAATTTCTCGTCGCTCCCGTCCGTCGTGGCGGAGGGGCGGCGCGTCATTAACAACATCGGGCGCAGCGCGTCGCTGTACCTGACGAAAAACATCTTCTCCTTCCTGCTCACTATCTGCGCCCTCATCTTCACGCTGCAGTACCCCGTCACGCCGTCGCAGCTTGTGCTGTACAACGCCGCGTTTATCGGGATCCCGTCGTTTTTCCTCGCCCTGGAGCCGAACACGTCGCGCGTGCGCGGGTCGTTCCTGCCCAGCGCGTTTCTGCGCGCCCTGCCGGCGGGGCTCGTGAACTTCCTCGCGCTGATGACGCTCCTTCTCGTGGCCCCGCGCTACGGCATCGCGGACGCGGAGCTGTTTACGCTGGCGACGTATACCATCGGATTTGTGGGGCTTCTCATGCTCATCCGCCTGTGCCTGCCGTTTAACGCGCTGCGCGCCGCCCTGTGCGTGGCCATGGTCGCCATCTTCTGCGGCGGCGCGGCGCTCTTGGGCCCCCTGTTTTCCCTCGCCCCGCTCTCCGGCCGCGCCGTCGTCATTGCGGTGATCGTGTGCGCCGCGTGCGTCCCGCTGTTTATCGCGCTGTCGCTGATAACGCGCTTTATCGACCGGCGCACCGCCGAGCGGGAAGGCCGCGCGGGCCGGCGGGCAAAGAAAATCTTGCTTTAGCTTTTTTGATATGATAGTCTAATCACAACCTGACACTCTCCACCCTCCCCGCGCCGGCAGTCGCGGCGCCCAAAGAAAAGGATGATGACGCATGTTCCGCAAGAGCAACCAGCACCCCGCCGACCGGGCGCTCACCGGCATCTTCGTGCGCCTGATCGGCTGCGCGTACCTCATTTACATCATCGTAAAGCTCATCGTCGCGCCCGCGGAGGACAAGCCCCAGCCGTGGCTGACGGCTCTCATCCTCGTCGTGCTCATCGGGCTTTCCGCCGTCGTCATCGGCATGACGATCCACGAGTTTATCACGGGCCTGAAGACCGGCCGCTATAAGCGCAGCTCGTACCCGTCCGCCTTTGACAGCGGCGAAGACGCCGCCGGGTCCTCCGAACCCGGCGGAGATTCGGAAAACCTCCTGTCGGACGACGAGGCCGCCCCCTCCGGCGAGGACGAGTCCGTTGATGACGACGACGATTACGACGACGATGATGACGATTATGAATACGAAGACGACGACGATGCGGACGCGGACGGCGGCGGCACGGGCGGGGATTCAGACGGCGCGGATGAAGACGGCGCGCCGGACGGCGAGTGAAACGTGATAAAAAAGAAAAAGGATTCTTCTGCCAGCCAATCTGCGGCAGGGAATCCTTTTCGCGTATTGAGGTGGCTTAATCTTTATGGCAGACCTGTCCAAAAACACGGTGCATACCGTTTACATCGAAGGGTACACGTCCGAAGGGCTCGGCGTGGCGCGCGTCGACGGGCGCGCCGTCTTTGTCAAGGGCGCGCTGCGCGGCGAGACGTGCCGCGCGAAAATTCTCAAATGCGGGAAAAACGTCTGCTACGCGAAGGTCGAGCAGATTCTCACGCCCTCCGCGGCGCGGCTGACCCCCGCCTGCCCTGTTTTCGGCAAGTGCGGCGGGTGTGACCTGATGCATTTAGACTACGAGGAGGAGCTGGAGTTTAAGCTCCAGCGCGTAAGGGACGCCTTCGAGCGCATCGGCGGCCTGGACGTGCCGGTCAAAGGCATCGTCGGCTCTGAAAAGACGGAGCGGTACCGCAACAAGGCCATTTACAACGTCGGCGAGCAGGGCGGCAAGGCCGTCACGGGGTTTTACCGCGCCCGCAGCCACGATATCGTGGCGACGGGCAAGTGCCTGATTCAGGCGGAAGTGTCCGACCGCGCCGCGGCCGCCCTGCGCCGCTGGATGAACCGTCACCGCATCCCGGCGTACGACGAGAAGACGGGCAAAGGCCTCGTGCGCCATCTCTTCTGCCGGTACGCGTTCGGGACGGGCCGCGCCCTCATCACCGTCGTGTCGGCGGACCGCCGCCTGCCGCATCTTGACGACCTGATTGACGAGCTGCGTGAAAGCTGCCCCGAAGCGGCGGGGATTGTGCTCAACGTCAACACCACGCGCGGCAACACGGTCCTCTCCGGCGATTTCTACACCGTCTGGGGCGACGGGCGGGTGGAGGATATCCTCTGCTCCCTGCGCTTTTCCCTCTCCCCGCTGTCGTTTTACCAGATCAACAGCGCCCAGGCCGAGCGGCTGTACGAAAAAGCGGTGGAATACGCTCAGCTGAGCGGCTTCGAGACGGTGCTGGATCTCTACTGCGGCACGGGAACGATTTCGCTGGTGATGGCAAAGAGCGCCGGGCGCGTCATCGGCGCCGAAATCGTGGAGGCGGCCGTCTCGGACGCGCGGGAAAACGCCGCGGCAAACGGCATAGAAAACGCGGAGTTTATCTGCGCCGACGCCGCCGACGCCGCCGCGCGGCTGAAGGAGTCGGGCGTGCGGCCGGACGTCGTCGTGGTGGACCCGCCCCGCAAGGGCCTCTCCCCCGCCGTCATCGAGACCGTCTGCGAGATGGCGCCTGAGCGCGTCGTATACGTCTCGTGCGACCCGGCCACCCTCGCCCGGGACCTTAAGCTCTTCGACGAGCGCGGCTACAAGGCGCGGGAGGCCACCGCCTTCGACATGTTCCCCCGCTGCGCCCACGTCGAGTGCATAGTGGGAATACGTCGTACAGATTCGTAGAAATCTTTAATTTTAAGCACTTTGCGAGTCATATCACTTTTGACCCAGCAGGTGA
>JAAYMC010000055.1 GCA_012521555.1 Clostridiales bacterium
GACTGCTTCCACAACTTTCTGTTTAAATTCTGCCGTGTATCGTTTGTTCGGCACTCCTTTTGGCATAAAAACACCCCAATCGTTATTCAGTATACCATACTGTCTAACAATTGGGGTGCAGTTCAGTCTTACGCGGCCGGTTTTGTTTACGCTTTTCGGTTTAGTATTTGGGATAAACGGATGAAGCGGCGCTACGCGTCGTCTTCGCTCATTGCGATCGCGCTTAGGCACAATGTGGGCACGATGCGCCGGTCCGTCTGCACGAGGTAGTCGTACAGGCCGGAAAACGGGACGGCGGGGCTGAACAGGTGCCCCTGGAAGCGCTCGCACCCGAGGGACAGGAGCGTGTCGCGCTGTTCGGGGGACTCGACGTATTCGGCGATGACGTTGTAGCCAAGCTCCCGCCCGAGCGCGATGATGGTCCTGACGATTTCGCGGCAGTTCTGGTTCGTGGCGATTTCCCGGACGAGGGAGCCGTCAAGCTTGACCTTGCTGAAGTTATACTCCTTGAGGTACATCAGCGAGCTGTGGCCGGCGCCGAAATCGTCCATCACGATGTGGAAGCCGAGCGAGATGATGTCCGACATACGCTGGCTGATGGCGCGGCTGCCGGTGAGCGCGATGCGCTCGGTGATCTCCAGCTCCACCGCGGAGCACGGCAGGGAGTATTTCTGAAGCGCCGTCATCAGGCCGTTTATAAAGTCGGACTCTTTCAGCTGCGCCTCGGTGAGGTTGATGCAAAACGGGATGTTCGGGAAGCCGACTTTGCACAGCACGTTGGCGTTGCGGCAGGCCTCGTCGAAAATCCAGTTGCCGAGCCGGCCGGCAAGGCCCGCCTCCTCCGCCAGCGCGATGACGAGGGGCGGGTACAGGTAGCCGTATTCTTTGTGGTTCCAGCGGAGGAGCACCTCCACGCTGTCGACGCGCCCGTCCCTGTCGACAATCGGCTGGTAGTGCAGCTCGATTTCGCCGGTGTCCAGCGCGCGCTCAAGGTCGCCCACGATGGTGCGGGCAAGGCTGCCGAGCGTGTCGTGCCGCGTGAGGAAGGACGTCCCCTCGCCGCGCTGCTCGCACTGGCGGTACAGGTCAAGCAGCCGCTCGATATCGTACTGGTGCCACTTGATGATATTGCGCTGGGTGTTGCGCACAAACGGGATATACAGCAGCGTGCCGGCGGCGATGTTGACCGCCTGCAGGATGCTCCCGCCGACAGACCCCGCGGCAACGTACCCGCTGATAAGGACGGGCGTCACCGGGGGAACGGAAGATATGGCGTCAGGCACGATACCGAGCTTTACCGCGCCGTAGGAGATGAGCGTCGTGACAAGCGGCACGCCGAGAAACGGGATGAGGAAGAAGGGGTTGAGGATGACGGGCACGCCGAAGACGACAACCTCGCTCATGTTGAACAAGGCGGGGAAAAGCGACAGCCGCGCAAGGCGCACCTGCGCCCTGTTGCGCCGGGACAGGATGAGCGCGAGCACGAGGCACAGCGCCGCCCCGCAGCCGCCCAGGAAGACGAACGTGTTCAGGAAGGCCGGCGAGAAAAATGGGGATGCCGCGCCGCCGGCTGAGGAAAGGGACATTTCGGCCGCGCGCTCCAGAACAAACGTGCCGTTAATCCCCAGAAACCACAGCAAATTTAGGAAGACGCCGTAGACAATCCCCTTCGCGAGCGGGTGTGAGACGGCGGAGATGAGCGCTGAGAGCCACACGGAAAGGTTCTCGCACAAATCCGTAATGCCGAACGTGAACTTAAACACAGCGGCCAGCGCACCGAAGAAGGCGAGCGTGAGCGTCGTGGGCAGGAACAAAACGACGGCGGTGTTGAGCACGGGATTGCCGCTGTGCGTGAGAAATTCAAGGCGAAGCGCCTTGACCGAGCTGAGCCTGCGGAACAGGATGGACGAGACCATCATCGTGAAAACAGCGGGGAAGATGCCGCACGCGCCGAAGGACGTGACGCTGCCCTCCCTCAGGCCCGTGAGAATGAAAAAGCAGCCGAGCGACGTGATGGTCGCGCCGATGGGGTTGGCGTATTTGTCGGAGACGGCAAATTCCGCCGAGTAGGAGCAGCTGCCGGAGACGATGATGAGGATGGAGAGGATGCTCATCGTGCCGTCGTAAACGGAGCCCAGGAAGTAACGCCACGCCTCGCCGAAGCTCTCCTCCATAAAACGCTGATACGAGGCGACGGGGAGGGCGCTTAGGATGTGCACAATAGAGCCGATGAGCAGCAGGGGGATCATATAAATGCTGCCGTGCCGCAGGGAGACCATGATCGGGTAGGAGGAAAGCTTGTTGTTGAAAGCATCCGCCTTATCGAGGATGCTGCGAAGGAACTTCACTGACGGTCACCCTCCTGCGTAACATTCGGACGGCTTGGGCCGCAAGCAAGGCGCGGCAGAGGCGCTATCGGCAAAAGCGGTCGAAAAGCGACTAAAAACACCATAATATATGCTATCGCATTATATTATCGCAAAAAAGTGAGACAAGTCGAGCCTTTTTACGAAAATTTTTCAAAAAATGTGAAAATTTTATCCGAGAACGCCGCCCCACTTTTGCATATCGACATCCATAAACCGGCTGCGGATGAAGCGGTCCTTGAGCGCGAACGGAACGGTGCAGTCGAAAATCGCCTTGCAGGCGATGCCGTGGTCTCGGATGGAGGGGGAGAAGAGCGGATCGTTGGACGGGTCGAGCGGGTGGCAGCGCACGCCCGGGATGGGGATGAGGTCGACGTCGGCCTGGAAGCGCGTCGTCATCGCCCACATCACGTCGCCGATGTCGAAGCAGTCGACGTCCTCGTCCACGATAAAGACGTGCTTAAGCTCGGAAAACGCCGAAAACGCGAGCAGCGCGGCCTGGCGCTGCCTTCCTTCGTCGGACGGCACGGTCTTTTTAAACTGCAGAATCGCCGCGTATTTCCCGCCGCCGAAGGACGGGCAGTAGACGTTGAGCAGCCGCCCCGGCATGGCTTTATTGATCATGGCCATGATGCTCGCTTCCGTGGGAATGCCCACCATGCTCACGTGCTCCTCGCTCGGGCCGATGCAGGTGCGCATAATGGGGTTCTTCCGCGTCGTCACAGCCTTGACCTTGATGACGGGCACCTCGGGGTTGGCCGGCCCCGTGTACCCCGGGAACTCCGGCATGGCCTTGCCCGTGTTTGTGTTGATGTCCTCGCGCATGCGCCGGCCCGGGAGCAGCTCGCCCTCGATGACGTACTCGGCGTTTGCGATGCAGTACTCGTCGATGGTCAGGCACTTGGCAAGCCTTACGCCCTCGCCGCGGATCGCGCCGGCGACGCCCAGCTCGTCGTAGCCCAGCGGCGTCGTGGGCGGCTCGAAGCACGAGGCGATTTCAATCGCCGGATCGACGCCGATGCTCAGGGAAATAGGCAGGGGCTTTCCCGCCGCCTCGGCTTTTTCGCGGAAGACGCCGAGGTGCCGCGCGCCGGGGGTAAAGTACATCGTAATCTCGTCGGGGCTTTGCAGGCACAGGCGGTGGATGGTCACGTCCGACGCGCCCGTCTCGGGGTCGGAGGCGTAGCACAATCCGACGGTGATGTACGGGCCGGCGTCCTCGGGCGTGTTCGTCGGCGCGGGGACGAGCCTGCGGATGTCAAAGCCCGGGTCCGTGGCGCGGTAGACGACCTCCTGGCAGGGCGGCGTGCCGCCCTCCGTCCTGACGGGCGGGACGGGGTTTTCGACGGCGCGGTTTAAGAGGTGGCCGAGCCGGTCCGGCCTTTCGCCCAGAAGAAGCGCCACGCGCTCGCGGCTGGAGAGCAGCCCGATGACGACGCGGGCGTCCTCATGCCCTATGATTGAATTAAAGAGCATGGCCGGGCCGGTTTTCGTCGGGCGCATGACGGTTCCGCCCGCGCCGACATGGCGGTACACGCCGGCCAGCTCTGCGTGGGGATCAACGGGGATGTCGGTTTCAAGAAGCTGCCCGGGGACGGAGCGCAGCAGCTCCAGTGCCGAGCGCAAATCGGTGACGGTGTGTTTCATGGCTCCTCCGTTTCTGCGCGGCCCAAAGCCGCGCGCGTCTCGTTTTTTGCCTGAAATCTGTCTCATTTGTTATGCTAATACTGTTATGCTAATACAACGGCGCGGCGCGGTCAACCTCTCAGCGGCCCTTCGCGATTGATATTGCGCCGCAAATCCTGTACAATAGGCTTTGATTTTGTTATGAGGGGTGAGTCGCCTTATGCTTTACGTCACGGACTTGCTGGACCTGGAACACACCCTCGCCGCGCCGCTTTTTGAAGGGGTGCGGTACCCGTGGCAGGTTCTCCCCGAAATCGGCGCCTTCGTCCGTGAGCTGGGAGAGAAACTATCCCCGGACGAGTACTTGAGCCCCGCGCCGCTCGTCTGGATTCACAAATCCGCCGTTGTGGCGCCGTCGGCCTCCATCACGGGGCCGTGCATCATCGGGCCGGAGACGGAGGTGCGCCACTGCGCGTTTATAAGGGGAAATGCCCTTGTGGGGGCGGGCGCCGTTGTCGGCAACTCCACGGAGCTGAAAAACGTCATTTTGTTCGACGGCGTGCAGGTGCCGCACTACAACTACGTCGGCGACTCGGTTTTAGGATACAGGGCCCATCTCGGCGCCGGGGCCATCACGTCAAACGTCAAGGGGGACAGAACCCTTGTCGCGGTCAAGCACGCGGGCGGGGCCATCGAGACGGGGCTGAAGAAGTTCGGCGCCATCTTGGGCGACTTCGTGGAGGTCGGCTGCAACGCCGTCTTAAACCCCGGCACGGTCATCGGGCGGATGAGCATGGTCTACCCGCTCACGAGCGTCCGCGGCGTTGTCCCCGAGCGGAGCATCCTCAAGCACACGGGGGAAATCGTCGCAAAACGCGGCTAAAGCTTTCGCCGCCTTAAAGAGAATACCGGAAAAGGAGCCGCGCGCGGCGCTTTCTCTGCCGCGCGCGGTTTTTGCGCCTTAAAAAGCCGGAATGTTTAAGCTTTGGCAAAAATAGACTGTTTTCAAGAAGCATTTTCGTCGGCGTGTGTTTTCGTTCTTTCTTGACAAGGCGCGGCGGGATGTGTCATAGTGAATCAAACTATGCGCCCTATGCGCCGGCGGGAGGAGATTCATGCCGAAAACGACAGATTTTGCGCTGTGCGAGGAGTATCTCCAGACTGTCCGCGACCTGCTCGCGCATCCCGACGTGCAGTCCATGCGCCGGTTTGCGCAGCACGGGCGCGTCGACTGCCTGATCCACTGCCTCAACGTCTCGTTCGCGGGCTACCGCGTCTGCCGGTTTCTGGGCCTGAACAGCCGCGCCGCGGCGCGCGGCGGGCTGCTCCACGATTTTTTCCTCTACGACTGGCACAAGGGGAACCCCTACAAGGGCCTGCACGCCTTTACGCACCCGCGCGCGGCGGCCGAAAACGCCGGGCGGCGCTTTGAGATAACCGACCGCGAGCGGGACGTTATCGCAAAGCACATGTGGCCGCTCACGCCAAGGCCCCCGCGCTACCCTGAATCGCTTGTCGTTTTGATCGCGGATAAGATCTACTGCGTCGCGGAAGCGTTTGCCCCATCGGAGCTTATGGGCGCGCGCCTTTACCGCCTCGCCCGTGAAAAAGGGCTCCTGGGCGCGCCGCGTTAAATCTCAAAAAGGAGCGGCACTATGCGTTCTGCTGATTTGTATCTCTGGTTCCTGCTCTACAGCTTCGTCGGGTGGGTGTACGAGTCGCTTTTGTTCACGGTGTACTGCCGCCGCCCTGTCAACCGCGGGTTTCTGACGGGCCCCTTCATCCCGCTTTACGGGGCGGGGGGCGTCATGCTCGTGGCGCTGTTTTACGGGCGGATCGAACACCCGGCCGCCATCTTCGTGCTCTCCCTCGTTTTGACGACGGCGCTGGAGTACATAACGGCCGTGATTATGGAAAACCTGTTTCAGGCCAAGTGGTGGGACTACTCCGCGTTCCCGCTCAACTACAAAGGGCGCATCGGCCTGATCTCCTCGCTTGTGTTCGCCACCATGGCGCTGCTGACGCTGCGCTACGTCCACCCGCACGTGGTGCGCCTGACTGCGCTCATCCCGCCGCGGCCCAAGCACCTTGTCCTCACGCTTGCGACAGCCGCGCTGGCCGTTGATTTTACCATCACCATCCGGCACGTTTTCATCCTCAACGGCCGCCTGCGGGAAATCCAGGGCGCCCTGAGCGGCTTCCTTGCCGAAAAGAAAAGCGCCCTGCGGGAGAGCATCTCCGCGACGTTCGAGGAGAGCGCGTTTTATAACGAGCGTATCAAAACGCTCTTTCGCCTCGGGCGGCGGCAGAACGCGCGGCTTTTCCGCGCGTTTCCTGATTTGCGCTCGACGCGGTATAACGATGCGCTCGTCAGGCTTAAAAGCCGCGTCCTGAGAAGGAGGGAAAGCGCGCCTGAGGATGCGGATGAGCTGGAAGAGGAGAGCGCCTGAAGCGGCGGCGGCAGACAGGCGTTCGCGCCGCGTCTTAACGCGTACCTGCCTATATAGAGACAAAAACGCCCCCGCAAACGGCCGTTTGCGGGGGCGTATTGCGCAAATTAGCGTTTTAATTGTTTTGCGTGAGTTTTTCGAGCTCGGCCAGTTCCTTTGCCATGTCGATGCGCGGGAAGATGGCGGGGCCTTTTTGGACGGTGACGTCCGCCGGCAGCGCGCCGAAGGCGGCGATGGAGTCCCACGTCCGCAGGCTCTCGCCCGCGCCGATCTGCCGGAAGATCTCGGCGCAGGTCTGGGGCATGAAGGGCTGCAGAAGGACCGTGCAGATGCGGATTGTCTCGAGCAGGTTGTACATGACGGCGGCAAGGCGCGCTTTGTTGGCTTCGTCCTTCACCAGCACCCACGGGGACGTCTCGTCGATATACTTGTTCGCGCGCGAGGTGACCTTGAAGATGAGGGACAGGGCGTTCTGGAAGGCAAAGCGCTCCATTTCCGCCTCTACCTCGCCGCGCAGCGCCGCGGCCGCCTCGGTGAGCGCGGCGTCCTCCGGACCGGCCTGGCGGTCTGCCGGGAGCGTGCCGCCGAAGTATTTTTCAACCATCGAGACCGTGCGGGAGACGAGGTTGCCGAGGTCGTTGGCAAGGTCAGTGTTGATGCGGGAGATGAGCAGCTCGTTGGAGAAGGAGCCGTCCGAGCCGAAGGGGAAGTCCCGCAGCAGGAAGTAGCGCAGGGCGTCCACCCCGTAGCGGGCGGCGAGGACGGTCGGGTCGACCACGTTGCCCTTCGATTTGCTCATCTTGCCGCCGTCGAGAAGGAGCCAGCCGTGGCCGAAAATTTTCTTCGGCAGCGGCTCGCCGAGCGCCATGAGGATGGCCGGCCATATAATGGCGTGGAAGCGGACGATTTCCTTGCCGACAAAGTGCACGTCCGCCGGCCAGTATTTGGCGTAGTCGTTGTACCGGTCGTTTTCGTACCCGAGGGCGGTGATATAGTTGGTGAGCGCGTCCACCCAGACGTAGACGACGTGGCCGGGGTCGAAGTCCACGGGGATGCCCCACTTAAACGACGTGCGGGAGACGCACAGGTCGTCAAGGCCGGGCCTCAGGAAGTTGCTGACCATCTCGTTCATGCGGGAGGCGGGCTCGAGGAAGTCCGGCTGCTTTTCGTACAGGTCGAGGATTTTCTGGGTGTAGTTTGAAAGGCGGAAGAAGTAGGCCTCCTCCTCGGCGTATTTGACCTCGCGGCCGCAGTCGGGGCATTTTCCGTCGACGAGCTGGCTTTCCGTCCAGAAGGACTCGCAGGGCGTGCAGTACAGGCCCTTGTACGCGCCCTTGTAAATTTCGCCCTTTTCGTAGAGCTTTCTGAAAATCCGCTGGACGGCGGCGACGTGGTAGTCGTCCGTCGTGCGGATGAAGCGGTCGTACGAGATGTTCATGAGCTTCCACAGGTCGAGTATCCCGCCGGGGCCTTCGATGATCTCGTCCACAAACTGCTTCGGCGTCATCCCCCTGGCGGCGGCCTTTTCCTCGATTTTCTGGCCGTGCTCGTCCGTGCCGGTCAGGAACATGACATCATACCCCTGCATTCGCTTAAACCGGGCCATCGCGTCCGTCGCGACGGTGCAGTAGGTGTGCCCGATGTGCAGCTTATCGGATGGGTAGTAGATGGGGGTCGTGATGTAAAATGTTCCTTTGCTCATATCGCTCTTCCTTTCCGTATATCGGTTTGAGAAGCAAACAATGTAAAAAATAGTATAGCACAGCCCCGGCCCATGGCGCAACGGCATTCCGCCAAGTTAGTATACCGCAATACGGGTATTTTAGCGCATTATTCCGAAAAATTGGGTGAAAAACCGCCCAAAAGGGGACAATATAAGGCGAATAAGACGCCGCGGCGCACATTTTTATTGACGGGAGCCCTTTCAAAATGTACAATAATAGAAACCCCTTTCAAGGCTTTAGTGCCGCACAGGGGAAAAGATAACGTGGAGCTTTACGGAATGACACAGCACGCAGTACAGGCTTACCTTCCGCACGCCGCGATCATCTGGGGCGGCAGCGAGGAGGAGCGCTTTCGCCGCGCTTTGAGCCTTGCCGCCGGCCGGGTCTGCTCTGAGGGCACGGGAGTCCCCTGCGGCGTGTGCGCCCACTGCGTCAAGGCCATGAAGGGGATTCACCCGGACATCCTGATATATGACCACTCGGCCGAAAGCCGCCTGTTTTCCGTCGCGCAGGTGCGTGCGATACGGGAAGACGCCGTCGTCATGCCCAACGAGGCGGACGTGAAGGTTTACATCCTCCGCCACGCCGATTCGATGAACGCCGCGGCACAGAACGCGTTTCTGAAAACGCTTGAGGAACCGCCGCGCAGCGCTGTGTTTTTCCTTCTGGCGGACTCGCCGGAAAACATGCTGCCGACCGTCGTCTCCCGCTGCGCGAAGATCTGCGTGGCGCCCGAGGCGGCGCCGGAGTGCGGCAAGCTGGCCGAAGAATTTGCCGCCGCGCTGACGGGCGGCGCCCTGCCTCTGGCTGAATTTTCCTTCAGGCTCGACAGGCTCGGCAGGGACGAACTGCGCGACTTTATCGGTCAGGCGCGCGCGCTGATGCTTGCTCGCGCGCAGCAGCAGAGCGCCATGGCGCACCGCTTTATCCGGGCGTAC
This sequence comes from Clostridiales bacterium, assembly GCA_012521555.1. Taxonomy (GTDB): domain Bacteria; phylum Bacillota; class Clostridia; order Oscillospirales; family Oscillospiraceae; genus Sporobacter. The sequence goes on from JAAYMC010000055.1 coordinate 9,105, forward strand.
GACGTTCTGGGTAAGGCGCTTGAGTATCTCGACTTTAACGTCGGAGTCGTCCATGTCTCCGGCTTTCTGTGCGCCGCGCTCCTTGATACGCCCTGAGGGGGCTTAACATATAGAAAACGAGGAGAATCATGACTGAAGTAATCAGTGTACGCTTTAAGAACAAGGGCAAAGTGTATTACTTTGACCCGGCGGGGCTGACTATTTCTTCGGGTGACGCGGTCATCGTTGAAACGTCAAAGGGCCTTGAGTTTGCCGAGTGCACGTGGGGCAACCACGAGGTGGAAGATCACTGCATTATCCCCCCGCTCAGGCCCGTCGTCCGCATCGCGACGGAGGAAGACAAAAAGCGCGCCGAAGAAAACAAGATGCGCGAAGCCGAAGCGTTTGTTATATGCCAGAAGAAAATCGCTGAACACGGGCTCGACATGAAGCTCGTGGACGTTGAATTCAGCTTCGAAGGGAACAAAATTTTGTTCTTCTTCACGTCGGACGGGCGCGTCGACTTCCGCGAGCTCGTCCGCGACCTTGCGTCGGTGTTCAAAACGCGCATCGAGCTGCGCCAGATCGGCGTGCGCGACGAAGCGCGCATGATCGGCGGGCTCGGCATCTGCGGCAAGCCGTTTTGCTGCACGCAGTTTCTAGACGAATTCCACCCGGTGTCGATCAAGATGGCCAAGACGCAGGGCCTGTCCCTCAACCCGGTTAAAATATCCGGCACGTGCGGCCGCCTCATGTGCTGCCTTAAGTACGAGGAGGAGGCTTACGAGGAAATCGTCAAAAAAGCGCCGAAGGTCGACGCCTTCGTGGAAACGCCCTACGGGAAGGGTTCCGTCATCAGCGTCAACCTCCTGAGGGGATACGCCAAGGTCCGCCTCGAAGACGGCATCGACACGACGCTCAAGACCTTCAACTTCGACGAGCTCGAAGTCCTCGGCGGGAAGGCCCGCCGGGCGGAATACCTTGCGGCGAAAGCCGAAGGGCGGCTCGAAGAAGCGGGCTTTACCGTCACGCCCAAGCCGCCGCCCCCGCCGCCCGAACCCGTTTTGCCGCCGGTTGAGTTGGCAAAGCCGGAGGAAAAAGAAGACGACCCGCCCGTGGAAAAGGAAAAGGCGGCAAAGCCGGCGCCGAAGAAACGAAAGAAAGGCGCCAAGCGCGCGAAAGCCGCGCCGAAGGCGGAGAAAAAGGTGGAAAAGAAAGCCATCGCCGTCAAGCCCGCCGCGCCGGAAGGCGCCGGAAAGCCAAAAAAGGCGAAAAGAACACACCGCGGCGGACGCGGCGGAAAATCCAAGCCCCGAGGCGGGGCGGAAGCACCACAGTAAAGCAAGGGCCCATGAAAGGCCGCCGCGCAAAGGCGTGCGGAGCACGGCCGGGACGAAGGCTTTCCGTGTGTGCCTGAAAACAGAATTACGGCCTTGCAAAGACGCATGGCGCTTAAATCGGGTGCTAAAAGCAGCCGGTTTAAGTGCCATGTTTTTATCTCCCCGGAAAGGCCGCGCGATTAAAGCGGCGCTTTTGTTAAAAATTTGCAGTTTCTGCAATTAAATCCCAATGCAATAAAGCAAAATTGACTAATTTTGCAACAGGAAATAATTTTTCTTGCATTATACATCCATATAAAGTAAAATCATCAGTAAAAACCATGACAGCTGCAACATCCGATGAATGAAATTGCATATATTAGAGCAAAACGTTTCGGTTTATCCGGCGGACTCCTGTTTGAAAGGAATGGTCACAATGAAGTCTGACATCCCCCAGCGGCAAGGTCTGTACGACCCGCAGTTTGAGCATGACGCGTGCGGCATCGGCGCCGTCGTCCACATCAAGGGGAAGCGCTCGCACGATATTGTCCGGCAGGCGCTCAAGGCGCTGAAAAACCTCGACCACCGCGGCGGCGTCGGCAGCGAGCCGACGTCGGGCGACGGCGCGGGGATTTTAATTCAAATCCCGCACGAGTATTACGAAAAAGTCTGCGCGCAGGCGGGGTTTGCGCTGCCGGCGCGCGGTGATTACGGCACCGGCCTGATCTTCCTCAGCCACGACCGCGGCGAGCGCGCCGCCGCCGAGCTGGAATTTGCGCGCATTATCGAAGAGGAAGGGCAGCGGCTCATTGATTTCCGCGACGTGCCCGTGGACGAGTCGATGCTCGGCAAGACGGCGAAAAACAGCATGCCGTACATCCGGCAGGTGTTCATCGGCCGCGAGGGGCCCGGCGGGGACGCCTTCGAGCGCAGGCTCTACATCATCCGCCGGCGCATGGAAAAGGCGGCGAAGGAGCGCGGCTTAAAATTTTACATGCCGAGCCTTTCTTCTAAGACCATCGTCTACAAGGGCATGCTCACGGCCGAGCAGGTGGACCGGTTCTATCTTGACCTGCAGGATGAGTCCGTCATAACGGCCCTCGCGCTTGTCCACTCCCGCTATTCGACCAACACCTTCCCGAGCTGGGAGCGCGCGCACCCGAACCGCTGCATCGTACATAACGGCGAGATCAACACGCTGCGCGGCAACGTCAACTACATGCGCGCGCGCGAAGCGCTCTTTAAGAGCGACGTCTTCGGCGACGAGCTCGAGAAGGTCCTGCCCGTTATCGATTTGGATGGCAGCGACTCGGCGATGTTCGACAACACGGCGGAGTTTCTCATGCTCGCGGGGATGCCCATCGAGCGGGTGATGATGCTCATGGTGCCCGAGCCGTGGTACGGCCACGAGAGCATGAGCGCGGAAAAGCGCGCGTTTTACGAATACTCCGCCTGCCTCATGGAGCCGTGGGACGGCCCCGCCGCCATTGGCTTTACGGACGGCGTGCGCATCGGCGCGATTTTAGACAGAAACGGCCTGCGCCCGTCCCGCTATTACGTCACGTCGGACGATCTGGTCATTTTGGCGTCGGAAGTCGACGTCATCGACGTGCCGCCGGAGAAAATCGTGCTCAAGGAGCGGCTGCGCCCGGGAAGGATGCTCCTTATCGACACGCAGGCCGGGCGCATCATCGGCGACGAGGAGATTAAAAACGCGGCGGCGCGCTCGGCGCCCTTTGCCAAGTGGCTGGATGAGCACCTTGTGGACATCGGCAGGCTTCCTGAAGGCGCGCGCGTTTGTGATGACCGCCCGCTCCTTAAATTGCAGAAGGCCTTCGGCTACACGTACGAGGACCTGCGGATGTTCCTCGCCCCCATGGTCACGACGGGGGTGGACCCCGTCGGCGCGATGGGGACGGACACGCCGCTTGCCGTGCTCTCCCAGCGCCCGCAGCTGTTGTACGAGTACTTCAAGCAGCTCTTCGCGCAGGTCACAAATCCGCCCATCGACGCGCTGCGCGAGGAAATCGTCACATCCCCGCTCGTGTTCCTCGGGGCCGAGCGCAACCTGCTCCACCCGGGGCCGGACAGCTGCGCGCGCATCCGCCTGCCCCATCCGATCCTGACGGACGCGGACCTCGCAAAGATTGCCGCCGTGAGGGAAGGGCCCTTCAAATCAGCCACGCTGCCCATCCTCTTTAAGGCCGGCGGCGGCGGGGCGGCGCTGAAAGATGCCCTCGACGGCCTGTTTGCCGCGGCGGAAAAAGCGGTGGAAGGCGGCGCGACGATTCTCATCCTCTCAGACCGCGGCGTCGACGAAGAGCACGCCGCCATTCCGGCGCTTCTCGCCGCCGGCGGGCTGCACCACCACCTCATCCGCGCGGGGCTTCGCCCGAAGGCGAGCATCGTCCTCGAGTCCGGCGAGCCGCGGGAGGTGCACCACTTCGCCTGCCTCATCGGCTACGGCGCGGCGGCCGTCAACCCGTACGTCGCGCTCCAGACCGTGCGCGAGCTGGCAAGGACGGGGTACATCGAGGGATTTTCCGAGGAGGAAGCGGAAAAGACGTACGTCAAGGTCGCCTACAAGGGCGTCATTAAAATCCTCTCCAAGATGGGCATCTCCGCCATCCAGAGCTACATGGGCGCGCAGATTTTCGAGGCGGTCGGTATCTCAGGCGAGGTCATCGACAGGTACTTTACCCTCACGCCCTCCCGCATCGGCGGCGTGGGGCTCGACGAGATTGCCCGCGAGGCTCAAATGCGCCACGAGCAGGCGTTTTCGCCCCTTTTCGAGGACGAGGAGCTTGAGTCGGCCGGGTACTACCAGTACCGCAGCGGCGGCGAGTACCACATCTACAACCCCGAGACGATTTCGCTCATGCAGCAGGCCGTCCGCACCGGCGACTACAGGCTGTTTAAGGAGTTTTCAAGGAAGCTCCACGAAAGCGGCGCCCACTGCGCCAATCTGCGCTCCGTTTTGAAGTTTAAAAAGGGAAATCCCATCCCCCTTGAGGAAGTGGAGCCGGCGGAATCCATCGTCAGGCGCTTTAAGACGGGCGCCATGTCCTTCGGCTCCATCAGCAAGGAGGCCCACGAGGCCATCGCCATCGCCATGAACCGCCTCGGCGCGAAGAGCAACACGGGCGAAGGCGGCGAGGACCCGGCGCGCTTTAAGCGCGACCCGAACGGCGACTGGCGCTGCAGCGCGGTCAAGCAGGTCGCCTCCGGGCGCTTCGGCGTGACGAGCGAGTACCTCGTGAGCGCCAGCGAGATTCAGATTAAGATCGCCCAGGGCGCCAAGCCCGGCGAGGGCGGCCAGCTGCCCGGGAGGAAGGTCTACCCGGAAGTGGCGCGCGTGCGCCACTCCACCCCCGGCGTCGGCCTCATCTCGCCCCCGCCGCACCACGACATCTACTCCATCGAAGACTTAAAGGAGCTCATTTTCGACCTGAAAAACGCCAACCCCTCGGCGCGCATCAACGTCAAGCTCGTGAGCGAAGCGGGCGTCGGCACCGTGGCCGCCGGCGTGGCCAAGGGCATGGCGGACGTCATCCTCATCTCCGGCTTTGACGGCGGCACGGGCGCGTCCCCCCGCACGTCGATGCGCCACGCGGGGCTGCCGTGGGAGCTGGGGCTTGCGGAGACGCAGCAGACGCTCGTGCTCAACAACCTGCGCGACCGCGTCGTCCTCGAAGTGGACGGCAAGCTCATGACGGGCCGGGACGTGGCCGTCGCGGCGCTGCTCGGCGCGGAGGAATTCGGGTTTGCCACGGCGCCGCTCGTCGCCCTTGGGTGCGTGATGATGCGCGTGTGCAACCTCGACACGTGCCCCGTCGGCATCGCGACGAACAACCCCGTCCTGCGGGCGCGGTTTTCCGGCAAGCCCGAGTACGTCATGAACCTCATGCTCTTCATCGCGGAGGAGCTGCGCGAGTACATGGCCGAGCTCGGTTTCAGGACGGTGGACGAAATGGTCGGCCGCTCCGACATGCTCGAGCCGTGCATCCCGGAGAGCGCGTGGAAGGCGAAAAACCTCGACCTTTCCGCGGTTTTGTACCGCCCCGACGTGGCGGAGGGTACGCCGCTGCGCTGCGTGCGGGCGCAAAACCACGAGCTTGAAAAGACGCTCGACATGCGCGTGCTGCTTGAGGCCTGCCGCCCCGCCCTTGAAAAGGGTGAGAAGGTGACGCTCGATATCCCGGTGCGCAACACAGACCGCGCCGTCGGCACCATCCTCGGCAGCCACATCACGCGCCGCTACGGCAGCGCGGGGATTCCGGAGGACACCATTACAATCCGTCTTGCCGGCTCGGCCGGCCAGAGCCTCGGCGCGTTTTTGCCGAAGGGCGTGACCATAAGCCTTGTGGGCGACGCCAACGACTACACGGGCAAGGGCCTGTCCGGCGGGAAAATTATCGTCACGCCGCCGGAAAAGAGCATATTTAATCCCGAGGAGAACATCATCATCGGCAACGTCGCCTTCTACGGCGCCACCAGCGGCGAAGCCTACATCCGCGGCGCGGCGGGCGAGCGCTTTTGCGTGCGCAACAGCGGTGTGAAGGCCGTCATCGAGGCGGTGGGCGACCACGGCTGCGAGTACATGACGGGCGGGCGCGTGGCCGTCCTCGGCAGGACGGGGCGCAACTTCGCGGCGGGCATGTCCGGCGGCATCGCCTACGTCTACGACGAAGACGGCACGTTCCCCATCCGCTGCAACACCGAGATGGTCCGTCTCCTGCCGGTGGACGACGAGTACGAGCCGGAGCTGCGGGAGATGGTGGAAAACCACTACCGCTATACAAAAAGCGACAGGGCCGCGCGCCTTCTTGCAAACTGGGCGGAGGAAGTCAGGCGCTTTGTCTGCGTCATGCCGAACGACTACGCGGCGATGCTCCGGGCCATCAAGAAGGCGCAGGAAGACGGGTACAGGGGCGACGAGGCGCTCATGATCGCCTTCAACGCCGTGTGCCTGGGCGCGCAAAACGGACACCACTGAAAGGGGGCTATACCATGGCAAAACCGACAGGATTTCTTGAATACACGCGCATAAACGCCCCCGACCGGCCCGTTTCGGAGAGGCTGCGCGACTGGAACGACTTCCACACGGACCTACCGCTTGAGGTCATCCGCGAGCAGGCGGCCCGGTGCATGGACTGCGGCACGGCCTTCTGCCAGATGGGGCTTGCGCTGCAGGGCACACCCTCCGGCTGCCCGCTGTGCAACCTCATCCCGGAGTGGAACGAGCTGCTTTACAAAGGGCTTTACGAGCAGGCGTACCGCCGCCTCGCGAAGACGAACAGCTTCCCCGAGTTTACCTCCCGCGTCTGCCCGGCGCTGTGCGAGGGCTCCTGCACGGCGGGGCTGTACGGCGACGCCGTCGCCACCAAGCAAAACGAGCGGGCGATTATCGACATGGCCTTTGAAAACGGCTGGGTGCGCCCGCGCCCGCCGAAGGTGCGCTCGGGGAAGAAGGTGGCCGTCGTCGGCAGCGGGCCGGCGGGCCTTGCCTGCGCGGACCGGCTCAACAGGCTGGGCCACAGCGTCACGGTATTCGAGCGCGACGACCGCCCCGGCGGACTGCTCATGTACGGCATCCCGAACATGAAGCTGGAAAAGTGGATGGTCGAAAGGCGCGTTCGGCTCATGGAGCAGGAGGGCGTGGAGTTTGTCACAAACGCGAGCGTCGGCGAGAGCATCCCAATAGAGAAGCTGCGGCGGGAGTATGACGCTGTTGTCCTGTGCATCGGGGCGAAAAAGCCGCGCGACCTGAATGTGGAAGGCCGCGCGTGCAAGGGCGTTCACTTTGCCGTCGATTTCCTCGCAGCAAATACGAAAAGCCTGCTTGACTCCAATTTGAAAGACGGCAGCTTCATCTCCGCCGAGGGGAAGGACGTTATCGTCATCGGCGGCGGCGACACGGGCACGGACTGCGTCGCCACGGCGCTGCGCCACGGCTGCAAAAGCGTGCGCCAGCTTGAAATCATGCCGCCGGCGCCGGAGCAGCGCCCGGCGAGCAACCCGTGGCCCCAGTGGCCCAGGACGTTTAAGACGGATTACGGCCAGAGCGAAGCCATCGAGGTGTTCGGGCGCGACCCGCGCGTGTTTTGCGTGACCACAAAGAAAACCGACTGCGACGAGAATGGAAACGTCGCGGCGCTGCACACCGTCGACGTGGAGTGGGTGGACGGAAAGATGCGGGAGGTGCCCGGCACCGAGCGGGTCTGGCCGGCGCAGCTTGTGCTCATCGCCATGGGCTTTTTAGGGCCGGAGGAGGCGCTGATTAAGGAGCTCTCCCTCGAACAGGACGCGCGGGGCAACATCCTCGCCGCGGAAGGCGCGTACAAGACGAGCGCGGAGGGCGTGTTTGCCGCCGGCGACGCGCGCCGCGGGCAAAGCCTCGTCGCGTGGGCGATCCGCGAAGGGCGCGAAGCGGCCGGCGCGGTGCACGCGTACCTTGCGCAAAAGAAATAAGCGTCAAAGCGGCGCGCTTGATTTCCAGGCCGCCGCGGCATATCGGGGCGTTTTCGGCGCGACGTCAGGGGGAGAGTGCGGGGCAGTCGATACCCTAAAGCGGCTTTTTGCGCGTCGCGCCGTGCGCGAAAAAAGTGCGGGAGGGATCGGGCTTTGGGCCGAATCACTCCCGCGGTATAAACGCGTGCTTTACGCCGTGATGACGCCGCAGGCGATTTTCGCCCCCGAGTCGCCGCTCGGCTGCGTGGTGAAATCGTCGCGCCCTGAGTGGATGACGACGGTTTTTCCGATAATGTCGCGCACCTTGAAGCGGTTTGTCAGGAAGACGAGAAACGCGCGGCCGCCGTTTGAAAACAGCGGGGGCATGTCGCCGGCGTGGTACGGATGGCGGCAGCCGCCGGGGTTATAGTGGCCGCCCGTGGCCGCGAAGGGGTCGCTCCCCGCGCCGGCGCAGGACGTGCCCTCGTGAATGTGGAAGCCGAAGACGCCGCCGGGGCAGGGGCCGTTTTTCTCAGGCAGGCCGCTTGCCACCGCGCAGACGAGCACACCGTCGCCGGTCTGGTAAAACTTCACGGTGGCGTGCAGGTCCGGGTAGGACGGCCCGCCGCGGAGGACGGCCTTTGCGTCGGGGCTGCCGGCGAGCACGCGTATGTAGTTTTTGGCGCGTTGCGCCACGTTCCAGAACATCGCAATCCTCCGTTTCGCCGCGGTCGCGGCGCGTTATGGGGCCAAAGGCCCTGCAACTTATTGTATGCGGAGATGCACAGGCGGGGATATTGGCGAATAACGGAATTTTTATTGTTGCGTTAAAGCGCTAAGGATGTTACAATAAAACAAACCTGTCCACACACCCCGCCCGCCTTAAGGAAAGCGCGGGCGCGGGACTTGAGAAGATTAAGTAGGTAAAGGATGAATAAGATGAAGAAGTTTCTTGCAGTGCTGATGTCCGTCCTTCTTGTTGTAGCGCTTTTCGGCTGCAAAAAGGCGAAAGAGGAGAAAGTCCTGCGCGTCGGTATGGAATGCGCGTACGCCCCGTATAACTGGACGCAGCCTACGGACGCGAACGGCGCCGTGCCGATCAAAGACAGCAAAGACTACGCCCACGGCTACGACGTCATGATGGCCAAGTACCTCGCGGATAAAATCGGCTACAAGCTTGAGATTCACAAGATCGACTGGGGCTCCCTGCCCATCGCGGTCCAGTCAGGCGCCATCGACTGCGCCATCGCCGGCCAGTCCATCACCGCCGAGCGCCTTGAAAACCTCGACTTCACCACGCCTTACTACTACGCCTCCATCGTCGTCCTCACCCGGAAGGACTCGCCCTACGCAAACGCCAAGGGCCTGTCGGACCTTGCCGGCGCCAGGGCGACGAGCCAGATCAACACCGTGTGGTACGACGTGTGCCTGCCCCAGATTGAGAACGTGGATAAGAAGCCGGCCATGGACGACACCACGGCCATGTTCGTGTCCCTCGACTCCGGCAATTGCGACATTCTCGTGACGGACAAGCCCACGGCCCTGGGCGCCGTGGCGGTCTACCCGAACCTCGTGATGCTGGACTTTACCGGCACGGATGACGATTTCGAGGTCTCCGAGGAGGAGATCAACATCGGCATCTCCGTGAAGAAGGGGAATACGGAGTTGCTCAAGCTCCTCAACGACGCCCTGGCCACGCTGACCACCGAGGACTTCGAGAGAATGATGAAGGAGGCCATCTCCATCCAGCCCATCGCCGAGGCGGAATAAGAGCAAAGTAAAAAACCGCATCCCGGGGCGCCCGGCGCGCCCCGAGGGGATTGCGTGACCTTGTCCGGCAAGAAAACGGGGGAGCGGCCGCTTCCCCGTCATTTCCTGAAAGGGGTCAGAAATGTTTTTCCAGAGGGTTCAAAATATCCTGGCCAACTACGGCATGACGCTCCTGCGGGGAGCGGGCGTCACACTGCTCATCGCCACCCTCAGCACCTTCTTCGGCTGCATCATCGGGTATATCGTGGGCATCATCCAGACGATACCCGTCGGCCGGCGGGACCATCCCGCCAAGAAGGCGGTGCTGGGCGTGGTGCGGGCGATTTTGAGGGCCTACGTGGAGGTGTTCCGGGGCACGCCCATGATGGTGCAGGCCGGCTTTATCTACTACGGCTTTCTCTACGCCGGTGTAAGCCTGCCCTGGCTGGCCGCCGCGCTGCTCATCGTCTCCATCAACACCGGCGCCTACATGGCGGAAACGGTCCGGGGCGGCATCCTGTCCATCGACGAGGGGCAGACGGAAGGGGCCAAGGCCATCGGCATGACCCACTTCCAGACGATGCTCTACGTCATCCTGCCCCAGGCGACGCGCAACATCCTGCCGCAGATCGGCAACAACCTCATTATCAACATCAAGGATACCTGCGTCCTGTCCGTCATCTCCATCGTGGAGCTGTTCTTCGCGGCCAAAACCGCGGCCGGCGCCACCTACACCTACTTCGAGCCCTACACCATCAGCATGGTGATGTACCTTATCATGACCCTCTTCTTCTCCCGCCTGCTGCGCTGGATGGAGAAGAAAATGGACGGGCCTCAGGTCTATGACCTGGCCACCACGGACACCCTGGCCCACACGAGCGGGATGATCAGCTATCCGGGAAAGGGGCGTAAGGAGGAAGAATGAGCGAGCACATCCTGGAAATCCGCCACCTGAGCAAGTCCTTCGGGGCCAACACCGTCCTGCGGGACATCAGCTTTACGGTGGACCGCGGCGACGTCATCTGCATCATCGGGGCCTCGGGTTCCGGCAAGTCCACCCTCCTGCGGTGCATCAACCTGCTGGAGACGCCCTCCGGCGGCGAGATCCTCTTTCACGGGACGGACATCACGAAAGAGCGGGTTAACATACCGGCCTACCGGGCCAAGGTGGGCATGGTGTTCCAGAACTTCAACCTCTTTACCAACATGACGGCCCTGAAAAACTGCATGATCGGCATGACGAAGGTCCAGAAAAAGGACAAGATGACGGCGGAGAAAACGGCGCGCTACTATCTCGACAAAGTGGGCATGTCGCCGTATATCCACGCCAAGCCCCGGCAGCTGTCCGGCGGACAGAAGCAGCGCGTGGCCATCGCGCGGGCGCTGGCCATGGAGCCGGAGGTGCTCCTGTTCGACGAGCCGACAAGCGCCCTCGACCCCCAGATGGTGGGGGAAGTGCTCACCGTCATGCGCAACCTGGCGAAAGAGGGCATGACCATGATCGTGGTGACCCACGAGATGGCCTTCGCGCGGGACGTGTCCAGCCGCGTGGTGTTCATGCACAACGGCGTCATCTGCGAGCAGGGGACGCCGCAGGACATCTTCATAAACCCGCAAAAGCAGGAGACGAAGGACTTCCTCGCCCGCTTCCTAAACGGCTGAAAAGCGCCGGCGCACATTGACGCGGCGCTCAAAGGGCCGCCTGCGCCCGGCCGAAAACAAAATAACGCCTGAATAATCGCTCAAACAAGCCGTGGTGAATACCATGGTGCATGAGCGATTATTCTTTTGCAAAGAGGTGTGCCATGCGAAAACGGCGGGCGGGCGGCGGCTCAGGCAGCGCCGCGGTTTACATAAGAGCGGCATACAAAAAGCGCGCTTTCCGGCGCGGCATGGGAGAGGGGGCGGGGCGGTGACGGACCAGACGCAAACGCCCATCGCCGCGGCGCTCGAGCGGATGCGCCGCTCGGGGCTCATCCCCTTCGACGTGCCGGGACACAAGCGTGGGCGGGAGAGCAGGGGCCTTGCCCGGTTTTTCGGGAGGCGCTGCCTTTCCGTTGACTTTAACTCCATGAAGCCCCTCGACAACCTCGCGCGCCCCGTCTCCGTCATCCGCGACGCGGAGGCGCTGGCGGCGGAGGCCTTCGGCGCGCGCCACGCTTTTTTCATGGTGGGCGGGACGACGGCGGCCGTTCAGGCGATGGTTCTCACGGCGTGCCGGCAAGGCGACAAGCTCATTTTGCCGCGCAACGTCCACTCAAGCGTCGTCGGGGCGCTGATCCTGTGTGGCGCGGAGCCCGTCTACGTGAAAACGCGCGCGGACAGGCGGTTTGGCATCGCGCTGGGGATGGCGGTGGAGGACCTTGAGGTGGCTATCGCCAAGCACCCCGACGCGAAGGCCGTCTTCGTCAACAACCCCACGTACTACGGCGTCTGCTCGAATCTGAGGGAAATCGCGGCCGTCGCGCGCCGGCACGGGATGCTCACCCTCGTCGACGAGGCCCACGGGGCGCACTTTTATTTCGGGGAGGGCCTGCCTGTTCCCGCCATGGCGGCGGGGGCGGATATGGCGGCCGTGTCGATGCACAAGTCGGGCGGCTCGCTGACGCAAAGCGCGCTTTTGCTGACGGGCGGCGGCGTAAACCCCCAGGCCGTGCGGCAGGTGATCAACCTCACGCAGACGACGAGCGCGTCGTACCTGCTTTTGGCAAGCCTCGACATCGCGCGCAGGCACCTGGCCTTAAACGGGCGCGCCGTGTTCGGCCGGGCGAGGGAGCTGGCCGCTTTTGCCCGGCGGGAGATCGGGCGGATAGGGGGGTACGACGTTTTTTCGCGCGAGCTTGTCAACGGCACGACGGTGTTTGATTTCGACGAGCTCAAGCTCACTATCAACACTTTGGGGATCGGGCTTGCGGGCATCGAGGTCTACGACATTTTGCGGGACGAGTATAACATTCAGGTGGAGTTTGGCGATATCGGCAACATCCTCGCATATATATCCGTTGGGGACACGATGAAAAACGTGCGGCGGCTTATCGGCGCGCTTGCGGATATTAAAAGGCGCTATCAGAGGCCGAGAGCGGGGCTTTTGGAGACGGAATACGTCGAGCCCGAGGTCGTCCTCTCGCCGCAGCAGGCGTTTTACGCCGAGAGGGAAACCGTGGCGATTGAAAAGGCGTGCGGGGAGATCAGCGCGGAGACGGTGATGAGCTACCCGCCGGGGATTCCCATCCTCTGCCCGGGCGAGCGCGTGACGCGGCGCGCCCTTGACGCAATCCTTTACGCGCGGGCGAAGGGGTGCCTGCTCACGGGGACGGAAGACCCCGCCGTGTCCTATCTCAACGTCGTCAAAGGGGGCGTCTAGCCGTGAGAGATTTATCGATGTGCGCGGCGAAAACGCCGGTTTTTCTTGTCGATACGCCCCTGCTGCGGCGAAACTTAAGCCGGGTGCGCGAACGCGCGGAGGAGGCGGGGTGCGCGGTGCTCGCAAGGCCGCGCGAAATCCCGCGCTTTCTCCTGCCGTACCTGAGAGGGTTTACAGACGGGACGGCCGCTCAGACGCTCGGGGAGGCCCGGCTCGGGTGGGCGCACCTTGGCGGCGCGGTGCATTTTTCCGCCGCCGCCTGCGGGGAAGAGGGCGCGGCGGACGCCGCCGCGCTGTGCAGCCACGTCTCCTTTTGCTCCCTCAGCCAGGCGCAAAAACACCGCGCCGTTTTGGAAAGGCGCGGCGCGCTTGCCGGGCTGACCGTTACGCTGCGCAATTTAAGCGAGGTGTGCAGATTAGGCGGCGCGCTTTTGCGCAAGGCGGGGGTGACAGGCCTTCGCCTTGTGTTTCCCGCCTCGTGCGCGCTTGACGCGTGGAAAACGCTTGAGACGCGGGGGAAAGCGGCGCTCGGGGCCGTCCGGTGGCTGAGCTTCGGGCGCGGCTTTTCCCTTGCCGGGGACGAAGGGCGGGCGGATTTATGTGCCGGCGCGCTGCGGGAGATAAAAAAGCGCTGCGGCCTTGCGCTGTATATCGAGGCGGGGCACGAGCTTTTGCAGGGCGCGGTGCACCTTCTTTGCACTGTGCTCGACGTCATCCCCGGACGTCCGCCTGCCGCCGTTTTGGACGCCGTCGCCGCGCCCGTTGCAAAGCGGCTTCGCCCGCGCGTCGACGGCGCGGGCTACCCCGGGGAAAAGCCCTGGGGCTTTCGCCTTTGCGGGATGACGGGCGCCCGCGGCGACGTGTTCGGGGACTACAGCTTCGACGCGCCGCCCCAGCCCGGGCGGCGGCTCCTCCTGCGCGACGTGGCGCGCTTTGCCGCCGCTCAGGAAAGGGACGGCGACGGGCCGCTGCCGTTTTTGCCGCTCGATGAGGAATAGCCCGAAAGAGATCTGCGCGCGGCGCGAGTTGCCCGCGTCTTCGCGAGGGGAACACGCGGCGGGATAGCGCCTCTTTTTCGGCCCGTTATCGCCGCATAAAGCGGGCGGCACTTTATAGTCTGAAGTGCCGCTGCTTGCGCCTGCGTTTTTTAAGAGCAAAAAACAGCGCCCGCATGCTGCCGGCGCTGTTTTATGAGTTTTTATTAATTTCGTCGCAAAAGTGGCCGCTGCCGTTGTCCTCCAAAGGCTCTTCCGGGATCTCCGCCGCGCCCAGAATGATGACGTTGAGGGAGTTAAAGTCTGTGCTAAGGTTGATGTCATACGGCTCAACGGGCTCGCCGTGTTCGGCGATGACGCGCACGCGCGGGCGCAGGCCGAAGTTGGGGTAGTTTTCCACGACGATGGCCGTGCACCCGTTTGACAGCTGCACCGTCGAACCGACGGGGTACGGCGCAACGGAGCGCAGGAAGGCGTTGACGATGTTTGGGTCAAAGTCCGTGCCCGAGTGGCCCATGATGTACTCCATCGCTTCGGACGGGCTCATCGCCGAGCGGTAGGGGCGTTCGGACGTGAGCGCGTCGTACACGTCCGCCACGGAGATGATGCGCCCGAACAGCGAGATGTCGGTTCCGGAGCGCCCGTCGGGGTAGCCCGAACCGTCGTATTTTTCGTGGTGGTCGCGGATGCCGGGGTGGCAGGAAGAGGAGAGCAGGAAAGCGTCGCGCGCGTAATTGTAGCCGAGGATGGAGTGCTGCCGCATCTGGGCAAATTCCTCTTCCGTCAGAACCGACGGCTTGTTGAGGATGGCCTTGTCGACGAACATCTTCCCGATATCGTGCAAAACGGCGCTCATCGCCAGGCGCGAGAGCGTCTCGCGGTCAAAGTTCATCGTCATCCCGATGATGACCGAGAGGATCGCGGCGTTGACGCAGTGGGAGTATGTATAGTCGTCAAAGCACTTGAGATCAAACATGTTGATCATGACGTTTTTGTTTTCAAGAAGCTCGTCGATAATCCCCTCGATGTGCGCGCGCACGATGTTGAGCGAGGTAGGCGGCAGCACGCGCCCGCCCGTCGCGCTTTGAAAGACGTTTTTCAGACCGTCAATCGTCTTAAGGCGCAGCTCGTCGCTGATGATGCCGATGTTCTCTATATCGCGGGAGATGTCGTCCTCTATAAAAAGGCCCGGGATTTTGAGCCGGCGGACCGTCTTAATCAGCTTCCTGGTCAGCACCACGCCACGAACGAGAAGGCGCTCGTGGTTTCTCCCGTAGAGCGTTTTCGCAACGGTCATCCCTTCTCGGAGATAACCGGACGGGACATACCTCATCCTGTTTCACCTTCCGGGTCAGTTGAAGACGCCATACAGAAACCTGCATGGACACAATAACCCCATCTTATTTATCGGTTGAAGGGAACAGGGACTTTACGGGCCGCGCGGCCATTCTATGCGAAAAAAATGACAAAAATTTGACTCAGAACGCTTAAAATCTCATTATTTTCACCAAGAATGAGAAAAGGCCGGCAGCTGCTGCCGGCCTTTTGCCTTGTCACGTTTACCGCTTGAGGGAGGCGACGATTTCGTCCAGCTCGCTCTGGACTTTTTTCAGGTCCTCGCGGATGGAAAGCTGCTGCGGGCACTTTTCCTCGCACGCGCCGCACTCGACGCAGTTTTTCGCCTTGGCTTCGTCCTTCATCGCAAACGGGCCCATGCCGCCCCACGCCATCATGAGTTCCCTGTTGTTCCGGTACATGGCGTATTTGTTCCAGATCAGGAAGTTGCCGGGGATGTCGACGCCGGCGGGGCAGGGCATGCAGTAGCGGCACGTCGTGCAGCCGTTTTTGACGCGGCGGGCAAACGCGGCGCGCACTTCCTCGATGGCGGCCAGTTCCTTCTCAGACAGCGGGCGGAAGTTTGTAAACGTTTTGAGGTTGTCGTCGAGGTGCGCCATTTCCGTCATGCCGCTCAAAACGACCTTGACGTTGTCAAGCGAGCCGATCCAGCGCATCGCCCACGAGGTGTCGGACGCGCCGGGGTCGAGCTTTTTAAGCACCGTGGACGCTTCTTCCGGCAGGACGGACAGCGACCCGCCCTTGGCCGGCTCCATGATGACGAGCGGGATGCCGAGGCTCTTTGTCAGCTCATAGCCTTTCATGCCGGCCTGCTCGCCCACGTCCATGTAGTTGAGCTGAATCTGGCAGAAATCCCAGTCGTAGCAGCGGAGGATTTCCTCGAAGACCTCGTAGCTGTCGTGGAAGGAGAAGCCGATGTAGCGGATGCGCCCTTCGCTGCGGAGCTTTTCGCAAAACTCGATGAGGCCGAGCTTTTTCACCGTCTCGAACGAGACCTTGTTCAGCCCGTGCAGCAGGTAAAAGTCGATGTAGCCGAGCCCGAGGCGGCTCATCTGCTCGTCGAAAATCTCCTGCGCCTTCTCGCGGGAGTCCTTCAGGATCATGACGGGCAGCTTCGTGGCGATATAGAAGCTTTCGCGCGGGTACTTGCGGAGGAATTTGCCGATGGCGGGCTCGCTCTGGCCGTTGTGGTAGAGATAGGCCGTGTCGTAATAGTTGACGCCGTTTGCGTATGCCTTGTCGATCATGGCTTCGGCCTTTTCCTCGTCGATATCCCCGTTTTCCTTGACGGGAAAGCGCATGCAGCCGAAACCGAGCATGGAAGTATCGAGGTTTAATTTGTCCCAGTGTCTCTTGTCGACCATATTGTTTCTCCTTTCGGCGTCCCCCGCGCTCACGGCAGGGGCTTGGCAGTTTTCTTGCTACAATGAAACCATTATATTAGCAGGATGTCAACACAGGAAAGATTTGTTTTTCGCATTTTATGCATCCTGCCAAATATTGACGAGGCGGCGGAGTAACTCGTTTTGAGGCTGGAACTTCTATCCAACAAAGCGTCAGAATCAGAAAAGGCTGAATGTTTGGAGGCCGCACCAGATGAGAAGGATAATGGGCCTGATTCCGGCAGGCCATCGGCGAAGCAGGCGCGATAAAAAGGACGCCCGATATTCCCTTGGCTGAGTGTTCAGCCAAACACCGGCTGAATGAAAATTCAGGAGCAAGCAAAAGGCGGGATAAAAGCATGGCTTTTATCCCGCTTTTTTCTAGGTTGCTTTTGAGCCCGCTCCCTGAGCGGCGCGCGCATGGGGGCGCGAAAGATTTGCCCGCGCTTTGTCTTCGAGGGGGGGCTTTGCCGCTGCCTTCGCTCGTGCGGCAGGTCGTCCTCGCCTGCGCCCGCGCGGTCGGTTATCCCTGCTTTGGCTGCGCCATGAGGTTGCTGACCCGCTCGGCGAAGGCGGCGGGGTCCTCAGGCGACATGCCCGCAAGCAGCAGGGACAGGTCGTAGAGCATCTTCACGCGCTCTTCCGCCGCGGACTTGTCCGTCTCGTACGCGTTTTTAAGCGCCTCGAAGACGGGGTGCTCGGGGTTGAGCTCGAGAACGCGCTGCGCCTTGAACATGGGCAGCAGCTCCCCGTTCTTGCTGCGGCTCTGATAGAACCGCTCCATCTCCAGCGAGACGGGGCCCTGCGTCGTCAGGCACACGGGGTGGTGGCGGAGCGTCTGCGAGATCTTCGCGGCGACGATTTTATCCCCCAGCGTCTCCTTCACGAAGCCCAGCAGGGCCTGATTCTTCTCCTGCGCCTCCTCGGCGGCTTTCTTCTCCTCCTCGGAGACGAGGCCGAGATCGTCGCTCGTGACGGAGCGGAACTCCTTCTCCTCGTAGCGGACGAGGGTTTTCATCACGAACTCGTCGATCTCGTCCGTGAGGAAGAGGATGTCGTACCCCTTTTCGCGGACGGCTTCCGCCTGCGGGAGCTTGGCGATATGCTCGATGTCCTCGCCGCAGGCGTAATAGATGTACTTCTGGGAGTCCGGCATCGCCACAACGTACTCGTGCAGCGTGATGAGCTTTTCGTTCTTGCACGAGTAGAACATGAGCAGGTCGGCGAGCGTGTCGCGGCTCACACCGAAGCTGTTGACGATGCCGAACTTAAGCTGCAGGCCGAAGTTTTTGATAAAGCCGCGGTATTTCTCCGGGTCGTTCTCCTGCATTTTCTTAAGCTCCGAGCGGACGCGCTTTTCAAGGTTCTGTGCGATGACCTTCAGCTGCCGGTCGTGCTGGAGCATCTCGCGGGAGATGTTGAGGGAGAGGTCCTGCGAGTCGACGACGCCCTTCACAAAGCGGAAGTGCTCGGGGAGCAGGTCCTCGCAGCGCTCCATGATGAGCACGCCGGAGCTGTACAGCTCAAGGCCGGCCTTGTAGTCGCGGGTGTAGAAATCGTAGGGCGCCGTTTTGGGGATGAAGAGGAGCGCCTTGTAGCTGACCGCGCCTTCCGCGGAGACGCGGATGACGGCGACGGGGTCCTCAATGTCGTGGAACTTTTCCTTGTAGAACGCGGCGCACTCCTCGTCGGTCGCCTCGCTTTTCGTGCGCTGCCAGATGGGGACGCGGCTGTTGACGACCTCCCGCTCGGTGTAGTCCTCCCAGACGAGCTTGGGATTGCCTTTTTCGTCCTTCTCGCCGCTTTCCACCTGCCGCGTCTTCGTCACGTCCATGTAAATCGGCCAGCGGATGTAGTCGGAGTATTTCTTTATCAGGCTGCGGAGCGTGTACTCGTTGAGGAAGGTGCTGTAGTCTTCGCCCTCCTCGTCCGGCTTGAGGGTGAGGGTGATTTCCGTGCCGACGGTTTCCTTCTCGCAGGGCGTGATGGTGTACCCGTCCACGCCTTCGGAGACCCACATGTTGGCCCCTTCCTCGCCGTATTTGCGGGAGACGACGACGACCTTCGACGCCACCATGAACGCCGAGTAGAAGCCGACGCCGAACTGCCCGATAATGTCGAGGTCCTCTTTCTTTTCCATCTCCTGCTTAAACTGCAAAGAGCCGCTCCTGGCAATGACGCCGAGGTTCTTGTCCAGCTCCTCTAACGACATGCCAATGCCGTTGTCGGCGACGGTGAGGGTGCGCTTTTCCCTGTCGACGTAAATGTCGATGCGGAAATCGTCGCGCGTCAGGCCCACTTTATCGTCCGTCAGGGAGAGGTAACAGAGCTTGTCGATGGCGTCCGACGCGTTGGAAATCAGCTCCCTGAGGAAAATCTCCTTGTGCGTGTAGATGGAGTTGATCATCAGTTCAAGGAGCCGTTTCGACTCGGACTTAAACTGTTTCTTCGCCATACTCAAACCTCCAGTGCGATAGGGTATTGTTTGCCCGCGCAAAACCGGCGAGGAAATTTCCCCGCCGGATAGATAGAATACGTCAAATTTTAGCAGCTTTCAAGAGGCGTTATGCGCGCAGCTGCTTTCTGCGTGCGAGGTTGAGCGTCCCCTCGTGCATCTCGCCGATCATGTCGAGCGCTTTCCACACGCCGTACCCGACGCACAGCTCCGCGTCGTCCGCGATGCGGGTGGGGATATTCGTGCGGCTTTCGATGAGCTTGTCAAAGCCCCACAGGAGGCTGCCGCCGCCCGTGAGCACGATGCCGTTTTGCGAAATGTCGGCCACGAGCTCCGGCGGGGTGTTCTCGAGCGTGTGGTGGATAATCTCCATGATGCGCTCGGTGACCTCCTCGAAGGCCTCGAGGATTTCCGTCGTGCTGATGGGGACGATTCTCGGCAGGCCCGTCAGAAGGCAGCGGCCCTTGACGTCCACCGTCGCCGTCTCCGGGCGCGGGAAGACGCAGCCGATGCTCTTTTTCAGCTCCTCGGCGGTGGCCTCCCCGATGAGCACGTTGTGCTTGCGACGGATGTATTTGATGATGGCGTCGTCGAACGCTTCGCCGCCGGCCTTGATGGAGTTGGACTCCACCACGCCGCCGAGGGAGAGGACGGCGACGTCCGTCGTGCCGCCGCCGATGTCGACGACGAGGTGCCCGTCCGCCTTTGAGATGTCGAGCCCGGCGCCGATGGCCGCGGCAAGGGGCGCTTCCATGAGGTAGACCTTCCTCGCGCCGGCCTCGATGCCGGCGTCGATGACGGCGCGCTCCTCCACCTCCGTGATGCCGGAGGAGACGGTGATGAGGATGCGCGGCTTAAACAGGGAGAAGTTGATGGCCTTGCGCACCAGCTCCCTGAGCATGCGCTCGGTCATATCGTAGTCGGAGATGGCGCCGCCGCGCAGCGGGCGGATGGCCACGATGTTGCCCGGCGTCCTCCCGAGCATGCGCTGCGCCGCCATGCCCACGTTGAGCAGGCGGCCGGTGTTCTTGTCCATGGCCACAACGGTCGGCTCGCGAAGGATGATGCCTTTCGCCTTTGTGGCGACGATCACGGACGTGGTGCCGAGATCGATTCCGATGTCAGTGTCAAAAATCATGTGTTCCCCCCAAAGGCAAGATGCCGGGCAGCTTTCGTACGGTCAAAAGATATAGTATATGCGGAAGGGTCCAAAAAGATTATAGACGAAGCGGGCGCATCCAAAACAGTATCGCGCGTTTTTCTAGTCGGAGCGCGCGAGCGTCGCGCAGGCGACGGACTCGGCCCCCGCCATCAGGAGCGTGCGCGCGCACTCGGAGAGCGTGGCGCCCGTTGTGATGATGTCGTCGATGAGCAGAATGCGCTTGTCGGCGATAAGGTCGGGGTCCGTGACCTCGAAGACGCCGCTGACATTGGCGCGGCGCGCCTCCCGGCCGCCAAGGGACGACTGCGCCTGAACGTGCCGCGCTTTCACGAGGGTCTCCACGGCCACGTCGGACAGACACAGGGCCGTCGCCATCGCCAGGAGCATGGCCTGGTCGTAGCCGCGGTCGTGCCGGCGGCGCTTGCTCAGCGGCACCCATGTGATGAGGTCATACTGGCCGGAAAGGTGCTCACGGATGCAGTTGGCGAGCATGCGGCCGTACACCTCGGCATAGTGCGAGGCGCCGCCAAACTTATAGCGCAGGATGGAGCGGCGGACGTGACCGTCGTATTTTAAGGGCGAGACGCAGACGGTGAAATAATCGCCGGTCGCGCGCGCCGCCGCGCCGCGAAGGTACGGGAGCTTTTCCGCGCAGGCGCGGCAGAGCCCCTCGGATTTCTTGCCGATGAGGCCGCCGCAAAAGACGCATTTCGGCGGGAAGAGAAGGTCCAGCACGACGGAAAACAGGCCCATGCGAAAACCCCTCCTGCATGCAGTATGCACTTGTCCTGCTTAATCGGCCAGACGCGCGCGCAGTCCGCTGTAACGCCGCAGGCGCCTGTCGTTTTCCACCATGGTCTCCACAACGCCACGGTCGCCGACGATGATGAGCAGCTCCCGCGCCCGCGTGATGGCGGTGTACAGCACGCTGCGCACGAGCAGCTGGCGCGGGCCGCCCGCGGCGGCCAATATCACGGCCTTGTACTCGCTGCCCTGCGCCTTGTGGACGGTCAGCGCCCACGCCGGCTCCAGTTCGGACAGCTGCTCGAAGAGATAGGTGACGAGCTTGTCGTCAAAATCGACGGTGACCGTCTCTCTTGTAAAATCGACTTCCCGGATGGTGCCGATGTCGCCGTTGAATATGCCCGTGCCGGAGATAAGCCCGTCGGCGCTTTTCCACATTATATCATAGTTGTTGCGGATTTGCATAACCTTGTCCCCCTCGCGGAAGACCGTCCCGGCGTAGAGCTTTTCGCGCTTGCCGGGCGCGGGCGGGTTGAGCGCCGCCTGCAGCCGGGCGTTAAGGCTCCTTGTCCCGGCCGGGCCTTTGCGCGTGGGGGAGAGGACCTGAATCTGGGCGGGGTCGAGCCCTAAGTTTTTCGGCAGGCGCTCGGCGCACAGCTGCACAATCGTCTCCGCCGCGCTCTCCGGTGTGGGGCGCTTTAAAAAGAAGAAGTCGCCGGATGTGTCGGACAGGTCGGGGACTTTGCCGCCGTTTATAAGGTGCGCGTTGCGGACGATGGCGCTTGCGCTGGCCTGGCGGAAAACCTCCGTGAGCACCACGGCGGGGACGAGCCCGCTGCGGATGATGTCGGAAAACACGTTCCCGGGGCCGACGGACGGGAGCTGGTCGACGTCCCCGACGAGGACGAGGCGGCAGCCCGGCGGCATGGCCTCCAGGAGCGCGCGCATGAGGAGGATGTCCACCATCGACGCCTCGTCCACGATGACGGCGTCGGCCCTTAAGGGGTTTTCCTCACAGTACTCAAACACGAGCTTTTCGCCTTCGCCGATGCCGGCGCCGAGCATCCGGTGGATGGTGGCGGCGTTGCGGCCGGTGAGGTCACCCAGGCGCTTGGCGGCGCGGCCCGTCGGCGCGCACAGGGCCGTTTTCAGCCCCAGGCGGTCGAACAGGGCGAGGATGCCGCGCACGGAGGTGGTCTTTCCCGTGCCGGGGCCTCCGGTGAGCACCATCACGCGGCTTCGGGCGGCAAGCTCCACGGCCTTTTTCTGCTGCTCGGCGTAGGTGATGCCCTGCTCCCTCTCGACGGCGCGCACGAGGGCGGCGATGTCTTCGCCGTGGGGCGGCGGGGTACCGACCATTCTTCGCAGGCGCGCGGCGACGGCGCGCTCGGCCTCGTACAATGCCTCGAGGTAGCATGCGTCCTGCCCGGCGATATTTTCCCTGACGACGGCGCCCTCCTCGATGAGCGCGTCGAGCGCTTCGGAGACCGTCTCGGGCGGGACGCTGATCAGCTGCGCCGTGGCGTCCACGAGCTTATCGTAGGGCAGGAAGGTGTGCCCGTTATTTAAGTTGTATTCCATTTCATAGAGCACCGCCGACTGGACGCGCTCGGGGCAGTCGCTTTCAAACCCGAGGGAGAGGGCGATGCCGTCCGCCTCGAAGAAGTCCGCGCCGAAAAACTCCTGCGTCATGACGTAGGGGTTGTCGCGGACGGCGTCGAGGGCCTCTTCGCCGTAGACCTTAAACAGGCGCACGGCCACGACGGGGCGCACGCCGTACGGCGAGAGAAATTCCATCAGCCGCCGCAGGCCCGACTGGCGGCGAAACGCGAGGCCGACTTCCATCGCGCTGCGCAAGGAAAAGCCGCGGATCTGGGCGAGCTTTTCCGGCTCGTTTTCGATGATCTCAAGGGCCCTGTCGCCGAATCTTGCCACGATATCCCGCGCTTTGGCCGGCCCGATGTTCTTGATGACGCCGGAGGAGAGGTAGGCGTAAATCGCGTCGGCGCCGGACGGCATGCGCCGCTCGGCGGCTTCCACTTTAAACTGCTCCCCGTAGGAGGGATGGGTTGTCCACGAGCCGGTGAGGATAAGCTGCTCCCCGGGCGAGACGCCGGGCAGGGTGCCCACGGCCGTTTTGATGCCCTCGTCCGTGTCGAGGCGCAAAACGGTGTAGCCGTTGTCGGGGTTCTGGTAGACGATGGCCGTCACCGTTCCGGAGATTTGTATGGAGCGGTCTGATTCCTGCAAGACGCACCCTCCGTTGTCAATCTAAAGCCGTTTAGACGGGCCGCCCCGTGAGATACCGGCGGAGCATGTCGAGGGCGGTGCTGGCCGCAAATTCCCGCACGCGGGCGCGGTCCGTAAAGTGAAGCGGCTCGCGGCAAAACAGCTTGTCCCCCGCCGAGAGGGCGACGAAAACCGTCCCCGGCGCGGTGCCGTCCTCGTCCGGGTCAGGCCCCGCGACGCCGGTGATGCCGATGCCGAAGTCGGCGCCGAAAAGCGCGCGGGCGCGGCGGGCCATCGCCTCCGCGACGGCGCGGCTGGCGACGGGGTTGTTTTTCAAAACGTCCTCGGAAACGCCGAGGACGGAAACTTTCGTCCGTGTGGCGTACGCCGTGACGCCGCCGAGGAAGGCGGCCGACGAGCCGGGCAGGTCGGTCAGGCGCTTGGACAGCAGGCCGCCCGTGCACGACTCGGCGACGGCGACCGTCTTCTTCTGCTCGCGCAGGTGGGAAAGCACGGTGTTTTCAAGGGAGCCTGTGTCGATGCCGTAGATATAGTCGCCGAGGACGGCGCGCACCTTCTCCAGCGCCGGCGCCATCATCGCCTCGGCCTCCTCCTGCGAGCGCGCCTTGGCCGTCAGGCGCAGCAGCACCTCGCCGTCCTTCGCGTACGGGGCGAGGGTGGGGTTTGTCATCTCCATCATCAGGTCCCGCAGTCTCGCCTCGACGGAGCTTTCCCCCATGCCGAACACGTGGATGTTGTGGGTGTAAAGCTGCGAGTCGGACAGGGCGGCAAGGTACGGGATGGCCCCCGTTTTGAGCATGGCGCGGCACTCGCGCGGCGGGCCGGGGAGCATGATGACGTGCTTGCCGCCGGACTCGAAGGCGCAGCCGGGGGCCGTGCCGCACGAATTTTCCAGGACGACGCACCCCTCCGGCAGCCACGCCTGCTGGAGGTTGTTGTCCGTCATTTCCATGTTATTGAGCCGCTCTTTGAAATAGCGGCGGATGCGCTTGGCCTCCTCCTCGTGGAAGACGAGGGGCTTGCCGAAGACTTCGGCGAGCGTCTGCTTGGTGAGGTCGTCGTAGGTGGGGCCGAGGCCGCCGGTTGTGATGATGATGTCCGCGCGGGAGCGGGCGATTTCCACCGCCTGGCGCAGCCGCTGGGGATTGTCGCCCACGACCGTGTGGAAATAGACGTTGATGCCGAGGGCGGAGAGCGCCTGCGAGACGTCCTGCGCGTCCGTGTTGCAGATGTTGCCGAGCAAAATCTCCGTCCCGACGCCGATAATTTCTGCCGTATACGCCATAATGACACCGTCCGATATAGTGAGGTTATTACCCCATTTTACGCCGCAAAAATTGACGCGTCAATGCGGAAAGGCGCGCTAAAACGGCAAAACGGGAGCCGGGATGCGCTCGATGCCGGCGAAGGCCTCGTCGACGAGGGCGGGGATGTCGAGCTTCGCTTCCGCCTCCAAAACCGCCTCCAGCTTCGGCTTCGTCTTGGGGCGGCGCGGCGTAAAGACGGTGCAGCAGTCCTCGTAGGGGAGGATGGAGGTGTCAAACGTGTCGATTCTGCGGGCGACGTCCACAATCTCGCGCTTGTCATACGTGATGACGGGGCGCAAAATCGGGATACCGACGCACTCTTCCGTGACGGCGAGCGCCTCGAGGGTCTGGCTGGCCACCTGGCCGAGGTTTTCGCCCGTGACGATGGCGCCGCAGCCGTTTGAGCGCGCGATTTTCTCTGCGATGCGCATCATAAACCGGCGCATGAGAATTGTCAGCAGCTCCTCCGGGCACTTGTCCCGCAGCTCCTCCTGAATGCGCGTAAAGGGGACGACTTCGACGCGCATGTCGCCGCAGTAGCGGGCGAGGATGCGCGCAAGGTCTATGACCTTCTGCTTGGCCTGTTCGGAGGTGTAGGGGAAGGAGAAAAAGTGCACGGGGATGATGTTCAGGCCCCGCCTTGCGGCAAGGTATGTGGCGACGGGGCTGTCAATCCCGCCGGAAAGCAGCGACACGGCGCGCCCGCCCACGCCGAGGGGCAGGCCGCCGGCGCCCGGCTCGGCGGTGCCGTGGACGTAGGCCGAGTAGTCGCGCACTTCGATGTTGACGACAAGCTCCGGGTTGTGCACGTCCACCTTGACGTGCGGGAACGCGTCGGCAAGGAGCCCGCCGACGTACTGGGACAGCTCGATGCTCGTCATGGGGAAGCGCTTGTCCGCCCGCTTCGTCTCGACCTTGAACGAGCGGGCGCGGCTGATGGCGTCCCCGAGGTAGTTTTTCGCCATCTCGAAGATGGCGTCCTTATCCTTTTCGCAGGCCGCCGCGCGGGAGACGGAGACGACGCCGAAAACGGTCTTGACGGCCCTGTGCGCCCCGTCCATGTCGCAATCGTCGCTTGCCGGCTCGACGTAGAGCGTCGACTGCACGGCGTAGATGTTAAACGTCCCGAAGGGGCGCAGGCGTTTTTCGACGTTGGCCATGAGCTTGATTTCAAACTGGCGGCGGTTGAGCCCTTTTAAGACGATTTCGCCTTGCTTGAGTAAGAGAATGTCTTTCACGTTCAATTCGTCCTTGCTTAGTTTAAGAATTTTCCACTCCAAAGGAGTATGTACGGTATTGAATCGCCTCGGCCAGATGCGTGCGCGTGATGGCCTCGCTTCCGGCAAGGTCGGCGATGGTGCGCGCCACGCGCAGGATGCGGTCGTGGCTCCGGGCGGTCAGGCCCAGACGCGTGTACGCGTCCCGCATGAGCTTTTCGCCGGCCTCGTCGAGGCGGCAGTAAACGGAAAGGAGCTTCGGCCCGATCTGGGCGTTGCACTGTATGCCCGTTCCGGCGTAGCGCTTTTGCTGGACGGCGCGGGCGCGGTTGACCCGTTCGCGGATGGCCTCGGACGGCTCTGACGCCGTGTCGGCACGCAGCTCGCTGTACTCGAGCGCCGGGACGTGGATGTGCATGTCGATGCGGTCGATGAGCGGGCCGGACAGGCGCTCGAGATAGCGCCTGACGGCGCCGGGGGAGCAGGTGCAGCGCCCCGACGGGTGCCCGTACCACCCGCAGCGGCAGGGGTTCATGGCGCACACGAGCATGAAGCGGCAGGGATACGTCGTGCTTGCCGCAGCGCGGGAGATGGTGACGACCCCGTCCTCAAGCGGCTGGCGCAGGGACTCGAGCACGTCGGCGGAAAACTCCGGCAGCTCGTCCAAAAACAGCACGCCGTTGTGGGCGAGGGAGATTTCGCCCGGCTTTGGGGTGGACGTGCCGCCCACCATCGCCGTGGCGGAGACGGTGTGGTGCGGCGAGCGGAACGGGCGCGTGACGATGATGGGGTTTTCGCGGCTTATCAGGCCCATGACGGAGTAGATTTCCGTGCACTCGAGCATCTCCTTGCGCGTCATGTCCGGCAAAATGGTGGGCAGGCGCTTTGCGAGCATGCTCTTGCCCGCGCCGGGCGGGCCGACAAGGAGAATATTATGACCGCCCGCGGCGGCCACTTCAAGCGCGCGCTTGACGTTCTCCTGCCCCCTGACCTCGGAAAAATCGAGCGCTTTCGGGTACTCCGGAATAGGCTCGCGCGGCTCGGCGGGGGCGATCGTCTCCTCCCCGCGCAGGTGGCGGAGCAGCTGCTCTAAGTGCTCGACGGGGTGGACGGCGACGCATGAGGCGTAGGACGCCTCCGCGGCGTTGTCCGCCGGGACGAAAAGATGGCGGATGCCGGCCCGCTGGGCCGCCAGCGCCATCGGCAGCGCGCCGGCGACGCCCCGCACCTGCCCGGTCAGCGACAGCTCGCCGAAAAACGCGCAGTCGTCCGGGACCGGCCCGATGAGCCCCGCGGCGGCGAGGATGCCGAGCAGGACGGGCAGGTCGTAGACCGTTCCGGCCTTTTTCGTGTCGGCCGGGGCGAGGTTGACGGTGATGCGGCTGACGGGGAACTTCAGCCCGCAGTTTTTCACGGCGGCGCGCACGCGCTCGCGCGCCTCCTTGACGGCCGTATCCGGCAGGCCGACGATGTCGAACGCGGGCAGCCCGTTGGAGAGGGAGCACTCGACGGACACTTCATATCCCGAAATCCCGCCGAGGCCGAGGGAGCGGATTTTCGAAACCATGGAAAGGCCCACTTTCATGACAAAGTATTCGCCGCGGAAGGGGGAATTATCGAAGGGGTTTTTCGCGCAAACCTCCTGCCAAATGCGCAAAAACAGGCGAAAACGCGCGCTATTACGGAAAGTATACCATCAATTGGCTAAAGATTGCAACATGGGGCGCGGCCCCGCGTTCTTTCTTATGGAATAATACAATTTACAGGTAGAAATCATGATGTTATAATGAATAAACTATAAAAATGGGGATGTTTTACGCTCTTGGAACAGAAAAGAGATTCAAGAATAGAAAGGATGGACGTTATCGCTATGGCTCGTAAGCTCAAGACCATGGACGGCAACACAGCGGCCGCGCACGTCGCCTACGCCTTTACGGACGTTGCGGCAATTTACCCGATCACGCCGTCGTCTCCCATGGCCGAATATGTCGACAAATGGTCGGCTGAAGGCCGCAAGAACATCTTCGGGCAGACGGTAAAGGTCGTCGAGATGCAGTCCGAGGCGGGCGCCGCGGGCGCCGTGCACGGCTCGATTCTCACCGGCGCTCTCACGAGCACGTTTACCGCCTCCCAGGGCCTTCTGCTGATGATTCCGAATATGTACAAATGGGCCGCCGAGCAGATGCCCGCCGTCGTGCACGTCTCGGCGCGCGCCGTCGCCACGCACGCGCTGTCCATTTTCGGCGACCAGAGCGACGTGATGGCGTGCCGCCAGACGGGACTTGCCATGCTCGCCTCGAACAGCCCGCAGGAGGCCATGGACCTCGGCGCCGTGGCGCACCTGTCCGCCATCGCCGCGAACATGCCGTTTATCCACTTCTTCGACGGGTTCCGCACGTCGCACGAAATGCAGAAAATCGAAGTCTGGGATTACGACACGCTCGCCGGCATGGTCGATTATGACGCGCTCGAGAAATACCGCCGCCGCGCTCACAACCCCAACCACCCCGTCCTGCGCGGCTCGGCGCAAAACCCCGACATCTTCTTCCAGGCCAGGGAGTCCCTCAACACCATCTACGCTGGGCTGCCGGATATCGTCGAGCGCTATATGGACGCCGTCAACGCCAGAATCGGCACGGACTACAAGCCCTTCAACTACTACGGCGCGCCCGACGCGAAGCACGTTATCGTGGCGATGGGCTCCGTGTGCGAGACGGCGGAGGAAGTCGTCGATCACCTCAACGCCAAGGGCAGAAAAGTGGGCCTTATCAAAGTCCACCTGTACAGGCCGTTTAGCGTAAAGCACCTGCTGAAGGTCCTGCCGGAGACGGTGGAGAAAATCGCCGTCCTCGACCGGACGAAGGAGCCCGGCGGCCTGGGCGAGCCGCTCTACCTCGACGTCGTCGCGGCGCTGTCCGGCCGCGGCATCCAGATTGTCGGCGGGCGGTACGGCCTGGGCAGCAAGGACACCCCACCGCGCTGCATCGTCGCCGTGTACGACAACCTCGCGTCGGACAATCCGAAGAACAACTTTACCGTCGGCATCGAGGACGACGTGACGCACCTGTCCCTGCCGATGAAGGACGACCCGGACACGACGCCCCCCGACATCATCTCCTGCAAGTTCTGGGGCCTCGGCTCCGACGGCACCGTCGGCGCCAACAAGAACTCCATCAAGATTATCGGCGACCACACGGACCTCGAGGTCCAGGCCTACTTCCAGTACGACTCCCGCAAGTCGGGCGGCGTGACCATCAGCCACCTGCGCTTCGGCAAGAGCCCGATCAAGTCCACCTACTTCGTCTCCAAGGCCAACTTCGTCGCCTGCCACAACCCGTCCTATCTTGAGAAATTCGACATGGCGCAGGACGTCAAGCCCGGCGGCGTGTTCCTCGCCAACTGCAACTGGGACGTCGAGGAGTTTACGCGGAGATTGCCGGCCGCCGCGAAGAAATACATCGCGGAAAACAACGTCCAGCTTTACACCATCGACGCGGTCAAAATCGCCGCGGACATCGGGCTTGGCAACAAGACGAACGCCATCCTTCAGGCCGCTTTCTTCAAGCTGTCCGGAATCCTCCCCATTGAGGACGCCGTGAAATACATGAAGGACGCCGTGCGCGAGACCTACGGCCACAAGGGCGAAGACGTCGTGGCCATGAACCTCCGCGCCATCGACGCCGGCCTTGAAAACCTTGTGAAAATCGAGGTGCCCGAGTCGTGGAAGAATCCGGAGGCCGACCCGCCGAAGGCCGAAATCGAAGTCGAGCGTCCGGAGATCAAGGAATACGTCACCTACGTCATGGAGGAAATGAACCTCATGCGCGGCGACAATCTCCCCGTCTCCGCCTTCGTGGACTGGGAGTGCGGCGCCGTCGTCCCCGCCGGCACGGCCAAGTACGAAAAGCGCAAGATTGCCGCGTTCGTGCCGAGCTGGATTCCGGAAAACTGCATCCAGTGCAACCAGTGCGCCTTTGTCTGCCCGCACTCCGTCATCCGCCCGTTCGCGATGGACGAGGAGGAGGTCAAAAACGCCCCCGAGGGCATGAAGATGCTGCCGATGGTCGGCAAGGGCAACGAAAACCGCAAGTTCGCGATTTTGCCGTCCGTCGCCGACTGCACCGGCTGCTCCTCCTGCGCCAACGTCTGCCCGGCGAAGAACAAGGCGCTCGTCATGAAGCCCATCGAAGAGGAGCTTGACCAGCAGAAGTACTTCGACTACGCCGTGGGGCACGTCTCCTACAAGACGGACACCGGCTTTGCGCCGAACACCGTCAAGGGCTCGCAGTTCCTCGAGCCGCGCTTGGAATTCCCCGGCGCGTGCGCCGGCTGCGGCGAATCGCCCTACGCGCGCCTCGTCACGCAGCTTTTCGGCGACAGGATGTTCATCGCCAACGCCACGGGCTGCACCTCCATCTGGGGCGGCAGCGCGCCGACGACGCCGTATACCGTCGGCCGCGACGGCAAAGGCCCCGCCTGGGTCAACTCCCTGTTTGAAGACAACGCCGAGTTCGGCTTCGGCATGGCCACCGCCTCCGAGCAGCTGCGCGATCGCGCGAAGCTCCTCGCGGAAAAGGTTGCGGCGGAGACGAGCGACGCGGCCCTGAAAGCGGCGGCCGAAGCGTGGATTGCCTCCTTCAAGGACGGCGAGGCCACCAAGAAGACGGGCCCGGCTCTGGAAGCGGCGCTGAAAGCGGCTATCGAAAAGAACGCCGACGCGAAAGCGATGGCGGATATCAGGGAGCTCTACTCCCTGCGCGACCACTTCATCAAGCCGTCCATCTGGATCTTCGGCGGCGACGGCTGGGCTTACGACATCGGCTACGGCGGACTTGACCACGTCCTCGCCTCCGGCCAGAACGTCAACGTTCTCGTGTTCGACACGGAGGTCTACTCCAACACGGGCGGCCAGGCCTCGAAGGCGACGCCGACGGGCGCCGTGGCGCAGTTTGCCGCGGCGGGCAAGTCCGTCAAGAAGAAGGACCTTGCCCAGATTGCCATGACGTACGGCTACGTCTACGTCGCGCAGGTCGCCATGGGCGCCAACTACCAGCAGACGCTCAAGGCCATCATCGAGGCCGAGAGCTATGACGGCCCGTCCCTCATCATCGCCTACGCGCCGTGCATCAACCACGGCATCCGCGCCGGCATGGGCAAGTCCATCGCCGAGATGAAAAAGGCCGTCGACGCCGGCTACTGGCACCTGCTGCGCTATGACCCGCGCCTTGCCGCCGAGGGCAAAAACCCGCTGATTATCGACAGCAAGGAGCCGACGGACAGCTTCAGAGACTTCATCATGGGCGAAGTGCGCTACAGCTCGCTCCAGCTGGCCTTCCCCGAGCGCGCCGAAACGCTCTTTATGGAAGCCGAGAAAAACGCGAAGGAGCGCTATGACCGGCTCCTGCGCCAGCAGAAGATGTACGAATTATAAAGAGCCCAAACGAAAAGATGCCCGCCGCATTACGCGGCGGGCAGTTTTTATGGAAGAAGACCAAAATGACCAATTGATTTTTATGAAAGGAGAATAATTGCTGAAAAGCCGGGAAGGCCGCTCGATGGCTTCTCGCAGTCTATTTTATGCGTCTTCCCGCGCTCGTGACACGCCCGACCCGCCCCGTCGCTGCCGCGCTCCGGGGGTCGCGCCGGTCCGCGCGGAGGGGTCGGGCGTGGTACACTACAGTATATGACGGCTCAGGCGGAATAGACGTCCGTCAAAGTCGCGCAGGACAATCTCGCCGCCCTTTAAGTCGCCGGAGACAATCTCGCCGCCGCACAGCAGGGTAAAATAGGCGGCCTTGCAGAGGTCTTCGGGGACAAAGCACAGCGCACAGGGGACGTCGTCCCCGCCGTCCGGCGGGGGAGGGGGCTTATAGCCGGGATCGGTCTGAAACACCGCGTACAGGCCGCCCTCAGGGTCAAACAGGGCGGCCTCGTCGCCGCCGTCTCTTACGGAAAACGACCAGCCGAGCATCCGCGCGTAAAACGCCGCGGAGCGCACGGCGTTCGGGCTTTTAAGCGGCGCGCCAGGACGCCCGAAATCATGGCCCATGCCATCAGCCTCCCGTGAAATTTCGCTCATCTTTGCCCGCGTTTTAAGATACGCGGGGCGGCCGCACTCGAACGGCCGTTCAGAAATCAGGATAAGCCCGCTCAAAAATCATTAAATCAGAAAAAGCGCGGCTGAAGCGCCGTTCAGGTTATTTCCGGAATCCGGTGCGAAAGACGGCGGTTTTTGTCCAAGAACGCCGAAATTGGAGCAAAATCTGCACCAATCCGCGCGGCAGCGGTTCGTTTATTATGCCGCGCCGGCGTATCGGAAAAGCGCCGCCTATTAAATCTTATGATTGCAAGCGGGGCTTGCATCGGGCATAATGGGTAAAAAAGAGACTTTGGAAAGGACGGATTTGATGCAACAGCCGTTTTGCGGCGGGAAAATCATGATCGCCTCCGACATTCACGGCTCCGCCACGTACTGCGAAAAGCTCCTTGACGCTTTCCGGCGCGAGGGCGCTGAGCGCCTTCTCCTGCTCGGGGACCTTCTCTACCACGGGCCGCGCAACGACCTTCCCGACGGGTACGCGCCGAAGGCCGTTATAACAATGCTCAATGCCGTACGGGAGCGGCTTCTTTGCGTGCGGGGCAACTGCGAGGCGGAAGTCGACCAGATGGTGCTGGACTTTCCCGTCATGGCGGAGATGGGGGTGCTCTTCATCGGCGGCCGCGCGCTGTACTTCACGCACGGGCATATCCGCAACAGCGACAACCCGCCGCCGCTGCGTGAGGGCGACATTCTGCTGTGCGGGCACACGCACGTGCCGACCCTCAAGGTGCTGCCGCAGTTTATCTATATGAACCCCGGGTCTGTCTCCATTCCGAAAGAGGACTCTCCCCGCGGGTACATGACGCTGGAAGGGAGCCTTTTCAGGTGGAAGACCCTCGACGGGGAGGTCTATATGGAGTTTGACCTTACCAGCGCGCCGATAGAATAATAGGCGCCCTCGGATTGATAGATGTCAAAACGTGCGGTAAGATGAAAAGGGCGATATAAAGCGAAAGGAGGCGCGCGCCGTGAAGACGCGGCCTGGAAAATGAAAGTCAAGGTCAGAAAGATTTTGCGGGAGACGTACAGCGTCTGCCCGGTGTGCCTTAAGAGGATTGCGGCGCGGCACGTTCAAAGCGGCGGCGCCGTGTACATGGAAAAAACGTGCCCCGAACACGGGAAGTTTTCCACCGTCATCTGGCGCGGAAAGCGCGACATGGCGGCGTGGCGCGGCGATACAGAGCCGATCAGAGAGGGCGAAAACTTAAATTGCCCCGCCGCCTGCGGATTGTGCCCGGAGCATCAGCAGGGGACGTGCTGCGTGCTGCTGGAGGTCACAAGCCGGTGCAACCTGCGCTGCAAGTTTTGCTTTGCCGGCGCGGGGGTCGGGGAGGACGTGCCCTTTGAGAAGGTGCGCGCAGACCTTAAGGCCCTCGCCGTGCCCGGTCAGACGCTCGTGCAGCTGTCCGGCGGGGAGCCGACTGTGCGTTCTGACCTGCCGGAGATTATCGCCGCCGCGAAGGAGGCGGGCTGCCGCTACGTGCAGCTCAACACAAACGGCATCCGCCTCGGCGAGGACGAGGGGTATGTCAGGCAGCTTGCCGACGCGGGGCTCTCATTCGTCTTCATGCAGTTTGACGGGCTCGACGACAGGATTTACGAGGCGCTGCGGGGCCGGAAACTTATCGACGTGAAGA
Organism: Clostridiales bacterium; assembly: GCA_012521555.1. Taxonomy (GTDB): domain Bacteria; phylum Bacillota; class Clostridia; order Oscillospirales; family Oscillospiraceae; genus Sporobacter. Next base: position 42,571 of record JAAYMC010000055.1, read on the forward strand.
AACGCGCCATTGAAAACTGCGCGAAGTACAACCTCGGCGTGACGCTCGTGCCCACCCTTGTGCCCAGGGTGAACACCCATGAGATTGGGGAGATCATCCGCTTTGCCGTATCGCAGTCGCCGGCGGTGCGCGGGGTGCATTTCCAGCCGGTCAGCTACTTCGGGCGGATTCCGAAGCCGCCGGAGGACAGCGCGCGCTTTACACTCGGGGAGCTCATTGACGCCGTCGAGGAGCAGGCGGGGGACATCGTGCCGGAGGGGTCCATCTCGCCCTCGCGCTGCGACCATCCGCTCTGCGGCTTCCACGGGGACTACATCGTCCTGCCCGGCGGGCAGCTCAAAGCGCTGCGCACAAACAAGCAGTCCTGCTGCTGTACGCCGAAAACGACGACGGCGGCGCAAAACCGCGCGTTCGTGGCGCGCAAATGGGAGCGCCCGAAGGACGTGCAGGACGGCAAAGACGACGACATCGGCACGCTCGACGGCTTTCTGCGCCGCATCAAGACGCACAGCTTTACCCTCACCGCCATGGCGTTTCAGGACGCCGGCAACCTCGACTTAGAGCGCCTGCGCCGCTGCAGCCTCCACGTGTTTACAGACGGCAGGTTCGTCCCGTTTTGCGCCCATTACCTCTCGGCATTTAAGTAAAATGATGTGCTCCCGTGGGCATAAGGCAAAGCGGGAGCACAGGCCGGGCTTATGGCAAGGCGCGCCTCAATCCCATACTGAAGAAAACCCCGCCGCGCGAATTAGCCGCGCGGCGGGGTTGTTGCTTTGGCGCAATATTTTAC